>JAIXOJ010000214.1 GCA_027486835.1 Chitinophagaceae bacterium
ACGTTGCAGAACAGCTTGCAGAACTTCTCACAAAAACAGAAACCATATTCCCTGGTACTGATTTGAAATTAATCTTTAAAACTACCGCTTCCTAAACTGCGAAAGGTCTGGAGTTCTGATATTATAATCGTTTTTTCTGCCTTACTCCAACCCATTTCCCCTTGAACCCTAATACTTATTGTGACCATTGTACCATTACAATATGTGGTGGCGTTAGATACCCAATTGTAGGCATCTATCAATAATTACCAATAAGTTTGTGTTTTAAAAATCATTTTATGAAAAGAAACAGGACTTTAGGAATTGCTATGGTAATTTTATTAGGAACCACCATTTCTGTAAGTGCATTAGCTCAAAAAATACAACTGTCAAAAATTGAAGTAAGTGCAGCAATTGGAAGTTTAGTACCCGAAAGCATTATATTAAATGGTGGTCTAGACCTTTATGAAGTTAATAACTGGGCTATTGGTGGTAATGTTTTAATGTATAATTATCCTTCCACAAACCACCCGTCTGACTATGTACTTTCCAACCATTTATTTTCCAGTAATAAATATTCTTACAGTGACGAAATTTTTACATTCTCTTTAAACGTTACCAAAAAAATACCCGTTTGTAAATACTTCCAAGTTGGGCTTAGCTTGGGAATTGCTGAAAATCAATTCACCAATCATATTTTTAGTTCTGATACAGATTCACAAGAAGGTATTTACGTATATCCGAACAAAAGGTATCTAGGTAGTAATAGAACCTATTTCCTTGGTTTTTTGGCACAAACCAAATTCATGGTACCGCTGAACAGCCATAGTTCGTTAGGTATCGCCATCATAAGCAACCAAAATCCCAAAAACAGTTACAATGCTTTCACTTTTAGTTTCAATAAATCCTTTAACATCAAAAGCATTTTTTCAAAGAAAAGAATTAAGGCATAATGATTTTTGAGTTTTTCGATAATACTGAAGGAAAAAAGTTTTGTGCTTAACAAGAAAAATCTAGCCACTTTGCTTAATCTAAATATTGAATCAATTTTTGCGAAAGCAAATAGTTGAACAATTTCCCTTTTGCTCGTCCAAATTAACGGTTAGTGATGCTATAAGTGCCTTTACGGAAATAGAAATAGAAAATAGTCGAAATGTTTAGCCAAAAGCGGTTGAACTAAAGCTGGTAGAAAGTAATTGCCAAGTTCTGCCAAAATGACACATTTGGCATCATTTTCACTATAAAATGGCCAAATAGCATGTCAAAGTCTTTCTAAATAGGCAAATTTTAAAAATAAATTGTCCTGTTTTTTCATTTTATTGACCAGTATATTGAAAATATTGCCCGATTTATAGAAGAAATTGACCAATTTATTGAAGATACTGACCAATTTATTGAAGAAATTGAGCAGTTTATTTGGAAGGAGGACCAGCCCTAGCATTTTAAGCAATATTTAAAAAAGATAACACACAACAAAAGCAGCCTAAAAATATTTACGCCAATAAAACAAAGGAATCTATCAGACAATATAAAGCTAAACTATGCCTCACCTTCAAACGCACCTAACACTGCTAAGTCTATTCTTGCCACCGTATCTATTTTTGGTTTTGAAATCGAAATATCTACCATTTATGGTTTATTTTGCCATCTTATAACTTCACTTCTATATTTTGGAATGAAAAAACGACTCTACAAAGTTGCCCTGCTCACTTCGCCCATTTTGGGATTGTATGGCGGTGCACCAGCCTATTTTTTAAATAAAGTTGCATTGACTTATTTCCTTGGATTAACAGGAATTATTACAGTGGTGATTTTTATTGTTTGGAATTTAAACATACTAATTGTTACCAAAGTAAAGAACAGCAGCAGTTGGCAACGATATGTGTTGAGTTATTTATCCGTAATTACATTTCAATTTTCCCTCATTAAAATTGGAACTATCTTTCAACTTCGCCCCGATAATATCAATGAAGTGTATCCATTTATTGCGATGCTTTCTATTAATTCAATCATCTTGTTTATTGCTAATTTCATTTTGCTTCAAACACAAAAAGCGACTGCTGACCAAGAGATAGAGCTTTTGAAAGTGAGCAACCTAGAAGCCCAAAAACAAGTGCTGATGCAACAATTACAACCCCATTTTCTCTTCAATGCGCTCAGCACGCTTAAATCGCTCATAAGCGAGAATTCAAGCGTTGCAGAAGATTATACCCTTCAACTTTCTGATTTTCTGCGCTATTCTGTTCAGGCCAAAAATCAAGACACGATTGAACTTGCCGATGAGGTAGAATTTACCCAAAACTATATAAACCTTCAAAAGGTTCGTTTTGGTGATTCCTTGCTTTTTTCCGTAAACATTCCAGACAATTTCCTTTCGAAAAAAGTGCCCGTTTATGGCTTACAAACCTTGGTGGAAAATGCCATCAAGCACAATGCTTTTAGCGACAAAAAAATCCTTACCATCAATATATCCGTAGAAAACAATCGAATTCGGGTACATAACAACCGCCAACCAAAAAGATTGCTAATACCCTCTGGCACCGGGTTGCAAAACTTGAACAAACGCTATCAAATATTGGCCAACAAAGAAATTGAAATAATTGCCGACGAAAACAACTTTATTGTATATCTCCACATACTTGAATCATGAACATCATCATTATTGAAGACGAAAAACTAACCGCTAAAGATTTGGTAAAAACGCTGATTGCCCTTGAGCCTGATATTGTTATCATAGCTATGCTGCATTCGGTGGAAGAAGCGATTGAATTTATAAAAACCAAACCCCAGGTTGACCTCATTTTTTCTGACATTGAATTGGGCGATGGGCTAAGCTTTGAAGTGTACGAAAAATTACAAATTACCACTCCTGTCATTTTTTGTACTGCCTACAACCATTACGCAATAGATGCCTTTGCCACAGTGGGTATAGACTATATTTTAAAGCCATTTAGCAAAGAACGCATTGAGAAAACACTGTTGAAATACCAATCTCTGAAAGAAAAGTTTGCCACACCCAAACAAGATTTTTCTGACTTATTTCTTCTGCTTAAACAAAAAGTGCCCACACAAGAAAAATCAGTGATTATTCACCAAGGGGATAAAATCATCCCTCTCAGCGAAAAAGAAATTGCCCTTTTCTTTATTGATAAAGAATATACGTTTGCCTACACTTTTGGAGGCAAAAAGCATATCCTTTCGCAGAACATGGATCATCTTGAAAAAACATATGCCCCCGATTTCTTTCGAGCCAACCGTCAGTTTTTGGTAAACAGAAAAGCAGTGAAAGACGCTTCTCAACACTTCAATAGAAAGCTACAGATCAACCTCACAATTCCTTTTGAAGAAGCGATATTGGTGGGAAAATTAAAAACAACTGCCTTCACATGTTGGCTTTCAGGGGATTTTTAGCGAAGTTTATCGATTTTTGTTTAAGATTTTCGACTTTTATGTAGTAATATTGCCACAAATAGGAGTAGTTTAATGAAATCCAATTCTTTTTTTATGCGGAGGTTGAAAAGGTGCGAAAGCAATACTTTGTATCTTATAGTAAATAAGCATTTATTGAGTAATTCCCAACACAAGACCAATCTCTTGATTGTTTAAACCTAATTTACAATGATTAGCCTCTTTATCATGAAAAACCTCAATATCCTAAACAGATCACACTCTTTTCTTCAGCTTTTGCCATTTAGCTTGCAAATACACTAAATTACTTACGTAAAATAACAATTTGGATAAACAATAAATTAAAGTAATAATGGCAGATCAAGAAGTAATCAAGCACACCAAGAAAATCTATAAGATTTGGAATAGTAAAGACAATACTATATGGCATAAGCTCAAAGAATTTCTAGTAGAAATTTTCATTATCGTTTTTGCGGTTAGCATTTCTATTTGGTTGCACAACTGGAGCGAGCATAAGCACGAACAAGAGTTGGTAAAAACTTTTTTAATTGGGCTTAAAAAAGATCTACAGTCCGATATAAATGGGGTGAAAGAAGCTCAAATTTTTTATAAGAATGCAAATACTAATTACACATTTCTTTCAAAACTGGACAAAGAGCAAGAGCCAAATTCTGATTCATTAAAAGAAGCAAGTCTTTTTATAGGAAATAGTTCTTTTTTAAGACCACATAAATCAAGATTTACTGGTTTTTCGTCGGCAGGTAAAATAATGACAATTGAAAAGGATGAATTGGTACAAGCTATTTTGGAATACTATCAAGGGACACTAGCAGCTTTGAGTACTTCTGAGGAAGCATGGCTAAATATTCACAAGGGACTATATCAGTTTTTAATCAGTCAAGGAATAGATAGTAAACAACCTAAAGAAGTATATCAAGTTCTTTCAAATATTCAGGGAAAAGCCTACACCAAGCGTTTAATTCCTTGGCCTCAATTACTAGAAAGATATCAAAACGCGATTAATGATGCCAATTCAATAATCGCAATGATCAATAAATTGTATCCTGAAGAAAAATAGAAATCTATCGTTTGAAAAACATTAGCAATGAAAATAATAAAGTTGTTGTTATCGTTAATTATTTTTATTTCCCAAGCCCCTTTCGCCCAAGTTCCTCACCTGACAGGAGAGATTAAAATTTCAGTACTAAACGGCACTATTGTGGGTGATTTGGAATATTCAAATTTACCAACTCTAAAAAATTATAGCATTTGGTTAAATACTGGATTGAATGTTAGATACTTTAGAGATGAAGCGGATACGTTTAATTATACGCCTGAAAAATATTATGAAAGCGAAAAATCCGATGAAGCATTTCAGTATTATTTTCCGGATAAGGATAAAAAAGGTAAATTCTTGCCATCAAAATTTAAAATAAATTATGTAGGTAAATTTCCAGTAATTAATGATACTCTCAGGGCTAGTAATAGGAACGATTGGAAAGGAAATATTGCATTTAACGGCAAAACAATAAGAGCCTCAGAACAAACCTGCTGGTACCCTATTCTATATGATGTTGACAATGATGTAGAGATTAATAAGGTTACCTACGACTTAAAAATAGATTGTATCGATTGTGAAAGTATTTATGTAAATGGTTCAGCCCCCCAAAAAGGAAAATCAGTTAGTGCTACATCAAATAATCCCACTGCGTTATTGATGTATGCAGGTATCTTCGATTTTACAAAAAATAAGGAAACCTATTTTATAGATGCTAAACTAAATCCTGAACAAGAAAAAGTACTGAATAACTGGACTGAAAAGATTAAAGGTTTTTATGAGGGAAAATTAAAGATTCCCTATCAGAATTACGTTGCCTATTTATCTACTACACCCATTTCAAAGAAAAATGCTTGGCTGTTTGTAACTTATCCAACAATTGCAATTATTGGCCATAAATACAACTTAAATTATTACTTTAATCCAAATGAAAATGTTTTAAAAGATAGTTCTATCATCGAATTGCTTTCTCATGAACTTGGTCATTACTATTTTGGAACGATGTTCGTTCCAAATGCTGAATTAAGATGGTTTTTTCTTGAAGGAATTACAGAGTATTTGGCACTGCAAACAATAAAAGAAATTTTAGGTGAAAACTACTACAAGCTTCAAATGTCAGCACATATAAAAAGAGTGAAAGATTTCAATCCCAAATCACTACCAACTGTAAAAAGCAATGAAATAAACGAAACGTATAGATATAAATACATTCCACTTCTTATTACAGCATTAGAAAAAGAAATAGGAAAAGAAAAGGTTTGGAATTGGTTGGCGACAATTTTAAAATCTGATAAATCAACTAAAACAGATTACGATTTCCTCAAAACTTCATTATTAAAAAGTGGAATTAGTGATACAACAGTTAAAAATTTTGAGGAAAAATATATTCTGTCTGACAAAGCGAAAGAGAATGTGCTCAGAATATTGAATAATTAAAGCTCCTTCATATTGTCAAATTAAATTCAACATTTTATGGTAATTAAGATGTCTACAACATTTTTGTTTACTTTAATTTTATTTTCGGTTTCATCAGCTATTGGCCAAGCCAAAACCTTTCAGTTCGATTGGGAAAAAATAAAAGCAAACCCGAAACTGCCGCAACGAGAAGCGCAATGGCTCAACGACAGCATTTCTGTGGAGGAAAGAAATAAAGCCATTGAATTGGTAGCAGCATTATCCCAACCCGCTTCTACGCAACTTATGGTTGGATATGCACATTTAGATGGCAGTTATACCAACTTTAAAAAGTATTTGGATAGTTTGTCCATCCGTCCGCCCGACGGCGATGCAGGTATCATTAGGGTGGCTTATTTGGTGGCAAAGCTTCGAACTAGGTTATTAGCAAAGAAAAACAAGAACACCATGTTCCGTGCAGCTTTCAAAGGCGAAACTTTAACGGTACCCAATTTCAATAGAAATGATATAAATCCGAACATCCAACTCAGTTTTGATTTTCAACCTGCACGAGTGTTGTTAGATATCATAGGTTCGGAAAAAAGCAGTTATAAAGAAATAGCAAAAAAAATAAGCCTACACCAATTCGACATGCTCATTAGGCATCATAATCAAAGTTTTTATGAAACGCCACTTACCAAAGAGCGATTAATCACTTGTTTACAGATTGCCAACAGCAAAAAACCATTAGATGTATTGTATCGTTACATGAACCCAAGTGGTTTACTCGATTTTGCAGATGTGAAAGATAATCTTGCCAATTACAAAAAGCAGTTAACAGATTTAAAACACAATGAGCAAGAAATTACCAACTATATAAACGCTCGCATATCCCCCCTCCTACCCACCAACACAGCCTTCAAGAGAAAGATATCGTTCTTTTATGTAAATGATGCAGACGGTTGGCAGGCAGAAGATGTGGCAGCTATTGATTTGAATTATTATAAAGATGATTATGCAACCATATTACCAACCATGGTTCATGAAACTTATCATACAGGTCAATCGGCAGTAGAGATAAAAGATACCATTAAAAGAAAAGAAAATGAACAATCTTTGGTAGATGCCATGAATTACTTGTTTTTAGAAGGAACAGCAAGCTATGTGTACCCACCTGCCAAGAAAACCCAAACAGAATATGAAATAGCAATAGCAAAAGCTGGAAAATTGTTAGATAGCTTATACCAATACACAATTGTGAAGTACAACGAAGAAAAAGCCCAAACAATTGCTGATGATGGCATACAAGGGGGTGGACCATTCTATTATTTCGGTGCAGAAATGACAAAGACTATCGTTACAAATTTAGGCAAAGAAAAACTCGCCTCCATCATCCCTCATGGGGGCATCACCTTTTTTAAAACCTATTTAGAAGCAGTGGAAAAATCAGGTAGTACAAAGAATTTGTTGAGTGGTGAGGTAACGAAATTTATAAACAGTCTTAAATAACCAGTTTTATCTAACTAAATATTATTGAACAATTAGAAAATTATGCAAAACATTATAAAAATAAAACTCATACTACCATTATTGTTAGTAGCATTAACAAGATTTAGCCAAATGCGCAATATGCTAACCCCAGTCTACAATGTTAACAACCTGCCAAAACCTTGGCAGGGAAGTATAATTTTTTATTTACCACTAGCTAAAAATAATATTTATTTATGTCAACAATAAAAAATCAATTAAAGCTCCAATTATTTGTTAATAGAAGCTATGTCTTGGAAGCAGATAAAAGGTATATATTGGCTTCTTATCACAAGAGGGTATTTGCATTTCTGATAGACATTTCATTTCTGTGCTTAATTGTTTTTGTCCTATATCATATACTTAGAATTAATGGCAAAACGATTAAGTCAATAAATTATGAGGGATTATCACATGTTAGTGTAAAAGGTGATAATTTATCATTAGAAAGTTTGAAATACATAAAAATTGGGTTTGCACTTTTACCCACTTTTTATTTTTCTGCAATAACCTTTTTTACAAATGGCTATACTTTAGGTAAGTGGCTATGTAGTATTCGTATTCACTCACTATATCATCATCGTATTTCTTTATGGCATTGTATTGAAAGAAGTCTCGGCTACATAGCCTCCTCACTTGAATTTGGTTTGGGCTTTTTGCAGATTATTTGGAATCCTAACAGAATGACTTTACATGATAGAATTGCAGAAACAGTTGTTGTAAACACACAGAGAAATAATAAAAGTAGTAATAGTAAGTAATAATAAAATGAAAACAAAAATTAAGGTACTCGCTCAAATTATTGGTAAATATCTAGTCTTATTAGTGTTCTTTATTCTAGGTATCCTCTTGGCAGAGAGTTTATCGCCATTTATTAAAAAACAAGAAAAACCAGTTACTACTTTCTTGTTTGAATTCTTTCCCTTTGTTGGGTTATTAATTGGCCACCTCGTAGTAATTAAATTGTTTGAAAAAAGCAATCTTTCCTATGTAAAAATTCATAAAAAATTAATGCTTTCAAATACCCTAATTGGGTTTTTTCTTGGGTTTATTTGGCTAATAGTTTCTGTTTTGACTATCATTATAATAAACAATGGAGTGGTCAAAACAAGTATATCAGAGCCTTTATCGCTTCTACTAACCTACTTTGCCATCTTGTTCATTAATTCTGCAATGCAAGAATTATTAGTTCATGGTTATCTATTTTCTTTATTACAAAATAAGTACTCAAAATGGACGGCACTAATCGTTACATCGTTGTTGTTTTTGTTGCTTCATCCTGGAGCAATAAATTCAGGAATAGTAGCCTCAATCAATGTTTTTAGTGCAGGTTTAATCTTTGGATTAATTATCATTAAATATGATAGTTTGCTTAATGCAACTCTTGCTCATACGGTTTGGAATTATTTTGGAGCCGTTTGGTTTGGTTTAATTCCATTAAGTGCTTACCCTTCAATGAAGCTAATAACCATAACAGGAAATCCATTATTTGCAGGTGATAAAAATGGTATGGAAACAAGCATAATTGTCACCGCAACAGCATTTATTTTTGTTTATATTTTAATGAAAAAGAAGTTAAATTATTGAATGAATAACATATATTATATGAAAATAGGTAATTAGATTGTTATGCAAAAAAGGTCAAACTTTTTGGCGTTACCACATCGGGGGTTTTAGATATATCCAATATGTATTTTGTAAAATCGCCTTGCAAAGAATTTGAGTTAGGATATTCTCTCTCAAAAAGCTATAGGATTCCTGATATGGCTATTGACAGCAAGGGTATAATGCCTGATTACTATATTGATAAAGAAATTAAGGATTATGATTGGATTGACTATGTGGCTGGAATTTTAAATAGCAAGTGATGAATTAGAATAATTAATTGAACTAACTAGATAATGAAAAGAATCGTTTTAAGCTTATTCGTAATAGTATTAAGCAACCAAATTATAACAGCCCAAAAAACTTATAAGGGGCTACCATGCATCAAGGCAAGTTCTGAGAAAGCGAGTTATTATTTAAATAATCCTGAAGCAAGCAATGGTTGGATAATTTCGCCCGAAGTGCGAGCGGATTCTCTTTCGATTGGTATTCTGGCTAAGACTTCTTTTACTTTCAAGACCAACAAAGACAGTATATCATTTCCTTTATTGCCTGGCAAAAGCTGTTCATTTTATGTTCAGCTTAATGATACTTTATACGCTCTCACGATAATTTATGGAAAGGCTATAGCACTTGAAAAACTAGGGTACGAGAAAAAAAAGAAAAATAGCGAATTGAAATTTGCTTACGAAAACAACAGCAATAATCCCTATTTGGCTAAGCTTAAAAAAGAGTATCCCATCGACTCATTAATAGCTTCAAAAAAGGACGATACAGAAAAGGCATTGAGCATTTTACATTGGGTACATCAACAATGGAATCATAACGGAAGCAATGAACCTAAAAAAAGTGATGCCATTTCTATTTTGCATGAAGTAAAAGAGGGTAAGCAATTTCGATGCGTGGAATATGGTATAGTTACCACGGCTTGCTTAAATTCAGTTGGTTTGAAAGCTAGGGTACTTGGTCTTAGAACCAAAGATGTTGAGACAACCGAATCTGGTGCAGGACATGTGCTATTAGAGGTATTTTTAAATGATATACAAAAGTGAGTGCTGTTAGATGGTCAGTTTGATGCGATGCCAGTTTTAAATGGCGTTCCTTTGAATGCCGTTGAATTTCAGCAAGCTATCAACAACAATTACGTCAAATTGCAGATAATTACAAATTCTGGTTTAAACAAAGATTTTTATACGGCATGGATTTACCCCTACCTCTACTATTTTGATGTAAAATTTGACAACAGAGAGGGCGTTGCGGAAAGCCAACTAAAAAATGAAGGAAAGAGTAATTTAATACTTGTGCCAAAAGGAGCAAAAAATCCAACTGTTTTCCAAATAAAGCGTCCTATCAATAATGCCATTTATAGTAATGTGCTTGAAGACTTTTACCATAAGCCATAATTGTAGCCTCAATAAAAATTTAGAAAAATGAAAAAAATAGCTGCAATAGGTTTCATTCTACTATCTATCATCCATCATTCATTTGCCCAAAAGCTTCAATGGTTTCCTTTTGAATGGCATGGATCGGAAATGTCTGGAAAATACTATGATAGATTTTCAATAAACATTCCCGTCACCATAGATGATTTGCCCCATAAGTTTAACATGCAATTCGATTTAGGAGCAACCAATACCATGCTTTATGGAAATTCCATAGCTCCATACTTAGAAAAATATAAATCACTGAAAAACAAGATCGACACCACGCTTACGTTTATGGCAGAGGGAGAAAAAAACTTCAAATTTAGAAGGGTGAATTTAAAACTAGGCATGGTGGATATTGGAGCGATAAACATTGGGCATTTTAAAAATTTTGGGGATTCTATTTCAGTGGATTCCATGAATACCGCTTCTGAAAAGCATATTGGCACTTTAGGAGCCAATCTATTTCAGGGCAAAATTTTGATTATTGATTATCCGAACAAAAGGATTTGTATCTCTAAAGAAATACCAAAACAATTCAAGAAAGCGTCTTACCAACCATTTAAAATAGACAAGGGCAGAATAAAGATTCCGCTAAAAATAAACGGACAGGAAGAAGACCTAATGTTTGATACCGGGGCTAGTTTGTTTGCACTGCTTACAAGCAAGGAAAGGGCAAAAGCAATTTCGAATGGCGACGTAGTTGATTCGCTGGAGGTAACTACCTGGGGAAAATATTATACCGTATTGGGCGAAAAATTAAACCCTCCGATTTATTTTGGTAATACCCAGCTTAAAAAAGTGCCCGTGCATTATCATAAAGCTGACATTTTCAAGAACTTTTTTATGAATGATAAAATTTGGGGCCTCACAGGGAATGCATTCTTCTTGGACAATGTTGTGATCATCGATTATCAGAAGCAATTGTTTGGGGTTAAATAAATTCAATAATACAACAGATTTAAAGGATATTCTGGGCAATCAATACTTAACTCTATAGAAAAAAGATTCAGACATTTTAATTTTTAATTTATAAACAGTAGATTATGAAACGGAAATTTTACTTGATAATAGTTGTTTTCAGCATAACGACCTTCAAGTTATCAGCCCAAACCCAACCATGCAATTGCTTGGAGGAATTCAAATGGATGAAGCAAGTGATGGAAACCAGTGATGCCGGTTTTCAAGTAGCGATCGAGAAAAAAGGAAGGCCTTTGTATGCTGCACTGAACAAACAGGTGCTTGCACAATTGCAGACCGTGAAAAACAAGGAAGCCTGCTTGAAAATCTTAACGGACTGGGCACATTTTTTTAGGAGCGGCCATATTGGCGTGGTGCTGAATTATCCCGACACGGCAAATGCAGTAACCCCAAACGAGATTAGGGCAAAATTTGCCAAGCATCCCACATTCCAACTACCTAAAAATGCCCTGCCATCAACGGAAAATGATGCGATTTGTGGTTCTTACATCCAAGAAGACTTTGAGATAGAAATCGCAAAAGCCTACGAAAACAATGATTATATACGCTATGTAGCCGTTACCAAAAAAGCCGATAGCATGTATTGGATGCCCGGCCAAATAAAATTTTACTTGGAATATGTAAAAAATACAGGGCAACTTAATGCTTTATACTTCAATAAACTTCACAAGGAACGATATACCGGGGCGCAATGGGTTGATAAAAAAACGGGCGTACTGGAAGTAGCCAATAATTACTGGTTTAAAAAACAAGCGAATATTGATTCGGACCTTAAAAGACGGGAAGAGCGGGATTTGTTACAAAAAAGCAGCCCTTACTTTAAAGCCCTCTCAAATGCTACGAATTACCTAAGAATCCCTTCCTTTAGCTATTCAGAGAAAAAGAAAATAGAAACGGTTATACAAAACAATTCCGATAGCCTCCGCGCCCGTCCTAATTTGATCATCGACCTTAGAAACAATGGCGGCGGAACCGATGAATCATTTAAAATGCTGCTCCGATATATTTCCACCAACCCAATCCTAACGGTAGGGATGGAATTTTTGTCGAGCGAAAATGGCATAAAAATTTGGCAGGCTATCATTGATAAAAATGAACGGGATTCCGCTTCTATCAATGAATACAAACATATCGTGAAAACATTCAAGGACCACAAAGGGATGTTTGTTGATTTGGATAGTGTTTATCAATCGTCGGATACCATAAATATCTTGGAAAACAACATAAAAAACGTAGTCATTTTGATAAACCACAACAACATCAGTTCGGCTGAGGAGTTTTTGTTGGCAGCTAAACAAAGCAAGAAAGTAAAACTGATGGGGGTTACTACTGGCGGCGCATTGGATGTTTCCAATGTGGATGGGACCAATTCGCCAAGCAATATTTTCACGTTTGTGTTTGCCATGTCGAAAAGTTATCGGATTGGCAAATTTCCCATTGACGAAATTGGCTTACAGCCAGATATTTTCATGAACGACCAAATCAATCCCTTGGAATGGATTGAAAGGGCCAAGAATTATTTAGAGTATAATAAGAATTTTAATAACTAAAAAATGAAAAAAGCAGTTTTTATTTTCATGCTATGTTGCTGTGTGGCAAACATGTTTGCACAAGAAAAAGTGAACTTCACCAAGCATTTTCAACAACAAAATCAAGGGAAGTACAAAATTGAGTTCCATGACCTGAAAGAACTCATTCATATCATGATTGCCATTACAAAAACAGGCAAGGAAAACGATGACATGATACAACAACAAGGACAATACTACAAGGATGTATTGGCTTATTTTAAACCCTATGAAAACGAGCCGATTATCAAGACCTTTGACTCGATGGTTAATGCCTCCATCTACAATTATATCTTCTTAACCGGAAATGGTATTTCTTATAATTTCAAGGGAAACAAATTGGTAAAAGATATTGTTTTCGACTTCCCAGCCACAGGGGTTGCCAATGTTAGTATAACGGTAAACCCCATAACAACCTACAAAAAACAAATTGAAGCCTTTGCCCAAAAATCGCACTACAAAGCATTTTATCTGCAGCAACAAAAATATTTTGAACAGATAAAAACAGATTATGACAAGAAAGCCAACTTGGGCAAGCAATGGACATGGCTAGAAAAAAAATTCAAATCGAAAATTAACAGCTATATCATCTGGTGTTCCCCTTTAATCAATGGACTAAATTATACGTTTGAATTAGATGATAACCATTTCAAAATGGCCTTTATGGTGCTTCCACCGCTTGACAACTATCCCAAACTTTCTGAGCTAGAAAATGAGATTCAAAATACAAGGGTCATGTTTACTGAGATAGACCATAACTATGTAAATCCGCCTTCCAATGCGAATGAAAAAACCATCAACGAATTGTTTAAAGACCGTTCCATCTGGGTAAATGAAAAAATAAATGGCACTGCAAGTTATCCTAATCCTATAAAGGTATTTAACGAGTACATGACTTTTGGGGTATTCCTTTTGTATTGCAAGGACCATTATGATGAGAAGACATTTATGGAAGCTACGAAAGGAGTGATTTCTTTAATGAAAGACAGGGGCTTCCCCAAAATGGAAGCGTTTACTAACCTCCTTTTTAAAGCTTATGCCGATAACCGGAATAAGAAAATAGACGATTGGTATCCGCAGTTTTTACAAATGTTTAGCGGCAATCCTGTGCAATAAAATTATTAAGTACTAAAGTTCCATAAAAAATGAAACAGGTATTCGTTCTATTATTCTTGTTGCCATCAATCCTTTCTTTCAGTCAAACCAAGTATGAAAAAGATTTTGTAGAATTTTGGAATGATGTTAATTCCAATTATGCCTATTTGGATCAACAAAAAATAGACTGGCTGAAGGTACGTAGCATTTATGAACCGAAGCTAAAAGCAGTAAACAACAACAATGCGTTTCTTCAATTCATGGAATCAGTTCTAAATGAATTGCACAATGGCCATATATCATTAAACAGAAATTTAGATGCATCTAATAAACTCGTACCCTCCGGTCAGGATATTCGAGTTGAGCAAATTGGAGGAAAATATATTATTACAGATATAAGAAAGGGTTTTGGAGCAGAATTGTCTGGATTGAAAATCGGGCAAGAAATAATCAACTTTAACGGAAAAGACATTAAAGAACAGTTGGTGAATTTTATGCCGAAATATGCAACAACTTATACGCCAGCAATGAATCAATATGCTTTAGACATGCTTTTTGCGGGTAGCCATGATGTAAAAAGAGTAATCACTATTCATCAAAATGGCAGAAGTAATGATTATTATCCTGACAGCCCTGTGGTGAAACGTTCAACCACACGGTTAGATATGAAGCGGTTGTCTAAAAAAACAGGGTACATAAGAATAAACAACTCCTTATTTGATAACAACTTAATTGCCGAGTTTGATAAAGCTGTAGATGAATTGTTGAATTGTGATAATATCGTAATAGACCTAACGGAAACACCAAGTGGTGGCAATACGACTGTGGGCAGAAGTATAATGGGCCGATTTATATATAAACCAACTGCCTATCAGCAACATGAATATGATGAAAAGGAATTTCAAACCAAAAGATTGTGGGTAGAATATGCAACGCCCAGGAAACAGCATTTTAAGGGTAAAGTGTATATTTTAGTAGGACACTGGACAGGAAGCATGGGCGAGGGCTTAGCAATTGGTTTCGATGGAATGAAAAGAGCAACTATAGTTGGGACTAAAATGGCTGGCTTGATAGGCGCCATCAATGGTTTTGTGATGAGTGAAACAAAATTGGGTTATCAAATACCCACCGAAAGATTATACCATGTTAATGGAACACCTCGTGAAAACTACCTGCCAAAAATTAAAACAAAGAATATCAATGAAACCTATGATTTTATAAAAAAGCTTCCCTAAAATTATTGTCTAGCATCTACCTGTAATTTAGTGGCATAAGCTAGGGGGTAAAGAATTTTAAAGTATCTGTTGATTTAAAATAAAAAAGTTATGAAGAAATTGTTTTTGGCTTATTGCGGTATTTTCATTGCAACCTTCGCAATTGGCCAATCTATTGATAACCTGTCTAAGGAAGCCGATAGTTTGTACAATGCAAAGATGTATGCCAAGGCTGCCATAGTTTTTCAAAAAATGGGCAATACAGTTTGGATTCCTGCAGAAAAGAAATCACATTATTACAATGCAGCCTGTTGTTTTGCCTTGGCAAAGGAAATAGACCAATCATTTGATTTACTGTATCTATCCATTAAAAATGGCTATGCCAATAAACAGCACTTAAATAGCGACAGCGATTTGGAGATTCTCCACAACAACAAGCGTTGGAACAAAGTATTGTCGGCAATACAACAAGTAAAAAACACCCATGTCCCAGATAAAGTGCGACTGATTCAATCGGACATACAATTGTTTTACCACTCATTTGAGAAAGCTTTGAAAGATTCGGTGCATGCCGCTTCCATTTTTAAAAACGAGTATTTCCTAAAAGGCACGATTGGTCTTCAAGATTTCTATGCCATAAAAATCCATGACGTAAACAAGTTTGCCAATTATGTGCTTACACACCAAACATTCTATCGTTCCATAAAGTCCACTTTACTGGATATAAATAGTTTGGACAAGCAGATTTATAGTCATTTAAATGGGTTTAAAAAGCGATACCCTGAAGGGGAATTCCCGAATGTTTATTTTGTAATAGGCATGCAAACCTCAAATGGAACGGTTTCTGAAAATGGGCTGTTGATCGGTGCGGAAGTAATGAGCAAAACGCCCACCAATTCCGTTGATTGGCAGCAAGAAGATGTGGATTGGGTAATGAACTTCTCGCAAATACCCGTTACCATCAGCCACGAAATTGTTCATTTCAACCAAAATGGCATGAAAAACGAAAATACGCTGTTGAAATATGCTATAGTTGAGGGATCGGCAGAGTTTTTGGCCGAATTGATCACCACCAAAACCGATGGTAACTATGCATCGTTTAAAGGAAGGGAAAAGCCCATTTGGAACGATTTTAAAAACGAAATGAACCAAGATATATACAACGAATGGCTTCATGGCAATGAACCCAAAAGGCCCAGAAATGGCATGTATTGGGCCGGATATGTAATTTGTAAATCCTATTACGAGGCAGCCATAGACAAATCAAAAGCAATCCACGAAATGCTGAACGTGCAATCTTACCAAGATTTTTTTAAGAAAAGCAAGGTGGATGTGTTTGTGGAGCGGCATTTTTAGTTGAAATTGTTCCTATTGGGTCATCCCTTGTTTTTAGCTTTTCCAAGCCATAAAAGAAAATTTAAAAGAGTGCCTATTTAAGGGTGAATTTGTAATTTAAAAGGTATTTGGTAATTTATGCGACTCCCCCCTTACCCAAAATTCCTCCATAACAAGAATGTAAATTTGATAACTGATCTTAATAAAATTGTTTTTTAATTCACAATATATCTTTAGAAAAACGTCTATTAATTTATTAGTGAACATTCCCTTTTCCGTGGATACACGAAAGATAGAAGTTAGTAACACCACTGGAACGCTTTTTTCCATTGGCATAAGCATTCTCATGGATTATTACATATAAATACCGAATAGAAGATAGACCCAGTGAAACAAGCTTCACCTTTCCACATTCAAGAATTAAAGAAACTCGAAACATAAACAAACCTAAACTTACTGATTGGTTACTACCCCCCGTCCATGAGTATATGCCAAAAGCAATCTTTCGATTATTAGCGGAAAAATGGACATAAGAATCCATTCCCCCTGTCCATTTCAACCCCCATTTTGTCCATTTCAAGGAGGTGACAACTATTTAGGAATTCTTGCCCAATCATTTTTGTGTCGTCATCAAAATATAGTTGGGTAATGAATAAAATAGTTAGCATCGTTTGTGGCCTTTGCCTGCTGATGGGTTGTTTTGGCAATGTGCTTGCTCAAAAAAAATGTACGGTCAGCGGCACAATAAGGGATAGCCAAACCGGGGAAACGCTCATAGGTGCTTTTTTACGGGTGGATCAAAAAATGCAAGTAGGCGTGTCAGCGAACGAGTACGGATTCTATTCCTTGTCTTTACCGCAAGGGAAATATGTTCTTAAAGTATCGTTCGTGGGCTATCAAGAACAAAAAATGTCGGTCGATTTGGATAGTTCCTTCGAGTTGAATTGGAAACTGGAAAGCAAGCATTCATTGAACGAGGTGGTGGTAAGTACAAAGCGCAAAAACGACAACCTCACCAAAGCGGTAATGGGCACAGAGACGCTCAACATGAAAGATATTGCCAAGATTCCCGTGGTTTTTGGTGAAAAAGATGTGTTGAAAACAATTCAATTATTGCCAGGCATCAAGAGTGCAGGGGAAGGGAATAGCGGTTTTTACGTTCGTGGTGGTGCAGCAGACCAAAATCTTATCCTATTGGATGAAGCACCGGTTTACAATGCTTCCCATCTGTTGGGCTTTTTCAGCACCTTCAATAGTGATGCCATTAAAGATGCAACCCTTATCAAGGGCAATAGTCCTGCGCAATATGGTGGTCGGCTTTCTTCGGTGCTAGACGTAAAAATGAAGGAAGGCAACAACAAAGAATTGAGTGCCAACGGAGGTATTGGGCTGATCAGTAGCAGATTGAGCGTGGAAGGGCCGCTCAAGAAAGACCAATCCTCATTCATCATTTCAGGCAGAAGAACCTATGCCGATTTATTCTTAAAAGCTTCCCCAGACTTTAGCGAAAACAAACTTTATTTCTACGACCTCAACGCTAAGGCCAACTATAAAATCAACAATAAAAACCGCTTGTTCTTTTCAGGTTATTTCGGTAGAGATGTATTGTCTTTTGGCGGTAATATGGGTATTGATTGGGGCAATTCCACTGGTACACTTCGTTGGAACAATATTATCAGTTCCAAACTATTTTCCAATACCTCTTTAATTTATAGCAACTATGATTATAAAGTAAAAATCAAAAGTGGGGAAACAGATTTTAATATCAATTCCAACATCAAAGACTGGAATTTAAAACAAGATTTCTCTTACTACCTTAACCCTAAAAACTCGCTCCGTTATGGCTTCAATACAATTTACCACAATGTAAAACCAAGCACTTTCACAGGCACCGTAAACAACAATGTAGTAAAAGAAGGCAGAAAGTCTTTGGACAATGCCCTATACATCAACAACAATTTCAAGGCAACACAGGCTTTTACGGTGGATTATGGTCTTCGGTTTTCAGCTTTTTCCATCCTTGGTGGCGACACATATAATATCTATCAAAAGGGCATCAAAACAGATAGCGTAGTACTTGCAAAAAACATGTTTGGCAAAACTTATTACAATATCGAACCAAGGGCTACTGCCAATTATCGCATCAATGAAATGAACAGCATCAAGTTAGGATATGCCCGCAACGTACAGCATTTGCACCTACTTAGCAATGCCACTTCTTCTAATCCTACCGACCAATGGGTGAGCAATAGCTACAACATTTTACCTGAAATAGCCGATCAGTACAGCATTGGTTTTGCTCGGAATTTCAAAGAAAACAAATATGAATTGGGCGTGGAAGTATATTATAAAGACATGCAAAACCAAGTGGATTATAAAGACGCTGCCGACATTAATACCGCCCCAGATGTAGAAAGTGAATTGCTCTATGGCAAGGGACGTGCGTATGGTCTGGAAATGATTGCCAAGAAAAAAGAGGGCAAATTAACGGGATGGATCAGTTATACCATATCCAAAACTGAGCGATTGATAGAGGGTATCAACAACAACAACTGGTACAATGCCAAGCAAGACAGAACCCACGATTTATCGATAGTAGGCATATATCAACTCAACCCTCGTTGGTCATTATCAGGAGTGTTTGTATATAACACGGGCAATGCCGTAACCTTTCCTACAGGGAAATTTTACTTGGATGGACAAACCGTTTTCCAATACGGCAACCGAAATGGAAACAGAATGCCTGCAAACCACCGCCTGGATTTTAGTGCCACATACGAACGCCCCAAGAAAGACCGAATACAATCGTCATGGAATTTTAGCTTGTACAATGTATATGGAAGGGAAAATGCCTACACCATCACTTTTGAAGATGTGCCAGACGATGCCACCAAAACACAAGCCAAGCAAACTTCTCTCTTCAGATGGGTACCAAGCGTAACGTATAATTTTAAATTCTAAAAATAATCGACACATGAAATCATTGATAACATGCCTAGCAGTTTTGTTTTTTTTCTCTAGTTGCGAAAAAATCGTTGACTTGGATTTGAGCAACAATATCGACAAATTGGTAATTGATGCCAACATCACCAATCAACCACCACCTTATGAGGTAAGACTTACCAAGTCGGTAAGATTTAGTGAAAAGAACGAATATCCGCCTGTAAAAAATGCCGTTGTAACCATCACGGACAATGCAGGCCAATCCGACACGTTGACCTATACTTCCGATGGTAAATACCTTACCAAAAATTTACAAGGCATAGAAGGCCGTACCTATTTTCTAACCATCAAAATGGATGGCAAAACCTACACTGCCGAAAGCACAATGCCCAAAAAGGTGGAATTAGACAGCCTCACCATCTCGGTTTTCAAAATTAACGGAGAAGATAAAAAGTTTATTATCCCCAATTATGTTGAACCCAATTATCTTGGCAATTACTACCGTTTTCTACAAACCTTGGATGGAAAGTTTGACAAAAATTATTACGTATTCAACGATAATTTAAACAATGGTAAATCCAACCAACGCCCCTTACAGAATAACGATGATGATTTTGAAATAAAAAGCGGTTCTACGGTTACCATTGAAATGCGGTGCTTGTCCAGCAATGTATATAATTATTTCTTTTCGCTTAGCCAACAAGCAGGCGGGGCTTTTGGTAGCGGCACAGCACCAGCCAACTCGCCCAACAATATTACAGGGGATGCGCTAGGTATTTTTTCGGCGCATACTAAGCAATCCAAAACCATCATTGTGCCATAATAAGGTTCTTGTTTCGGATAACCCATTTCTTAATCTTGGTTGTGAGTGGATTTGGATTTTCAAATCACTGCAATTATTTACTCATAGGCCTTGTTTAGCACCCTTTGTTTCAATTAAAAAACAAAGCTATCTCCCCTTTTTTTTAGTTATTTAAAGTAAATATGCATATTGTTAGTCCCTATTGTAAAGCGTTTTAGCTTATTGCCATTATTTGCCTTCACATTGCTTCTATTAGTAGCAAATAATGCTTCATCACAAAGTGCAAAAGATATTCTCGGCCATTGGAAATCAGTGGAACATCCCGACAAACTAGTGGAAATTTATGTAGGCAAAGATGCCTTATGCTATGGAAGAGAAGTTTCCACGCCTAATAAAAACATGCTGAAACAGCTCCAATACAATGAAGCCACCAAGACTTTTAGTGGCACGATGTCGCCGCCAGACAAAGACATAACCTTATCTGTAAACATCAGCGTTTTAAACCATGATACTTTAAAGCTGGTAGCTAAAAAATTCTTTGTCACGAAGACAATGCTTTTTGTAAGAAAAAAATAAAAAATGATGCTTAAAAAAATGACCCATACCGTTTGTTTGATAGCATCTTGTATTTGCATATCATCTCTAACTGCCCAAAAAGTTTTTACCAGCTTAGATAGTTTACTATCCTATGCCACACAAAAAAGCATTACGGTACAGTCAAACGATATTAAAATCCGGCAAGCCAAACAAGCCAAGGTAGCGGCTCTGTTGAGTATTCCGGATCCTACAGGAAATTCGGGTTTGAATTATACCGACAATACCACATTGCCCGTTAGTTTGTTCCCAGATGCCAGCAATCCAGGTAAGTATTCGGAAATAAGGGTAGGCCAAAAATATTCTACGCAGTTTAGCCAAAATACGGATATTAAAATCGTAAACCTAGCTGGTTGGGAAAATTGGAAACTTGCTAAAATAAATATCGACTTAGCCAATTCCAATCGACTCTTGGGAGTTAAGTCGCTCGAAGAAAATATAGCATCCAATTATTACAACATACTCAATCTGCAAGCACAAATCGTAAACAGTGAAAGAAACTTAGCCATTTCAGATACATTGTTTCAGATTGTGCAAGCCAAGCAAGAAAAAGGTTTGGTGAAACCACAGGATGTAAACGACAGTAAGGTGGCGGTTTTAAACAACCAAGAGCAAATTAAGCAGCTTGAATTTTTATTGAAACAGTACTATTTAAGCTTAAAAACCCTCTGCGATATTCCAGAGCAAGAACAGATAGTTATTGCCCAAAAGTTACCGCAAAACCCGGAGAGCGAAGCTAGCACCGTGGTTCTAAATGCCTTGGCTATCAGTAATAGTTTGCTTAAAGAAAAATATGCTTGGAGCAATTATAGACAATCGGTCAAGTCTAACCTGCCAACACTATCCTTTACCCAAAGCAATAGCTACACCTTGTACAATCAGGACTTTAAACTCTTTGATGGCAAATGGTATAAAGGTGCTTCAATAGGGTTTAAAATATCTATACCCATGCCCAATGCCAACAGCATAGGAAATCGGACTAAGGCTAAATATGATTACGAATTAGCTAGAAAAATTACCGAACAAGAAACTATCAAGGCCAATTTGGTGCAAACGCAATTGCAGGTGGATTACGATAAAGCCTTGTCTCAAGCTCGCAGCAACAAAGAGATTTTTGAACTAAGAAAGGATAGCTATCAAAAAAACAAATTTCTCTATGAACAGGGTTTGCTGGGGTTAGACCAAACGTTGAACAGTTTCACCGCAATGGTAAATGCGGGCTATAACCTCACCACATCTATCATCAATGTACAGTTGGCACAAGCCAAAATAAACATCAACAATAAATTAAAGTAGTGTAAATATGAAAAAGAAATGGATTGCTGTATGCACCTTGGTTTTGCTAGCTTCGGCTTGTGGAAAGAAAACACAGGAAACCAAACCCGTTAGAAAAGACATCACCGAAACAGTGTATGCTTCTGGCATTTTAGAGGCTAGGAATACCTATAGTCTTACTGCCCAAGCAGATGGGTATTTGGTGGCGGTGAATTTTAATGAAGGAGATATTGTTGCCCCTGGAAAAGTATTGGCAGTGGTGGATAACAAAGAAAGTGGGTTCAACCGCGAAAGTGCAAACGACCTGTTTGTAATTGCCGAAAAAAACACCCAGAACGATGCACCTTCTTTGGTGCAAGCAAAGAACAATATGGCCACTGCCCAACAAAAAAAGGAACAAGATTTAAAGCAGTTCAAAAGATACCAAGAACTATTGGCAGCCAAAGCCATAGCTACTGTAGATTATGAAAATGTGGCATTGCAATACCAAAACTCGGCTAGAAACTATGATGATGCAGTGGAAAATTATCGTTTACTGAAAACACAGGCCGAGCAACAGCTCATTTCTACCAAAGCGGCTAAAAAAGTAAATGAAACCATTCTAACCAAAAACGAAATCATTGCTATTGTAAGAGGCAGGGTGTATAAGAAATACAAACAAGTGGGCGACTACGTAAAGCGTGGGGAAGCAATTGCCCTTATTGGCGATGCCGACGATATTTATGCCAAAATAAATGTTGACGAAAGCAATATTGCCAAAATAAAAATAGGTCAAGAGGCATTGGTACAATTAAACACCCAACTAGGCAACAATTACAAAGGCATAGTAAGTGAAATCTACCCAATGTTTGACGATGCTTCCCAATCTTTTTTCTGCAAAATAAAATTTATGGACACCCTTGGTTTTAGCATTGTAAATACTCAGCTTCAAAGCAATATCATAACGGGTGTTCGAAAAAATGCGCTATTGATTCCGAAGAACTATATCGATGCAGGCGGATTTGTCCAGATAAAAGGGATGAAAGAAAAAACAAAAATTAACACGGCTTTTGCCAGCAGCGATTGGGTGCTTGTATTAGGCGGCATTGATGAAAACACTGTTTTAGAAACAGATGATATAGCAGAAAATAAGGTAAAAACTTCTGAGGCGGGCGCATCTATGGCCAAATAGATTTACTAGACAGTATTAAATGGGTAACAGGTTTTGCAACATTTTGTATGCATCTGCAAACGAATACCCCCTTTATCGTAATGCCCACTACCTGCCTTTTCGCTAACATTAAAATGATGAAAAAATGAAACTACCTGTCAATTTAGACATTGCTTTTACCCATATTTCCAAAGGACTGCGCCAAACCTTGGTAGCTGCCTTGGGCGTTACCATTGGGGTGGCTGTTTACTTGTTTATGAATTCGTTGAGTGCGGGGTTTAGCAAGTTTTCAAGAGATAATATTTTCCAATCCAATGCTCATATCAAAATCTACAAAAGCGATGAGATGAGCCAAGCATTGGATAAAAAGGCTTTGGCCATGCACCTTATTACCAATCCACAAATAACTACGCTGTCTAAAAAAATAATCAACCCTGCCAACTTATTGGAGCAGGTGAAGCAGCAACCTTATATCACGCATGCCATTGCACAAATTGAATTAAGCACATTTTACAACCGAGGTAAAACACAAATAAAAGGTACCGCACTTGGCGTAAACATGATTGAATACAGCGGCATGTTTAATACGGAAAAATACATGGTGGCAGGCAGTGTAAAAGATTTGCAGGGCAATCTTAATGGAGTGATTATTGGGTGCGGCATTGCAGAAAAATTGAGTTTAGGCATTGGAGACAACATTACCATGTCTTCCTCTTATGGGGTAAGCAAAGTATTGCGCATTGTGGGCATTTTCAAATTGGGGAATAGCATGAGCGACGATTCAAAATCGTATGTCAACATCAGCACTGCCCAACAGTTTTTAAAAGAAGGCCCTTCTTATGTTACCACTCTTTACGCCAATACACAGAACCCCGATGAAACCGAGGGTTTTGTAACAAAATTGCAAGCCATTACTCCATACACCGTAGAAGATTGGAAAACCACCAATGCCGATGTAATCAGTGGCGACAAAACCAGAAGTACCATGATGAATTCTATTTCTATGTCTATTTTACTGCTAGCGGGGTTTATCATCTACAACATATTGAGTTCTACCATTTCCCAAAAAATAAACGACATCGCCATACTCAAAGCCACAGGATTTGCCAGCAAGGATGTGATAAAAATTTTCTTGTTAGAAGCCTTAATTATGGGTTTGATAGGCACGCTCATCGGCTTGGGACTTGGTTCTGTATTGATATTTATTTTATCGAAAGTTTACATGGGAGGGCCTGTTGGTTATTTCCCCATCCATTTTGAATGGAAATTATACCTGCAAAGTTTTGTACTTGGATTATTAATGACTGTTTTGGCTGGTTATTTCCCTGCTAGAAGGGCAGCCAATGTAGATCCGATTGACATTTTTAGAAAATAAACATTAGGCTTTATGACAACTAACAAAGTAGTGCTGCATACACAAGGCATTGGCAAATATTTTTACGACCCAGTAAAGTTTAAGGCTTTAGACAATATCAGTTTTGAGGCTTATGAGGGGGAATTTTTAACCCTTGTGGGTAAAAGTGGCTCGGGTAAATCCACGCTTTTGTATTGCCTCAGCACAATGGATACCTCCTATGATGGCAACTTGTTTATCAAAGGAGAAAAGGTAACGGGTAAAAAGACCGATGAATTGGCCGCCATTAGAAATCGGCACATTGGCTTTGTTTTTCAGTTTCACTACCTTTTACCTGAATTTTCTTGCCTTAAAAATGTGATGATACCAGCATTAAAACTGGGTCAGTATTCGGCAGATGAGATAGAGGAACGGGCTTACGAAAAATTAAAAATGCTCGACTTGGCATCGCAAGCCTTGAAGCCTGCCTCAAAACTGAGTGGTGGACAGCAACAACGGGTGGCCATTGCGCGTGCTTTAATAAACGACCCCGCCATCATTATGGGCGACGAACCTACTGGCAATCTAGACAGTAAAAACACAGAAATTGTGTTTGATATTTTCAAAGAAATAGCCCATGATTTTGGCAAAACCATTATTGCCGTAACCCACGACAACGACTTTGCCAAAGCCAGCGACCGCACAATAGAACTAGCCGATGGTAAAATTCTGACATTGAACAAGCAGTTTTAGGAAATGAAAAGATGGATGACAGGTATGCTACTAATGGGTTTCATTTTGACACATAAAGCAATGAGTCAAAAAAACAATTACGTAAAAGCAGGGGATGAATTTCTGCCTTTGATCATTGTTTATGCCCCTGTACTTTGGCAGGACAGCCTTACTAAACAGTTAAAAGAAGAAATGCTGCAGGAAAAAGTACGCTATCACTATGTGGTGTTTGGCTACACTTCTTGCGCATCTGATTCATTGGCAAAAGAAGTAAATCAGCTTTTAAATACTGTGCATTGGATTGACAAGCAAAAAATATATCTGCTGGTTTATGGTGAATCAAGCTGCCATCAAGTACTTGATAAAATTGATAAATCAATTTTTGCGGACACTTATTTTGAACCAATTCATCCAACAACACCGCCAACCAATTGGTATGCACTGTTTAGGCAGTTTGACAAAAAATATGTTTGGGGTAAAGATATTTTTGACATTGAGGAAAAAAGAAAAACAGCCGTCTTTCAGAAAAAAGATTGGAATGGGCTGCTGTACCTTGGGTTTCACCACCAAAACGATTTTAACAAAGACAGTAGTTATCTCCCCTCCTTTTACACTACTTACGGCATAGGTATAGATTATAGGCTTACAAGTCACCTGCATCTGCAAGGCAGAATGGGCATCAGCGTAAAAATACCCAACAAAAAAAAGATGCAAAGCCAGCTACAAAGCCAAATGAACCCATCTGCATCTGGCGGCAATCAATCAATAACCATTGAAATAGCTACGCACTTCATTTTGGAACAATCGTTACAGGCTAATTATTTGTTCAGGCTCCAAAAAAAATGGCAGCCTTATGTGGGGGCGGGTTTGATGGCGGTTAATTTCACGGCAAGTCATAAAAAAGAAACCAAATCAATAAATATTGCCTCCGCAAGTAGCCTAGAAAGTTCCTTTGGGGGCAATGCGAATATGCCCATTTTTTCAGGCGTATTTGTAAATCCGTTCATCAGTTTTGGCACAAACGCATCAGTTTCTGAAAACTCAGCCTTCGTATTCAATGGAAATGTAACCCTGCCCAATGGCAAAACTTATCAAGGCGTGAAACCGGGTTTTGGGCTTCAAAACTTATCGATACAATGTGGACTATCGTTCCGTTTGGGAAAAAAAGCAAAATATTATTATAAGTATGTACAATAATCCCGTTTACCAAAAACAACATTTTATGATGCAACAATCATACGAAATGGGCGCAGAATGGATTGTAGTGGATAGTGACCCTATCAGCAATATGGTGATGCAATATGCCATTGATTTGGCCAATGTTCCCTACCATAAAATTTTGTTTTTTGAAGAAGCTACCGCTGCCCTTGACTATTTAAAAAGCGCGAAATCTTCGGCACCAAAAATTATTTTGCTAGAAATCTTAGACAAAAACAAGCATCTTGATTTTAATTTTTTGGATCATTATCCGCTATTAAACAGAACGGATTTGATTTATGTGGTGAGTATTTCCTGCTTTCAATTCTGCATGGATCAATGCCTTGCCTACGATTTTATTCGTAAATATTTACTTAAACCGATTGACGGGAATTTATTTGCAACTATTCATCAGGATTATACTGCTTGGTTATTGAAATACAAGCAAAGGTTAGCTGTTTAGCGGAAAGAAGAAATTTGTACTTTTATGGGGGAATTGTGCAATATTCCTTATCCCAATAATGATTGCTAAAAACAAGTTTCAAAAAAAATTACAACTTGCCGACTATTGTAAAAAGTCTGGTGTCCACAACCGTTGCGCATATAGAACCTCAAAGGGCATACATACATCTTGCTTATTTTGCGCAACATGACCATCGTACAATTACAATATGTGGTGGCGTTAGATACCTATCGTCATTTTGGAAAAGCAGCAGAGCATTGTTTTGTAGCACAGCCATCTTTGAGTGCACAAATACAAAAATTAGAAGAAGAAATTGGTGTACTTATTTTCGACAGAAGTAAACTTCCCATTATCCCCACCGAACAGGGGGAAGCGCTGATTGCTCAGGCACGCACTATTCTTCACAATTGCAATGAATTCACTGAACTGGTAGAAGCTAAAAAGAACATTCTTACTGGTGAATTGAAAATAGGCATCATTCCCACTTTAGCCCCTTACCTCCTACCCCTGTTTATACATGCTTTTGCAGAAAAATTCCCATTAATTAGGCTGGTGGTAAACGAACTAACCACACAAGTTTTGATGGAAAGGCTTAAAGATGGGCGTGTGGATGTTGGGCTTTTGGTTACTCCACTCAATGACAAAAGCTTAAAGGAAGATGTATTGTTTTACGAAGAAATGTTGGCCTACATAAGCCCTAAAAACACGATTTATCAGAAAAACCACGTGCTAGCCTCTGACATAGACCCTAACAAACTATGGCTGCTAGAGGAAGGGCATTGCTTTAGAAACCAAATTATGAACCTATGCGAATGGCGGAAAACGAGCAAAGAAGCCTCCCATTTCGATTATGAAGCGGGCAGCTTGGAAACGCTTCGCCGCATGGTTGAAATTAATGATGGTATGACCATTTTGCCCGAACTAGCCACCCTCACCCTCACCGAAGACCAAAAAAAATGTATCCGCCATTTTATAGAACCGCGACCAACTAGGGAGGTAAGCCTTATTACCCATCGGGATTTTGTAAAAAGAAGATTGGTTAAGGCTCTTAAAACTGCCATTCTGGACACTATTCCTGCTAAAGTGATGGCGAATACTAAGGAACTGGTCATTCCTATACAACCGGTGGGTTAAAACTTATTCTGTTTGGGAAAGGATTTTTATAAGTGGTGGTCAATAGGGTAATTATTGATTTTACAATTACAGATAGATTAATGGAGAATAATAGTGTAAGCATGTACAATTCTTAGAACGGATATGGGAAACTAGTTTACCGAGTTAACTGGTTATTTTTTTAAACTCTTGATTTGCTTATCAAAGTCAGAATTAATTTTCTGGGTCTTATTAAACTGATCATATTCTATTCCTGCTTTGGAAATAGCTTGCTGATGCGACGTTGTTCCTTTACCTTCTAAAATTTTGAACTCGTTAAAGTTCAAAAACTTATCTACACTATTTGCCAAACTTTCCATTGTAAATGTATTTTCTCGTTCGATCAGATTTTCAATATAATCAAAGTAGCCCGTTACTGTGCGTTCCAATTGCTTTATCTCTTTTTCTTGAAGGTAATTTTTGGCTATAGTGGTATCTGACTTTAAGATTCTTCCTTCGGGTCCGTTTTTCCAAGTAGTCAAACCCATATTCTCTTTTTTCGCATCGGCATTTTTAAAGATAATTTCAGCCGCTGTTTGTCCCGTTATGGCAAAATGAAACTTGTTTTGCACCATTGCATAAAAATTCTTAGTTATTTCAGATTGAGGGTCGTAATCAATACTGCATTCGGCAAAAATATCGGTGATTTGTTGATAAATTCTGCGTTCACTGGCTCTAATAGAACGAACACGTTCCAATAATTCCTTGAAATAATCTTTACCAAATACTGCTTCGCCTTGTTTCAATCGGCTGTCATCTAAAACAAACCCTTTGATGATATATTCTTTCAGGGTTTTTGTAGCCCAAATTCTAAATTGTGTGGCTTTAGTGGAATTAACCCTATAGCCTACTGAAATAACGGCATCTAGGTTGTAAAACTTCGTCTTATAGTTTTTACCATCAGAGGCAGTTGTTTCCAAAATGGAAATAACTGAATTCTCTTCCAATTCTTTGGTTTCAAATATATTAGTTAGGTGCTTGTTGATGGCGGGTACGCCAACATCAAACAATTCAGCCATCATTTTCTGAGTTAACCAAATGGTTTCATTTTGTAACAACACTTTTAAGGTAACATCACCACTAGGTGCTGTATAAAGAATAAAATTATTGTTAGGTACAAAATCAATCATGGCTAAAATCTATTTGTTTTTTTAAATGGTATTTTGTTTGAAAACAATATTCTTATTTGCCATAAAACCTTTAGCAACAAGCAATTATAAGGAACATATAATTAATCCAAAGATAAAATTTACCATTTGCTAATTCTGTTGGTATTAATACAGCAAATCGAGAAATTTTGGATACATTATAATGTGGCTAGGAGTCTAGGCAGGCAAATTCATGTTACTGGAACTGCTTAGTTCTTGCTGATGTTTGCTTCGATAATTTTAAGGTATGTTTCATTTAAATCGGAATAGGCTTCTTTTGCCCCTTCTACTCCCTCTTCAGATTTTTCTTTGGCCTGTTCCATAATAACTGAAACATTCCTCATTAGGTTTTCTCCTATAACACCCATCATTTCATCCAATTTTTGCATCATTTCATTTGCTATTGGCTCATATTTAAACAACAATTCTATTTCCTCGGGTGTGGGAAACTCTTTTTGGGTGATGGGGAGTAACACCGTTTCCATGAATGCTTTGAACTCATCAAATCTTTGCTTATTTTCTTCGAAATAAGCCCTTGCATCCGCTACCTTTTGTGGGAAATTTTCTTCTTCCCTTCTAGTTTCTTCGTCGCTGTAGTAAATCATTTTAGTAGTTTTTTGGTAATAAAATTGTTGGTGTTGAAATTAAGGTTTTGTTTATTGTGCTAGTTCGTCTCTGCAAATCGGGAGATTTATAGACAGTATGATGTTCACCCTTCATTGTACAAAACACCAAGTTGAGCAACTGCGCTCATTTGTACGATTCACTGCACACCTACTCCCAACCGAGTTGCTTTACTATAGATATTCTCCAATCAAACTATTTCTTTCTTCAAGTTTCAAGATAGTTTCATTTGGTTTTGACTCACCGTTTTTGAAACCAAAAATATCCTTACCACAATTACTACAATAATACCCCATGTCATTTGTGCTTTTACATTCACAAGTCCAAATTTCTTTTTCTTTTGATGATAGCAATTGTTTTTTCATTGAACGAATTCCACGTTCAACGAAATGTGTTTGTACAAATTTAATTATTGATTCAATCTCTTTAATGTCTTGTTTATTATAAAAAGGTTTGTCTGTCTGCAATAATCTTAATGCTGTTTTTTGTTTATTAAAATCGTCTGAATTTAAAATTAGGTTTATGTATTCAAAGTCTAAAAGTTGAAGTTCTTCAACAATGTCACAAAGTTTATTTGCAAGCTGTTCATTACTTTCATTTAATATACTATTATAGAGCAGTTCTATTTTTTTGTTTTCTGGTAAGCCGTCAATGTATGTAACTGTTTTCTTGTAATACTCTTGAAACAAATCATGAACAGTTCCTGAATTTGTGAAGCATTGTCGCAATTTAGAAATGATAAAATCATAAGTCTCAACTACCTGATTGGCTATAATAAAGTCCCAAACTTTTTCTTCAAGCGGTAACGAGCCTGAATTTGCTTTGTAAATGATTTCACGTTTCTGTTTTAGTATTCGTATTTTGTCAATACCAACATTCTCAAATTTTTCCTCTGAAATTGCTATCGTTTGATTGGTTTGTAGATTGTCAATGATAGCAGCGGTTCCAATGGCTGTTAGCATAAACATTTGTTTCCCTCTCCCAGATATTTCGTTCATATCGATTTGTAAACCAATTATACAATTTGCTCCAATTTCAAATGCTGCAACTTTAAGTCTTTCTGTTGCTTCATTATAGAGTGATGTTAATTGTTTTTGGTAAGTATGTGAACGTCCACCAAAAACATCTGTCAATCCAGCTAAAAAATCGCTGAATAAATTTGTCCCTGCTACAATATGTGCAGAAACTGGTTTTAAATATTGTTTAACTGTCAAGCCTTCTAATGAAGAAGTTGTTGTAACAAGTATGTCTTTGGGATTCGTCATTGGTCAATTTATTTTACTATTATCTCTAAAATTTAAGGGACTAAAAAATTACGCCCAACTCATAAGGCTTGGAGTTTGTTGGGGAATTAGCATTCCATCAGCCCATAACTGAAGCCCAATAATTGCAATATTGCTGATGTTTTATTCATAATCCAAATTTATAACGTCAAGCCCGAACTGAAGTACAATAAGGAACAAATGCTGAGGCAATATTCGTCAAGTCCCAATAATGCAAAACCTAATGTTGCCTGCTGTTTTTATCTCAATATTAGTCCAACTGGCTTGTCAGTCAGAACAACATTTGGCAACTTTGCTAAAACAACAGTAATTAAAGCTGAACCCCGTTTTGGATATTCAATATTTATTTCTTCTCTTGACATTGACTTCTTTATTAATAGTCTGTGGTAAATTGTTTCAAATGTTTTGTAGTCAATTTTTGAGTCGCTGCCTGTAGAACTTTTTCGATACAAAAAATCATTTGTAACATTCGTAATTATATTTTCCTTTCCTGTTGCTGTTGGTAAACGTTCTCCTTTTAAAGGTTTAATATGTCTTTGCCAAAGTTCAAAAAATGAAATGTCGTTTGGTTGATTTGTAATGGTTGTTTTGTTGGTTGTTGAAGAATTATTAGTCTTGTCCAAACTATAATTTTCAATAAAGTCAACGTTTAATTTTTTTGCAACTTCTTTAGCTTCCTTGTCAATTGTATTGACAGTTACTAATAGTGATTTTTTACAGTCATAAAGTTTTTGTCCTGCATATAAGTACATAAATTCTTGGTAACGCACAACTCTACTTTCATACATTTTCACTTGGACGGCTATTCTCGTTTCATCATCAAACGCAATAAAATCAACTCCTTTATCATAAGATTTGCCGATATGAATTATTTTAAATCCTTGATTAACAAAGTCTGTCGCAACTGCAATTTCAAATTCGTGTGGTGTCATAATATTGTGTGTCTATAAAATAGCAGGTAACTCCAAAATATACTCGGCACCTAAAAATTGCTAAACTTCCGCTATTTTGTTAATCCCCTAAACCTCAAGGGCAAATTACAAATAAACGCAAGTCCATTTACCTTTATATTATACCTCGTAATTCTGAAATTAGCATAATCCAAATTAATATAATTAAGTCATTGAAGTTAGAATGAAACTGTCGCCTTACAAAAAGTAAAAGAAGCAGTTCTTTCGACAGTTTCATTATCAAATCGATTATCGAAAATCTACAACCCCGTAACCGTAATCTCTATTGTATTACTAAAATCACCCACTTCGGTATTGCCTTTGAGGTATATTAAGCGATAGCGCCACAAGACGGCTGTGCCTGATGGAGGTAGGAGCGATTCGTCTTTGAATTTACTAAGGTTAGATTTATCCAGTTTTACAAACCCATTTCCGTCGCCGCTGTCTTTGTAAATCTGTGCGCCAGTAAATTTGTTTTTGATAAAGCTGATTATTGGGTGGCCAGCTTCTAACTTTACTGTTGCCACTGGAGCTGATGGACCCGATTTTGAGATGGTAGAAGCTGGTTCTAAACCTAGGTTTACCAAAATAGCTGGCGTGCATTTTTTGTGGCCAGCAATATCATTTGCTAAATCTATAAATCTTTCCCTGATGCCAGCGGGTACTATGGCGGGCATAGCAGGCAAAGTGGGTAGGGTGGGCAATATTGCCGGGTCCGTACTGTCTGCTCCCAATATCAGCTTGTCGGCAAAACTTGTCCAAGATTTCGCATAGCTGTTGTAGCCAGCCTTTGCTTGAATAGACCAAGTTAAAAACTTGAGGTCAGCTTTGCCTTGGGCAATTTTGTCTTTATTCAATTCAAATTCTTTTTCCATATCAGCAGTAATTTTGCTGAAACAATTGTCCATTTGCGCTTGGAGGGCTACTGGTGATTTCTTAATAGTCATAGCGTTAAAATGATTATTTAGTGGTTAAAAAATACTTTTATTTAATTTATCCTATCCATAACTGGTGTTGATTCACTTATACCGCACTCCATGAAACACCATTTTTCTATTTTAATTGCGTTATTTTCTAACGCAACATCATTATTTTCTACTCTGGCGGCTATTCTGCCAACCCTAGCGGCTATTCCGCCAACACTGGCGGAGGTTCCGCCAACTCTGGCGAAGGTTCCGCCAACACTGGCGGAAGGTTCGCCAACACTGGCAGAGGTTCCGCCAACACTGGCGAAGGTTTCGCCAACACTGGCGGAGGTTCCGCCAACACTGGCGGAAGGTTCGCCAACACTGGCGGA
>JAIXOJ010000016.1 GCA_027486835.1 Chitinophagaceae bacterium
AAATAAAATAAACGACCCAGAATAAATAGTGTAAAAAATTTATTTTGGGCGTTTATCTCTTGGAAAACTCAAAAGTATAAAGCAGGAAAACGTTCTAATTTATAGGGGGTTAGACCAACCCAAATATTGATACAAGTTTTTGGGTAAGCTTTAGGGGTAGCAATAAGCATATCTATTCATTCATCAACTATAAAAAGGAATTTAGAAAATGGTTTTATTCCAAATTCCTACCAGCTCTAAACGTACCTAGCAAAGAGAATCTGAAAAAGCTACTCTTTGCTGAAGTAACGTTTTGGGGAAATAATAAATATTGGGCGAGTTTAAGCAATAACAAGTTTCTTAACACTTTTCCAGCATCAATAACCAAAGAAAGATTTGTGGAAACTCGGCTTAAAAAATTATCAGTATTTGTTGGGGCTTTTAATCCATTAACTTTTGAAGACAAACTTTATAAAGGCTTCTACAATGCTTGCGGCGCACACTACAAAGAAAAATATCCTGTTTTTGATGTCATTCTAAATTACTCCAAAAAGCGGAAACAGGAATTGAAATCAACACCAAAAAGTAAACTTGCTAAATGGAAACTTTCAGCGTTTGACAAAAAATATGAAAAAGACTATCAAGAATATTTTGAATTTATAAGGACGGAGGAAGGTTACAAACTTTTTAGGGTGTCATTAAAAGGTTAATCGTTGCTGGGCAATAAATTACGAAAGGCATGTTGCCTAATCAAATCATTTGGATTTCCAAATCCCTGTTTTCTTGTAGTTGTTATGAATCTATAAATTTGGCTGATGAATAAATCACCATCAATATTGCAATTATTGGGCATGGGTTATGGCCAAAAGGAAAACTAAACTTCGAGACTATTCCTTGCTTTTTTCATTGTGTGAAATATTATTTACAATCTGCAAACTGACATTTTTACAAGAAATATTATGGGACTATTTGAAAAACTTTTTGGAAAGAAAAAATCAACAGACTTTTCGCAAAACCTGACAACAAATGATCATTTAGAAAAAGGCGAAACTTTCATTTCGAATGGTGACAATTATGGATTTAAAATTGTTACACAATTAACAGATGAGCAACGACAAGCCCTTGAAAACTCATCAATCTTACTTAAAACTGGACAACTTTATATGCATTATTGGATAAACAATTTAGTTTGTACTGACCCAAACAACCCTGAATGGCAAAACAAGGTGGTGTTCTTTTGGAAAGCCGATGAACCTTTTCCTAAAAAATCATTGCCAAAAGAATTTGAAACCTTTGAAAATAAATTCTTCCTTTTCAAAGGTGACACATCAAAAGTTTCTTTGTATACTGGACAAGCAATGCCTTGGTTTGGAATGCCGGGTCTTGGAGAGAAACACTATTGTGAAATTAATGGACAAAAAATTACAATTCCGGAATTAAACGCTCTTGGTTTAGTGGATTATTTTATACCAGTAGAACTCACTAACGACAACCTAAATATTTTGACAGACAAGGAAAATTACTATTTATTAATTGACGATAAAATTACATTTTTTCAAAACGGAAGTTTTTACCTAAATGACAGTCCAATCTCCATTGACTTAGCTTACAACGTTGGTGGAATTCATATCATTAAGACGACAGAATTAGAAAAATAAAATAGGACAAAATACTACTAAGCTGGCGAGATTTTTAAGCTAGTGAAATTCGCTCAAGAGTTTTCTATTGATTGTAGTTTGTCTAAACAATAAATTGAGATTTCTAAATCCCCTCCTCCGCAATCACTCAGATCCTCGCATTTGACCAAACACCAATAAAATGAAAAGATTTATAAAGTACACCTTAGCATTCTGCTTGATCATTTGTCTACACCAAATTTTTTGGCCAAGAAGTTACCAGGTTCCTGAATTAGGCAAAAGAGCAAGCACACAATATTGGGATTTGTCAACAGGTTCAAGAATTGCTTACACCATGATTTCGGCAAAAGGTAAAAAGAAACCTTCTTCGATAATTTATTTGCACGGCGGTCCTGGTGGACACATTACTGACAGAGTCATTCAAGTACTAACACCACTATCCAATGACGGGTATGATGTTTATCTATACGACCAACTTGGTAGTGGTCAATCGAATCGCTTAGCAAACATCGAAGAATACACAACTGAACGACATCTCAACGATTTGAAAGAAATAATTAATAAAACTGGTTCGGATAAAATAATACTAATCGGGCAATCATGGGGGGCAATTTTGGCAGTATTATTTGTTAGAGATTCTCCAGAAAAAATTGAAAAAATAATATTTACAAGTCCCGGCCCAATTTATCCAGTCCGCATGGAGCTAGCGAATTTAAATCCCCCCGATAGCGTCCATTTATCACCTCCATTTTACACTAACAAACAAGGAAATGATAAGGCAAATAATGTAAGAACAAGAGCAATGGCGTTTTGGGCAACTACGTTCAATCAGAAATTAGCTTCAGACGAGGAGGCCGACAATTTTTCAACATACCTTAGTTCAGAAGTCGATAAATCCACTGTTTGCGATACATCGAAAGTATTAAAACCAGATGCAGGGAATGGATTTTATGCCGCAACGATGACAATGAAAAGTCTTAGTGAAGTACAAGATCCGCGTCCTAAAATAAAAAACGTAAAAATTCCAATTTTGGTAATAAAGGGACAATGCGATAACCAGCAATGGGGCTTTACAAATGAATATTTGGATCTTTTTACCAATCATCAACTTACGGTTATCTCAAAGGCTGGACACTATATTTCAGTGGAACAACCAGAATTTTACATCAATACGATACGAAAGTTTTTATCCAAATAAATGCCCTAGGTATAATAAAGAAGTTTTTTGCTGCTATTAATGGACAAACAATGAAATCCTAGAAAATCTCGATAAAAAATTAATTGACTTATTCGCTTTCGTGCTAAATTGCGACTATAAAAATTTTAAAATTATGGCAGAAATTAGATTAACCGTTGATGAAAAATTTATGGAAGATTTAAAAAAAGACACAGGTATAGACAAAACCGCTCAACTTGCTAATGATGCATTTACTTTAATGAAATGGGCAATTGGAGAAGTAAAAAAAGGAAGAGTACTTATTTCGACAGATGAAAATGGTGGCGACGCCAGAAAAATAGTAATGCCAATACTAGAAAAATCAAAGCTACTAGGTTAATGCTATGTCAAATGCTGTAATAAACGCTGACCCTTCAAACAGTTTTCCAAAAACACAGAATTCGCAAGAAAATCTGATACAGGAAGTTATTTCTCAAGCAGATAGTCAGCAAAATACCACACCAGTTACTTCATCTCAACAAAGTATTCTATCAAAAGCTATTGGGAATCCAGAAAATCTACCATCCGTATTGGTAGACGTCCCTAGCAAACCAAATTTTAAAGAACCATCACTACCAATTATTGGTTTTAATCTATCCCGTTTTGTATTGTACATTATTGCAGGATTTATTATTCTTTTAATTGTATTTTTATTTGTTAAGGAATTCGATGCTACCCCTAGTATAAATATTCCAACAGAGGCAAATATTTCTGACAGTGCATACACAAGGAAAATTGAGTTAGCAAAACTTATCCAAGAAGAAAAGAAACGATACAGAGATTTTACGATTCAAATAACACAAATGATTTTGTTGAACTTGTTGCTGCCAGTGTTGACAGCTATATTGGGTTACATTTTTGCTTCTAACAAAAACAAAGAAATATAGAAAATAACAATAACTAACAAATAGTTTTTTAATAATTTCCAAAACAAAAATCAAAATGAATTACCCCATTTCAAACTCTATTTCAAACATTTCACTGTTAACTCAAAATCCAACAACTTCATTATCACAACATAAAAAAAGCAGTACACAAACCCGATTTTATTTTCACCCTTTTGAATACAGCTAAACTCAGTTCCAACAGTTTCAAACGAATAAAAATTGGAGCAAATTATTTTCTAAAACCCACCACATCACAAGTTATCCACTAGCAGCACAGCTTAGTGCAATAGGGAATAGAAGTAATCCACATCGAATCTAAAAGGGAAAGCCCTAAAAGCCCAATTGTATATTTGTTAGTATGGCTAACAGGTTAAAAAAGAAGACTCCCCCGCCGCCCCCACCACCCACTGCCCCAAGCCCAGAAGAGCTGAAACCAGATAAGGAGGTGCAAGTAACGGTTACGGAAGTGGTAAAGGATGAACGTACCACCAAAATTGCGGGAGCTATCAGCTTGCTTTTTACAATTTTTTTATTCATAGCGTTTACATCTTACCTCTTCACTTGGCAGGATGATCAAGACAAGGTTCACCAATTTGGGGTGCAAATATTTGCCGTTGATGATGTACATGTACACAATTTACTAGGCGTGTTGGGTGCTTATGTTTCCCACATTTTTGTTTTTTGTGGCTTTGGATTGGCTTCTTATCTGTTCTGTACCTTCTTTTTTGCACTCGGGGTCAATTTGCTTTTTGGCAAAAAAATATTCAATTTACTGCGCAACCTCCGCTATTTAACCGTTGGTTTGATAGTGCTTAGCGTTACATTCTCGTTTGTCTATCGCTGGGGTAGTTTCAGCGCAGGTGGTGCGGTGGGCGAAATAGTGAATGAATGGTTTATTAAGTGGATTGGCAATTTTGGCACAGGAGTGTTACTGCTTACTGCTTTCTTCAGTTACGTTATCTGGCGGTTCAATCCTTCCTTCAGTTGGCCCAATGTTCAATTTAATTTCTTCGGTTGGTTTGATAAAAAAGCAAAAAAAGTGGATGCTGATACCGCAGAATTAACTGAAAATGAAACAGAAGAAACGGTGGAGCAAGCTTCCGATATTCCTTATCCTTTAGTTGCAGAAACGAATGCTTATGACTTAATGGATCAAGCAGAAGAAGATGAGGAAATCATCCCTAACATAGTGAGTGGTGGCAATAAATTAAAAAGCAATGTAGCACCTTTAACAGGCGCAAATTTGGTAAGCAATCCTGCTCCAGATGCTACAAATCCGCTTACAGAATTCAACATCACGGAGATTACGCCTCCCCCGCCGCTGACCCCAACACCAGAGCTACAAATAATGAACCCTCCAATGGCATCTACAGAAGGCGAGGGCAAACTATTTATTAACGACACTGCACCAAAGCCTCCTGCAGTGGTGCCGGCGGATGGCCTGGTTTTAGAAATTAGACAACCAGTAATTGAAAACGAGCATGTTTCTGTAATCATGCCCATCACTTCGCCTGTAGCTGAACATGACACTCATTCCATCATGGATATTGCCCACGGGGGCATGGAACTGGAAATAAAAAACCCTATTGAGGAGACCTACACCCATTTTCCGCTTTCGGTTACACCAACACCTTCGCAGGATGAAGAAGAAATACCTCCGTTTGATGAGGATGATGCCGAAGAAGAGGATGATTTTGACGATTTAGACGAACTCGACGAAGATCTTGACGATGAAGAGGAGGATGAACCGAAGCCTTACAGACCTGTACAAGACACCAAACCTGCTGTACCGGCGCGTCAATCATTGAATACCAAGTATGATACTACCCTGGACTTAAGGGACTATCGTAATCCTACATTGGACATTTTGGAGACCCACGGAAGTGAAAAAATTATCCATGACCCATCAGAATTAGAAGCGCACAAAAACCAAATTGTATCGACGCTCAAAAACTATGATATTGCTATTCAACGTATTGCAGCAACAGTGGGGCCAACGGTTACGCTTTACGAAATTGTGCCTGCACCTGGGGTAAGAATTAGCAGAATTAAAAATTTGGAAGATGATATTGCCTTGAGTTTGGCCGCTTTAGGCATCCGTATTATTGCCCCTATTCCTGGAAAAGGTACCATTGGTATTGAGGTGCCTAATGTGAAAAAGACAGTGGTGAGCATGAAATCTTTATTGATGTCGGATAAGTACATCAACAGTCCTTTTTCACTTCCCATTGCCATTGGTAAAAAGATTGACAATGAAAACTTTATTGTCGATTTGGCTACCATGCCTCACTTGCTAATGGCGGGTGCAACGGGTCAGGGTAAGTCTGTGGGTATCAATACCTTATTGGTTTCATTGTTGTTTAAGAAACATCCATCGCAGTTGAAATTTGTATTGGTGGATCCTAAAAAAGTGGAGTTAAGCCTGTACCGAACTATTGAAAAACACTTCTTGGCCAAATTGCCCGGAGAAGAGGAAAGCATCATCACAGACACTAAAAAAGTAGTAAGCACTTTGAATGCCCTGTGCATTGAAATGGATAATAGGTACGATTTATTAAAAGATGCTGGATGCCGAAACATTAAGGAATACAATGAAAAATTCACCGCTAGGCGATTGAATCCTCAAAAAGGACATCAATATTTACCATTTATTGTGTTAGTGGTAGATGAATTTGCCGATTTAATTATGACTGCGGGCAAAGAGGTGGAAATGCCCATTGCCCGTTTGGCACAATTGGCGCGTGCCATTGGAATCCACTTAATTATTGCCACACAGCGTCCTTCTGTAAATATTATTACTGGTACCATCAAGGCGAATTTCCCTGCTCGTATTGCTTTTAAAGTATCCTCTAAAATTGATAGCCGTACCATTTTAGATACTGGTGGGGCAGAGCAATTAATTGGAAAGGGCGACATGTTGATTAGCTACAATGGCGAAGTGACCCGTGTTCAATGTGCTTTTGTAGATACCCCAGAAGTGGAAAGGGTTTGTGATTTTATCGGGCAACAATTGGGCTATCCTGATGCGTTTCTACTGCCAGAATATGTGGATGAAAAAGATGCGGAATCCAACAAAGATTTTAATAGCAACGAGAAAGATCCTTTGTTTGAAGAGGCTGCAAAACTGATTGTACAAAACCAAGTGGGCAGTACTTCGCTCATACAAAGAAGAATGAAATTGGGCTATAACCGTGCTGGCCGTTTGATGGATCAATTGGAAAGAGCGGGCATTGTGGGTCCTAATTTGGGTAGTAAATCGAGAGAGGTTTTGTATAAAACGGATATGGAATTACAGGATTACTTAGACAATATGATTTAAGGGGGGATGATTATTCCCCCTTTTTTTGCATTGCCAACGTACCATAATAAATGGGTGAACAAAAAGTTTTTCGCTTCCTTCACCAACTTTTATAGGATATGAAACCCTATAAAAGTTAATAAGAACGATGATCCAATAATCAACTAAACATTTACCATTGCTGTTTTCTTATAATTGACCAATTAAAAAACGAACAACTACCTATCACCTCTCGTAAGCGCAGATGCAACCAGACCAGGAGACTTATGTTTTACAATATTTTAATCAAATAGCTAAGGCAACTGCGCTATCACAGAAACTTGCTGCGCTAAAAGATGTACTATTCTTACTCTTTTCCGAATCTGATTTACCCACTGAAGCCTTACGTGCATTTACGGCTTCTAACACCTTCAATTTAATTCCGATCCCCCTCCCCTCTTGGATAAAAACAAACACCAAAAGCCATACGATTATTCTTGGTTTTTTTGAGGAGGATGATTTGCAAGCACCACATGTGGTGGAAGCAATGCAGCACTTTTATCAACAGCAAATGCAGTTGGGAGAGCGTGTTCAATTCCTCCTTGTAGCTTCCAATTTTATTGACTGGCAGCTATTCCAGCCGATTGTTGCTTCGCTTGAACAAATTAATGAATGGAGGGAGGGAAAAACATTCATTGCCCCAAGCTATCATTATGCTATTTCGGAAAACAATACGGTTCATTTTCCGGAATGGTTTAGCCAAAATGTGTTGCTCCAAAGCCAATATGTACCCTCCGAAGCTGATATGCTCTACAACTTTGGGCCTGGCAGTTTATTATTTACGTACTGCTGTGCGGAATTTGCAGATTGGTTTGCTATGGCCAAAAAATATGGCGATGCAAAAATGTCCTTTGAACATTGGAAGCAACTTCAGCCTGCTAATATTCCCCCAACATTAGATCGATTTATAAGCCAGACTTATGCCAGTGTCTTGTGCAAATTATTGGCGTATGCACACCTGCAGCGTCCGCCACAGTTTGGAAAAAAGGTAATGAAGATGGTCTTGGATGGCAGCTTTTTTCCAACGAATAGTAAGCTGGTGGAACATGATTGTTTTTATTGGGTGAGTAATGGAATCCACTTTAAAAATGTGTATGAATCCATCCTTCATTTGCTGGCTGCTATCTCTAGGCTTCAATTTACCGAAATCCCACTGCCGTTGGATGGCTTGATGGATGTTTTGGAAAATTGGGGCGGTGCTTCTGTTGCAATTTCGCCAATGGATAAGCCAGTTCTTGAGCGTTTAGCTGCAAAAATACCCTTGAAAAGTGGACAGAAAATAGTGGATGTCGCTTGTAAAAAAGGGGCATTATTACGAGCATTGCAACAAATGGGGAAACAACCCGACAATGATGCTCATTTCGTTTTGCCCGAATGGGTGGGCATTGACCCCAACCCCTTGTATATCCAAATTGCAAGAACCGAATATTATCTTAGGTATAGTAATCTATCTAATAACACTACCCCCGCTATTCATTTTCTAGTGGCTAATGTGGCTTTTATACCCGCCGCAACGGTTCAGTTATTTGGAGGTGCTTTAGCTATCTCTTTTGGTGATGAAGTGCTTGCGTTACCCTTGATATTATTGGAAACTGAGCAGTTTTTTAATAATTGCTTGGTCTTGTGCGCGCAATTGGTTCAAGGGACTAAAGACGAGGTGAGTCTCCAAGAAACCATCCAAGAAGAATTGCTGCTTTTATTGCCCAACGGGGGATGGACTAATGATATTCTAAACGCTTTTAAAACATTATTGAAAGCCTACCAAAAAGCAGCCAGCCAGGGATATTTGGAGTTGTTTATTTGGGTTTTGACCCAGCATACGGGTGTTTATTTTTTACAGCAATCTGCTCATTTATTGGTATGGCAAACTCCTGACAGTGTGGCCAAAATGGCGGAAAGGATACAACGAATCATCTCCTTCTTTTTACAGCCAAAAGGCCATGTGGTAATTATTACCCATGAAAATGAATGGAAAAAAATGCCGGTACTGCTGGGCAAACAAAAGCCATCCATGCTTAGTTTTCATGTAATCTTTCGCTTTACTTGGGCAATTGGTGAAATAATGCTGGTGATATTGCAACGCAAAAAACAAAAAACACCTTACCCCCTCTCCATTAAAACCATTGCCGATGATGGGGAAACATCGATTGAATACCTTGTTACCAAAAACAATACTTTAAAAATTGCCCCGCCTGCCGATAAATAATGAAGTACGATCCCCGCCTAAGTACTTGCATCACTTCATTCTTCTTACCCCTAAAACATTTGCGACGAGTGGCATCCATCTATCGGCAAGCTTTCGCAGGTTGCGAAACCCTGCCGACAACTAACGACAGCCTTTCGCAGGTTGCGAAACCATGCTGACAACTATCGGCAGCCTTTCGCAGGTTGCGAAACCGTGCTGACAACTATCGGCAGCCTTTCGCGAGTTGCGAAACCATGCTGACAACTATTAGTGCCTTTCGCAAGTTGCGAAAGCTTGCTTACGACAAGCAGCAGCCTATCAGATATTCTGAAACCCTGCCGCCAATTAAAAACAACCTTTCAGAAAATCTGAAACCTTGCAGACAACTAAAAACAGCCTTTCAGAAAATCTGAAACCCTCCCGACAACTAAAAACAGCCTTTCAGAAAATCTGAAACCTTCCAGACGATTAGCGGCGGCCTATCGGGAAATCTGACAGCTTACTTACTGCATTTATTGCTGTACGAGGTGTCGATGATCTGCCAAATGGTTGCTGTTTTTTGGAAAAAATGTTAATAGAGCGAGTGAAATAATTGATTGTTACGGAAATACAGTTGCTAGCGTTGCAAAAGAATAAGCAAGTTGGCATTTTTTGAAATTGACAAAATGGAAATGATAAACAAGCGTAACACAATAGTTCGTGCCATTAAAGCGAATGCGACTATAATCACAATTGGTAAAACAGTAAACCATTCGTGCATTCGTGGCATAACCCTAGATTAGAAAGCGTCATGCAAGTGTTCGTGCCATTAGAGCGAATGCGACTTTTCGAATATTTGGTAAAGCGTTAAACCATTCGTGCATTCGTGGCATAACTCTAGATTAGAAAGCGTTTACGTCTAAATGGTAATGCACTCTATTCGTTATCTGATTTTTTTTCGGGGATGATGTACAACTGCGATTCATTTGCCGTAGGCTATTACTAAACTCACTTATTGTTCCTCAAAAAACAAATCGGCGGCAATGCCATCTGCATAGAGTTTGCCTTTGGGGGTTAGTTGGAGATGGGATGGGGCAAACAAAACATGGTCACTATTGATAATTTTCTTCGCTTTTTCAGTGATACTTGCCGCAGTCTCTTCACCCCATTTTGCAGTAACAAATGCCAAAGACAAACCCTCCATCGTGCGCAGGCTGGTCATAATATACTCGTTCAACTGCTGGATTTGGGTAAGTGTTTCTAGCTCTAGATTGGGCGTACCAGATTGGATAGATTGAATATACAGCACATTATTGGCGATGTTCCATTGCCGGCTAGTACCATTAAAAGAATGAGCCGATGGGCCAATGCCCAAATACCATTGCTGCTGCCAATAGCTGCTGTTGTGCTTGCTGCGCCAATTGGGCAACGCAAAATTGCTGATTTCATATTGCTCATAACCTGCACCAGCGGCCCATTGCTGCAATAGTTCAAACTGAATGGCTTGACGTTCCGCTTCGGGCGAGGCAATTTTTTGAAGCTTTATCATTTTTTCCAAAGCCGTTTTTGGCTCCACCGTTAGGGCATAACAAGACAAATGGGGAATACCTAGCCCGAGTGCCTTATCCAGATTATCCAGCCAGGCTTCGTTGCCTAGGGTTGGGGTACCATAAATCAAATCAATACTAATGTTATTAAATCCAGCTTCTTTGGCCCATTGCAATGATTGCCACACTTGCTGGGCGTTGTGCGCTCGGTTCATCCATTGCAAATCTTCCTCGCGAAATGATTGTACACCAATGCTTAGCCTGTTAACGCCCAATAATTGCCATGCGGCTAATTTTTCTGGAGTGATGTCGTCCGGGTTTGCTTCAAGCGTTATTTCCGCATTGGAGCTGATTGGATATTGGGCACGAATGGCGGTAAATATCTGTTGCAATTGTTCGTTGGTACAAATGCTGGGTGTTCCGCCACCAAGGTAAATAGTTGCCACTTCTTGCATCACTTGGTGTGGAATGTGCAATTCTGAGGATGTTTCAATGGTGCCTTCTGGTGCCAATAGATAATCACGCCGCTGGGTCAATTCATTACAAATGGCCGCTACCATTTGAGGCAACAAACTGTGGGTGGTGGAAAAATGAAAATTACAATAGTGGCAGGCTTTTCTGCAAAAAGGAATGTGGATGTAAATACCTGCCATTGATTAAAAAGGGTTCGATGAAGAAAAAACTAGCAGTGGGTTGTAAGTTGTAGGTTGTGAGTTGTAAGTTGTAGGTTGTGAGTAAAAAAGCCTATTGAAACTAACTAAAGGAATGTTTTTTAGGATTGAAATGAGCAATTAAGGGTCTATCGATTCCTCTTTCAAAACCTAGTCGCATTGGGTTGGCTTTCCTTTTGGGGGGATACCTTTATATATAGATAGCAATTTGCGAAAGGAATCATTTGCAGTCAAAGCGATAATACTGCACTAAATATCCACCCTTATTTTGTTCGAGTTTTGAGGTAGAGATTCCAATCTTCGAGCATTTTTCCTTTTAATACCCTTGGAAATTTATGTTGACCTCCCACTTTCCCTTTGTGTTGCATAAAATCCATAAACACCTGTTCGGGTAACACCTCCACCAACACCGCTTTCAGGGCACTTTTCCTTTCCACGGCGTAGTCGTCGTTCAAATGATTGAGCGTTTCGTCAATTAGGTTACCCAAAGCAACTTTGTCCACCTTGTCATCACAGGCAACAAACCATTGATGCGCAAAGAAATTTTGGTAAGGAATACCCGCAACCGTAAACTCAGGGATGGAAATATTCATGGTTTCGCCCGCAATTTGGATGGCTTTATTCATATTGTCCACACTAAGGTGCTCACCCACCAAACTCAAAAAATGTTTAGTTCGGCCAGTAATGATGATTTCACTGAATTCTTTATTTACGAATCGTATGGTATCGCCAATTAAATAACGCCATGCGCCTGCTGTGGTACTGATGAGCAAAGCATAATCTTTTCCTTCCTCCACATCGGCAATCAGTAGCGCGTTGGGGTTGGCAATCATTTCGCCATCGGCATTAAAATTTTGGTCATCAAAAGGTACGAACTCAAAAAAGATGTGTTCATTCAAAATCAACCGCATTCCCCTAGCATCCTTGTGGTGTTGGTAGGCAATAAAGCCCTCGCTAGCCAAATAGGTTTCTATATAAATGAGCTGCTTATCCAGCAATTTTTCAAATCCTTTTTTATAGGGTTCAAAACTCACTCCCCCATGCACGAAAAATGCGAGGTTGGGCCAGATGTCGTGGATGGTTTTAAGGTTATACCGCTGTATAATCATCTCCATACACATTTGAATCCAAGCGGGTACACCCACCACAAAGCCTATATCCCAATTCGGGGCTTTTTCTACAATTTCCTCAAGTTTTTTATTCCAATCCCGCTCTTTGGCTATTTTTTTACCTGGCTTGTAAAACGGTTGAAACCAAAAAGGTGATTTTTTAGCGGTAATTCCACTTAAATCCCCAGCATAATATCCCGCAGAATATTTCTCCAATTCCGTGCTACCGCCCAAGGTTAACCAACCTTTGCTGAGTGATTTTACCGGCAATCCGTCGTAGTTTCTTAACCCAAGCAATTGCTTAATCATCGCAGACTTATTACCCTTGAGCATGTCGTTGGTAATGGGTATGTACTTACTAGCAGACTCAGAAGTGCCCGAAGAAAGCGCATAATATTTCACCTTACCGGGCCAGCATACATCTGGAACACCCTCTAGGGTTTTGTGCCACCAATCTTTGTGTATTTTATTGTAATTATAGGTAGGAACGAGTTTTTGAAATCCCTCGGTAGGGTTGTTACTCAGTAATATTTCATCGAATCTATACTTCTGCCCAAACTCAGTGAATCTTGCCTTTTTAAGCAACATTTTGAGCACTTTAAGCTGCATTCTAGCGGGTGTTATGGCGGGCAACCCCAATGCTTTGCCTAAACGGGCGGGAACTTTAAATTCTATTATCGACATCGTTAGTTTCAGTGTTTATAGGGTGATTAAAAGTTTTTCGGCTTCAATTTTTTTAGAAGCTAGCCCAATAATCTTCATGGGTTAATTCAAAGAAAAAAGCATTTAGTCATCCGTTTTATACAGTATTGGCACGAATATAATCGAAAAGAACATCGGCATAATTAATTGCGGTGTTAATCCCGAAGGAGCATTAGCCCCCGAGTTGCTTATAATTTCTAAGAATCAGTCTAAAATCTGTCCGGTAATTATAATTTTTGGCGTACTGAATGTTTAAATGATGCTTCGCTTCTTGGTTTAGTGGGTGTAAAGAATCATTGGGAAGACCATAGCAGGTGATAATCGAAGGCTTAAGCTTGGGCAGAATGGGTTCTTTTTGGGTATAGCCCACCCAAGTAGCTTGATCAAACAAAACTTTAAACATATTTTTACATATCCCCCACCCATTATTTGCCCAAAAGAAGTGAACAGGCCAGATGCTTATTAATGCCAATGATACAACCACATCAATTGCCCTTTTCATTCGTTTGTGATAAGGCTCATTAATATGGTAAAAACCTTCGGAAGCTAAGGTTTCACCAGCCGTGGCTTTGCTATCACTACCTACAATACTTTGCGACCCCCTGCCCATAAATCGATAACTCACGTTTTTGGGCAATGTTTGAATCATTTGTATAATCAAGAAATAAGACAAATGCCCTTCACAAAAAATGAGTTCCTTAATGTTTAGTTTTTCAATCAGAACTTTGGTATCCTTTATATTCCCGATACTAGGTTTTTCTTTTTGATAAAACGTTAGCTCATTTTCTGATACATTGATTCTGCCGAGTAACCTTTCTTCAATGCCAGAATGTTTAAACAACGCCTCCACTTTTTCATACTCAGCAGGTGTACCTACCACGGCAGTTTGCTGAAACTTATACTCCTTATCGCTCGGTTCAATCCAGTTAAATGCTATCAATAAATACCTGAATAGGGTGATGGCAAAAGCTGCTGAAATGCCCCCAAATACTACCACTGCACGGGAAAACCGCATATGCTCGGGCATTAAAGAATATGCAGCAAGCATCACAATAATGCCAGAAATGCTAGCAGAAAAAGTGGTGGAGGGTTTGTCTAGCTTATCGTACATGCCAGAAAGTGCCCCAGATAGCAGAAAAATTAGGGTAAAAACAGAAAAGATGATATAAAACTCATCAGGTGCAAATGGTTTTCCGTGTCGTATTTGCTCAATCCAAAAATTGCGAATGGCCAGAAGTGCGCCAAAAGTGAGTGAGGCATCTAACAAGGGTAAACCTGATTTTACGATCAACGTTTTCACTACCGAGAGGCAGGCGCGCAATACAATAGCTATTTGGATAAATAAACGGAAAAACCCTGCCTTAGACCCCGAATAATGCTTTTCCACAAAAATGCTCATGGCTTTGTAAAACATTTTTACATAATTAAGGCTTCCCTTTTTGGTGCTTTCGCCCTTAAAATGCAAAATGGAACACTCCGAAAAATAATAGTTGAGGTAGCCTAATTGCTGCACTTGGTAGCTTAAATCAATATCCTCTCCATACATAAAAAAGGCTTCGTCAAAGCCCTTGGTCTGGTCTATAATGGTTTTTCGAGCCATCAAAAAAGCACCTGCTAGTACATCTACCTGATGATTGCTAAACTCATCTAAATAACCTAAAGCATATTGGTTGAAAAATTTAGAATGTTTAAACAATTCTGCTAAGCCTGTTAGTTTAAAAAAGGAAGCAGCAGGAGAAGGAAATCCCCGTTTGCTTTCGGGCAAAAATGTACCACTTCCATCCACCATTCGCACCCCTAGTGCACCACAACTTTGATTATTTTCAAAAAAATGAAGGCATTTTTCAAAGCAATCTTCAGGAACAATGGTGTCGGGATTAAGGTATAAAATGTATTTTCCTTTACAAATGTCTAAGGCTTGGTTATTTGCTTTTGCAAAACCAACATTATTTTCATTAGCCACAAATGTGACCCATGGAAATCGTGGTTGGAGGTAGTTGATACTGTCATCATTAGAGCAATTGTCCACTACAATCACTTCTATGGCTAAGCTATTAATGGATTTTTTTACTGAACATAGGCATTGCTCCAAGAAATATTTAACATTATAATTTACAATGATGATAGAAATGAGCATACGGCCAAATACATCGGTAGTCGAAAGAGTAACAAAAGGCAGTAAAGTAAAGGGAAATCACTCGGTAATAGTAAGTTGGGTAATGCGCTTGTACAACAGTCCATCATTAGCCAACAGGGAATTATCATTAGTATGGCAATATGCTGATAGCCCATTGCGGCTACAAGCTATTCGCATATACGATGAAGGACAGAATTACCCATAAGGTATTAAATACTATCTTGACCGCGATTTTTTAGAGAAAAACACTTTTTGTATGAAATTATTTGTGTGGTTACTGCTCTTTATGATGAACATTTCGGGCGGTTTTTATTGTTTTGCTACCGGAAACAAACCATCCGTGGCTGGTACACCTGCTTGGGTGAGCATGAACAAAATAGACTATAATAACACAAAGCTAGATAAGGAAGCTACCGATGGCTATGTGGATATTTCCTATGAAAAACAAATCTTGCTTGCAGAACAAAGCTGCTACTATAAGGAAAGTAAGCGCATCCTATCTCAGGCGGGTGTGCAAAATGCCTCAACCATTTCCATTGACTATAATCCTGCTTACGAAAAACTTATCTTACACACCATCGTAATCATTAGGGATGGTAAAATTTTGAACCAGCTACACCTCGAGCAAATTGAAGTGCTGCAACAGGAAAAAGAATTGTCTAGCTTCATTTACAATGGAAGCATGAACGCCGTTTTAATCCTAAAAGATGTTCGTAAAGGGGATATCATTGAATATAGCTACACCACTAAAGGGTTTAACCCCATTTTTAATAACAAGTTTTCTAGCGTATTACAGTTAGGCTTTAGCGTACCCCTGTACCAATATTATTGCCGAATGATTGTGGCCAATGGTAGAAAAATAAACATCAAAAATGCTAATTACAACCAGCAACCCACCATTACGCAACAGCCAAACAATCAAGTATATGAATGGCAAAAGAAAGATATAGGGCCAATAACCACTCAGGATTATTTGCCATCGTGGTACAATCCCTTTCCAAGGGTTTACTTATCCGAATTCAACTCCTGGAAGGAAGTGAACGATTGGGCTTTACCGCTTTTTCCAAAAGGGGTGACATTGTCGTCTGATTTGCAAAAGAAAATTAAAGAAATAAGTGACAGTAACCAAACCGATGCCAATAGGATTAAAGCTTCGCTCCGTTTTGTACAGGATGACATTCGATACATGGGAATTGAAATGGGTGTAAACTCTCATAAACCGGCTAATCCCTCTAAGGTTTATGCTCAACGATTTGGCGACTGCAAGGAAAAATCTTACTTATTATGCTGTATGCTTTGGGCAATGAAAATTGATGCCAATGTCGTACTTATCAATACCGATAAAACGCATGAGCTGGAAAATACAATGCCTAGTCCACTCAGTTTTGACCACGCAACAGTAAGGGTGAAATTGGGGAATGAATACCTATGGTTTGATCCTACTATTGCTTACCAACGGGGCGCGGTGAACAATATTTTTTTTCCTAACTATGAAAAAGGGCTGGTATTAGATGTAACCACTACCTCCTTAACCACCATTCCATTCAAAGACTTGAGCTATGCAAAGGTGATAGAATTATACCAAGTTGCTTCCCTTTCGGGTTCTGGCACTTTGAAAGTAATTACTACTTATATGGGGAACGTGGCAGATGCACAACGCTATGATTTTAACAATGAAAGCATAGCCGATTTGATGAGCAATTCGCAAAAATTTTATGCTAACAGCTATGAAGGTATAAAGGCGGACAGCCTCACTTTTACCGATGATGAAAATACCGGCATCTTCACCACTTTTGAATATTACACCATACCACATTTCTGGAAGAATGACAAGCCCACAATAAAGAAATTTTCTTTCGGCCCAGATGTTATCAACGGAATTTTTGTAAGGCCAAAAGACCGAGAACGAACCATGCCCTTTAGACTGTCCTTTCCTGCTAGATATCAAGAGGAAATCGTAGTTACACTTCCCGAACCCTGGCAAGTGACAGAAAGTGAAACACATATTTCTGGCAACTTCCACTGCTACAATAGCCATTTCTATTGCACTGGAAATCAAGTACATCTAGATGTGTCCTATCAAACCACTCATAGCTATATTGATTCAAGCGAGGCTGAACGATATTTTACAGACTTGGCAGAATTTGATAAGTCATCCAATTACCAGATTTCCAAGGGGGATACGGGGGATGTGAAGAAGGAAAATGGGAATATTAACCTGATTATTTTTGTAATAACGCTGCTGTTGGTTATTGGTATTATTATATTTATCCGCCGCCAGAGTTAATGTAATCATTTGATAAAAATGTGGTGCTTTTAATTGTCTAATTGTGCTTAAAAAGTGTTTGTCAATCTTAAACGAGCGTGTATAAATTGAACTATAACTGGAAAATTATTTAGGTTAATACCTTTTTAAACAAAATTCTACTATGTTCTACTATCTTCACAAACAGATAATTCTTTTTTTCACTTTTCAATAAACAAAAACATACTGTTTATTGATAAAAACTACTCTTTATGAATAAAATTTTACCCTTTATTTTCTTTTTTCTAGTAACAAGGCATGTTGGCGTTGCTGCGCAAAGTACTTCAGTTTATGACCAATTGGTTTATGTAAATGCTGAATGGAAAAATCAGCCAGATGTGGATATTTCCCTCAAATCGTTGCCTGCAACTCATTTAATGGAACGGCAATTGGTGCAACAACATCTTTCAGAAGTGGAAAAACTGTTAAGACGTAGAGATATTTCGCATTTGACATTTTCGCAACAGCAACATCGTTTAGAGAATTTAGAAGTATTACACCAATACCAGTTAGCTGCCCAGTTTCCTGTTAATAATGGACATAGTAATCGGCAGCCTTACTTTATTGATGCTTCCAACAACTATTGCGCAGTAGGTTACCTAATGAAAATGAGTGGGGCTGACGAAATGGCTAGGCAAATAAGTTCCAATGAAAACACTAATTATTTGATAGATATTCATCATCCCCAAATGATGAATTGGGTGGAATCTTCTGGCCTAAATGTTGGGGAACTGGCGTTGATTCAACCAGGATATGGTGACGAATGGCCAGCATGCCTTGTGGAAATGCACTATAACAACGTGGGTAAAGATGTAAATGAATACATTGAGATTCATCAGTCTGCGGGTCAACTTTTAGGAATGCGAGATTTTACCGAAATCCATTTCTTCGATTATCCCATAGGGAATGTACCTTACAAAGTTGTTAACATTAGTCAAATGACTTTATGTACAACGTCGAACATATCCGAGAAATTTTATGGTTACAAATTCCCATCGAATGAAGACTTTGCCGACAGTGGCAGGGTGGTATTGTTAGCGACAGGTTGGAGAACCGATACTATTGCTGTTTATACGTACAATTCTGCTGGCATTAAAATGGAAGATAAATATCAATCTAGCCCTTTTACAAAATTTTTCAGTGCCTATGAGGACAATAGCACGCCTATAGGATATTCATTAAATTTTTGCGGTGGATATTTAGACAGCAATTGGCAGCCTTCAATCATCAAAGCAACACTTGATACAGTAAACACTTGCATCAAACAATATTTACCTGTTCAGTTATACAATTTTACCGCTGTTAGCAAACAAAATGAAGTGCTTTTATCTTGGCAAACGACTACAGAGGAAAACAATAATCATTTTGACTTGGAGAGAAGTGAAGATGGAAAACTTTTTAAATCAATTGGAAAGATTAAGGCAAATACCCAAAAAATAGCTACAAAATCATACACTTTTATTGATAAAAATCCCAATTACTTAAATCATTACCGCCTGAAACAAGTGGACAACGATGGTAAATATTCTTACTCACCCCTACTTTTTGTAAAACAGGAAAATGCTATACCTTTTTCCATTTTGTATAATTACTCAGAAAATCAACACTTGAAATTGCAGATTAGCAGATTATCAGGTAAAGGCAATTTTGTCATGCATAACTTTATTGGCAAAAAGATACTCGAATTAGAAGCAAAGATGGGAACACAATTTTTGGATGTGTCCAAGCTTGTAGCAGGTACTTATTTGTTAACACTCTACATGGAGAATGGAGCAGCATTTACAAAAACGTTTATAAAAAAATAGCTCCTTCATTTAAATACGCAATTAGACGAATTTAAAAATAGAATCTTTTATTTTGAAGATGGAACTCATTCAAAAAAAGCTAAAGTAAATTTACTTATTTGCATAAATAACATAAAAATGCTTAGCTTTTTTTGAACGATTTTCTTATTTTAGCATCGCTATTTTGCAATAAACTTTTTACAACTATAATACAACCCTCATGTTAACAAAAGAAACTGTAATTGAGGTACTTACCCGCTTTGGGAAAAACCCAGAAAAAATAGACCTATGGGTTAAAAGCCTGGATGATGAAGATATGTTGTTAGCCACTCAATACATGGACGAAATAATTCGTTCATTACCAGGATATGAAGAAAATACCGAGTTAATAACTACAGCCGAGCAATTAAAAAAAGTGGCAATTCCTTTTGAAGAAGAACTGAACAGTCTTGCTGCTGAAAAATTAATGAAGGAAGTTAAAATCCATGAGTCTGGGGAAAAAGTCAAATCGGCCTTGATTCATGTGTGGGAAGAACTTAAACGAATGTTATTACTCGAACCGAATAATGAAACCCATAAAAAAGTGATTTTGGATATCATAGAATTACAAAAGGAATATGGAATTTATGATGCAGCCTATTGGGAGGACATTGCACATTTATTATAATAACAAACAAGTTTTTAATCGCCCCATTTCCGTCCTAAAACATAGCTTGTGCTGCCGAATTGCTTTAGTACAACAAATTTTTTAGTGCATCATTAAATAGAGCCTATAAACTATTGCAAGCTAAATCGAGGTAAATACATGACACATTGCTTTACCAACTCACCCCTATACCCATCATTACATTTAATGTTGTTACCTAATATCTTCATTGCTAACAAGTCGGTTTCAAAATTCTCGGTGGACAATTCCCCTCTTGAGGGGTGGCGGAACGCCGGGGTGGTAAATTCGCACACGTTATTCAAGTCAGAAACAAAAGCCCTCTTTATATTACGCTATGATAGTGCCATTTTTCAAAATTCATTAGGTGGTTTATTTTCAAATCGAAATACACTTCACTAAGCACTTAATAATTTAATCCTTACTAGGCAGACGGAAACGTAATGGTAAACACCGAACCCCTATCAAAAGCATATTGATACTGCCCTTTTATCTGTTTCACCAATCGGTTGACAATTCTTAACCCAAGGCTATTGGACTTCACTATGTCAAACCCAGCCGGCAAGCCATTGCCATTGTCTTTAAATACCAATGCATAGTTGCCATCATTATTTTTTGAGAAACTTATCTCCAGTGCCAAGGCTTCCACACCATCACTGTCGGTGGCAGGATGTGCATATTTAAAACTGTTAGTGGCCAATTCGTTTAATATTAACCCTAGCGGCAAAGCGGTATCAATATCAAAAAATGTTTCGGGAATGTGGTACTTCACCGCAATTTTTTGCTTTGGTTTTTTAAATACATCGGTAATCTGCCGAATCAATTCTTTGGAAAACGTACCCAGTTCTATCACGCTTAAATCATCATGTTGGTAAAGCTGTTGGTGCAAAATAGCAATACTTTGTACCCGGCTTTGTCCTTCTTCAAAGGCAGATTTGGCGGCACTATCCGTTAGCTTCAAACTCTGTAACTCCAGCAGCGAGCTGATGAGTTGTAAGTTGTTTTTAACTCGGTGGTGTATTTCCTGCATCAACACTTGCAACTCACCGCTTTGTTTTACAATCACCTGATTATCCGCTCGCTGACGTTGATAGCTTCTGTAATAATTGATTCCGAAACCTATAAGCCCCAGCAATGCTGCAATCATTAACCACCTTATTTTTCTTTCATTTTCGTTGTTCTTCGCCATCAGTTGGTTCTCGCTAGACAGCACTTTGTTCAATGCTAGTTGGTTTTTTTTCTCTGTTTCGGAAGCAATAATTTTTTGATTGTATTCAAATTCTATTTGTTGTTCTTTTAATTGCTGTTCAAAGCGAAGCTGTTGTTTCTCCTTCTCGCTTTTGGCGGCTGCCTGTTTTTTCTGGTATTCAAATTGTATGGCTTTCAACGCCAATTCTTTTTCATGGGCAAGGTCTTTCTTTTGTTGTTCTAATTTAATAGAGTCTTCACGTTTAGAATACGTATAATCCAATTCTTTTTGGGTTATTTCTTTCGTTTTTTCTTCATTAAACACGCTGTCTTTGTATTGCACGTGTTCTTTAAAAGCAATCAAAGCATTGTCGTATTGCCCGTTCATTTCATAAGCTTCGCTAAGGTCAAGCTGGGATATTTCGTACTCATGTAAAGCCGAAATGGATTTATAAATTTTCGTTGCAGAATCTATAGAATTTATTGACTTTAAAATAAGCTCTTTTTTAGTGGAAGCTTGTAGCCCATCCTCTTTTGCCATTTTCATATACACCATACCTAGGCACTCTATATTTCTTGCAATGCCGTCGCGATCATTCATTTCTTCACAAATTCCTAATGCTTGTGTGTAATACGCTTTGGCTTTGGAAAAATCGGCTAGGCTTTCATACACCTTTCCTGTATTTCCAATGGCTGTTGCCATGCCCCCCTTGCTACCCAGTTTTTCAAATTGGTTAGCGGCTTTATTGTAGTATTCTAACGCTTTTGGGTAATTCGAATCTTTATAACAAACGTTTCCCAAGTTTACTGACATTTCTGCAAGGGTACTCTTGTCACCCAACGATTCAGCGAGGCTAAAAGCTTTTGTATAATATTCTATCACTTTTTTGTAATCCAATTGATAATAATAAATATTTCCAATGTTTATGTAATTGCCTTGAATCCCTTTTTTATTTCCAATTGCTTCGTTAATTTTTAAAGCTTTCAGATGATACTCCATTGCTTTTGGAAAATTAGATTGGTCATAATATATTAATCCAATTGCTCCAAGGTTTTTTGCCATGTTTTTTTTATCCCCCAACGATTCATTTATCACAATAGCTTTGGAAAGATACTCCAATTCTTTTGAATCATTGGATAGCTCATCATAAATCTCTGCAATATTCCTAAGTAATATTTCCATACTCCTTTTATCCCCCAATTCCTCATGAATCCTTAAAGCTTTCAAAAAATATTCCAAAGCAATCGAATTATTGTTTTGCCTCGCTTCATTCACTCCACGAGTGTTTAAGCAGGCTGCCATTCCCCTTCTAAAATGTAACTTTTCTGCCAAAGAAATACCCTGATTAGCATAAAATACACCTTGCTTTGGCTCTATATTATGATACTCAAATGATATTTTTTTTAACAAATTTACTTTGTTGGTGTCTTCCTTTGCTTTAGGCAATTCAGCTAGGAGGCTATCTAACAATGGGTTCTCTTCCTTCTCTTGACAAAAAGCAGTGCAAGAAAAAATCAATAACAGTACAACCAAAAAAGAAGATTTCATTTTTATTTCGATAAGTGTTAAGGGGTTAAAAATAATTGTTGGCTTGAAATATTGGAATCTTACACAAAAAAAATCACTAGCGATTTCTCGGTTTATGCCTGTCGGTTGTTTTTAAATAAGACTATAATCAACATAGATAATATTCATGGGAAGATTTACCTCATTTACTAGCAGATGCACCTTATTGAGAGGTAACTGTAGCGTACTTAGTGGTAACTGTAGCGTATTCAGTGGTAACTGGGGCGTATTTAGTGGTAACTGTAGCGTATTCAGCGGTAACTGGGGCGTATTTAGTGGTAACTGGGGCGTATTTAGTGGTAACTGGGATGTATTTAGTGGTAACTGGGATGTATTAAATGGTAACTGTAGCGTATTTAGCGGTAACTGGAGTGTATTTAGTGGTAACTGAGGCGTATTTAGCGGTAACTGGGGTGTATTTAGTGGTAACTCGGAAGTGTTTAGTGGAAACTTGGGCGTATTTAGGAAAAGCTTGAAGCAGTGCATCAATTGGAGTAATAGTTATCGAAAATGTGGATAAGCCCCTCCATCGAGATTCAATTTTATAACTAATTTGTATAAAATCCAATCAAGGTTACTAACTCTTACACTTACTTTCGCCTCGCGGCTTTTTATTCCTTGCCACGTACTATTAATGAAATTACTTCTTACGCGCCCCATTGCTTTTATCGATTTGGAAACAACTGGTATCAACATTACCAACGACAGGATTATTGAAATTGGAATCATCAAAATCCTAGTCGATGGCACAAAGCAAGTAAAAAGAAAATTAATCAATCCAACTATCCCCATCCCTGCGGGCGCAAGTGAAATTCATGGCATTACCGACGATATGGTGAAGGATGCACCCACCTTTAAGCAAGCCGCTAATGAAATAAAACAATTTATTGACAATTGCGATTTAGGAGGTTACAACAGCAACCGCTTCGATTTACCCGTACTTATCGAGGAATTTTCTAGGGCTGGAATTCATTTTAGTGTGGAAGGAAAGAAATTGGTGGATGTACAAAAAGTATTTCACCTCATGGAACAACGAACGTTAAGTGCAGCCTACAAATTTTATTGCAACAAACAATTAGATGGAGCGCACAGTGCAGAAATAGATGCAAACGCCACTTGGGAGATTCTGGAAGCACAGATAGAACGTTATCCTACGCTTGGCAATACCCTTGACAGTATCGTTAAGTTTACTGGCGAAGATGATATTGTAGATTTTGCCCGCCGATTTGTGAAAGATGCCAACGGAGTGGAAGTCTTCAATTTTGGCAAACACAAAGGAAAACCAGTTGCCCAAGTATTAAAAGAAGAACCCCAATATTACGACTGGATGATGAAAGGAGATTTTGCTTTAAATACTAAACAAAAGCTCACTGAAATGCTAAACCGTACTTTTCTAAAAAAATAATGGATTCATAGCATTTGTTTGCAGCAAATGGCCTAGAAAATCTGTCAAACCATAGTTATTTGTTTTAATTTTTTACAACGCCCTCAACATCATTTCGTTGAATAAGATTGTTATCATACCTACCTACAATGAGAAGGAAAATATTGCGCTCATTATTGCTGCCGTCATTAGCCTAAACGCAGGGTATCATGTATTGGTGGTTGACGATGGCTCGCCCGATGGCACAGCAGACATCGTAAAACAACTAATGGAGCGGCATCCTAATCAAATATTTATTCAGGAACGTTCTGGAAAATTAGGTTTGGGTACAGCCTATATACATGGATTCAAATGGTCGCTTCGCAATGGGTACGATTACATCTTTGAAATGGATGCAGATTTTAGCCACAACCCAAAAGATTTGGAAAATCTGTACAAGGCATGTGCAACAGGAGGGGCAGATGTAGCAATAGGTAGCCGTTATGTACCAGGTGGAAAGGTGGAGAATTGGCCATTTGATCGGCATTTTTATTCCAAAGGAGGAGCACTCTTTACTAAAATAGTCACTTGGATGCCTATTAATGACCCCACAGCAGGTTTCATTTGTTATTCTCGCAAAGCATTGGAATCCATTGATCTTGATGGAATTCATTTTATTGGATATGCCTTTCAAATTGAAATGAAGTTTGCCTGTTGGAAGCTTGGATTCAAGATAAAAGAGGTGCCAATTACTTTTATTGACCGTAAAGTGGGCGTAAGCAAAATGAGCCGAGGAATAATCACCGAAGGGGTAATGGGAGTATTGAAAATGCAGTTTCAAAGCATGTTCAAAAAGTATAAAAAGAAAGGATAGTGTAGGAAAAGAAAACGATTGAATGGAAGTTAGCATTACCAAATTAATAGGTATTCTTTTTCCTGCTGTTTTCTATTTACATATGCTCATGTTCAAGCAAAACACGTAAATCATTAACAATAGTGGGTGGGGGTGCAAATGATCTCAACAGCTACTACTTTTTTCAGCAAATAATTCATGCGTAATCCTTTAGTACAATTACATCTAGCTGTTTTTTTATGGGGGTTTACCGGCGTTTTAGGGCGATTAATTCACCTCAATGAGGGATTATTGGTGTGGTATCGGTTGCTCATTACTATTATTACCTTGTTCTTTTTCATGTACTGGAAAGGAACTTTGCAAATACTGAACGGCAAGCAAATTGTGCATCTCTTTTTTGCAGGAAGCATTATTGCTATCCATTGGGTGTTTTTTTATGGTAGTATCAAAGCAGCTAATGTATCCATTGCACTCACCTGTTTGTCCTCAGCCGGGTTGTTTACTGCACTTCTAGAACCATTATTGAACCACTCTAAATGGAAACTGCAAGATATTGGTCTTGGGTGTTTAGGTATTGCGGGTATTGCGCTTATTTTTCATTTTGATGGTCATTTTAAATTAGGCATTGTGTATGGCCTCATAGCCACTTTATTAAGTGTGTTGTTTAGTATTTACAACAAACGCATCGTCCAGTCTTTCCATCCGCAAACGATGATACTCTACGAACTAACGGGCGGATGGCTCTGTCTATCCATTTTGTTACCTGTTTACTTGTGGTACTTTCCTACCAATCAATATTTCCCGTCTTTACCAGATTCGGGTTGGCTGGTGGTTTTGAGTTGGGGTTGTACCATTATTGCCATGGATTTATCTTTCCGCGCATTAAAGAAAGTGTCGGTCTTTACCCAAAACCTCACCCTTAACCTAGAACCCGTTTATGGTATTCTATTGGCATTTATGATTTATCAAGAAAACCGAGAGTTAGGTACTAGTTTCTATCTTGGATTTGGTTTAATTCTGCTATCAGTTACACTACAAACTTGGCGGGTGGTAAAGAAAAAATCTTAGTATTTTCAGTTACCGCTGCCATTTATGTTTCATTACATTAAACGCATTTTTTCAAAAGTGTATGTTCAAACAATTGTTCCTAAATGCCTATCAGAATGGGCAAAATAGTAAGCAGTCAATGGCAGAAGTTGATTACAAGACCATCTCTGTATTGATTGTTGTAGCATTTTCACTTACAATGATTCACTATTTTAGCAATATTGGGTGGGTGTTACACACCCTTAGCGAATGGGGCATGGAAAAATGTTCAGTTTGGTTTTTTCGACTAATGTATGAGGGTGCAAACGCCCGATTTCATCAGTTGGTGTATTGGGTATCCATAGTTATATTCTTTGAATTGGTGCCACCTGTTGTACTGATTTGCTGCTTTTTCAAAACACCCTTAGGCTTTTATGGTACCACAACAAAAAACGCAATGGCTGATTATAAAGTGTATCTACTAATGCTTTTGATTATGCTCCCTTTGGTCGCTTATTTTTCCACAACCAATTCTTTTTTGGAGCGGTATCCGTTTTATCAAATTCGGAAAGGACAATCTTTGTTTCCCAATTTTTTTTGTTGGGAGGTATTGTATTTCTTACAGTTCTTTAGTCTCGAATTCTTCTTTAGAGGGTTTATGCTACATGGTACAAAGGGGCAGTTTGGGTATTATTCAGTGTTCGTAATGACGATTCCTTACTGTATGATTCATTTTACCAAACCCTTTCCCGAAGCATTAGCGGCTATCATTGCAGGAGTGGTGTTAGGTACTTGTAGTTTGAAAAGCAATAGTATATGGTTGGGTGTTATGATTCATTGCAGTGTAGCATTTACTATGGATTTTTTTGCATTATACCATCAAGGTGTTTTGTTCTAACAAATATTTTATTCTAAATCATCAAGTAGAAATTGTCTAACAAGTTATAGAGAAAGTAAAAAAGCTAAATAAGTCTTCCCCCTATTTTCAGCAAACAAATCCAATATGAGCATTAATCCAGATTGAATGGCAAGCCCTAAGCCTATTCCCGATCCAATACTCATAGATTTTGATCCAATTAGCAACCCTATTCCTAATGAAAACAACACAATTTCAATCCATCGATATACCACGAAATTTTTCATCACCTTTTTCATCCGCGGTATTTCTACTGTCCTAATTTCATTTGATTGCAATTGAACCATATTGCTTACCCGCTTCAAATCTTTTGGGCTTCTCAATAGTACAGTAGTGCCTACAATTATTTGAATCAGTGATACTGCAATTAATGGAAAAGCCATTCCTATATTAAAGGGTAGTTTAATTTTGAAAAGGTAATATCCGGCCATTGCCATTGCTACAATACCTACAAGTACAAAAAGGACACTTTCATTCTTTTCAGCGGTAAAGTATCGTTCAATTTGATTCATTTGAAGTTTTTTTCAATGTAAAATATGTCCAAGATGCACCCAACAAGTCCACACTTCCAATTAAAGCCAACATTGGTGACTGATGGAAAAGAATGGTGAAAACACTGGTAACAATAAAGAAGAATATTCTTCCAACAATGGTGGCCTTAAAAAAAGCATTTTGGTTGTTAGCAGATGAATAGAAATAGTAAATGCCGGTAGTAAAGGTGAACAATCCAAGCATTCTTATCCATATTTCTTTAGTTGGGGAGAATCCGAAAAGTTCCAACAGAATATTCGGAATTATCATCAAAGCCATACCCATCAGGAAAAGGTAAAAGCTGTAGATGCGGACTGAAAAAGCGGTTTTGGTCATCTTTATTTTGCTTTGTCTTGTAATCTTCTGGTGATTTTTACTACTAAAGCTCGTGGTGTAAATCGCACTGAATTGGCCATCAACCAATTCATAAATCCATGTATAGCAATAGTTTTTCCTTGAAGCATTGCTTGATATCCATAAACGGCAACATCATAAGAACTGGGAAGTTTTCTACCTTTTACTAGTGGACTTTCTTCCATTGCGGCAGCAGTCTGAAAACCACTTTCTGTGGGGCCAGGACATAGGGTCGTCACTGTTACTCCTTTGTCGCTTACTTCATTATCAATTGCTTCTGAAAAGCTAAGTACATAAGCTTTTGTAGCATAATACACGGCCATGGTTGGTCCAGATTGGAAAGCGGCTGTTGATGCAACATTCATTATTTTACCACTTTTACGCTTTACCATATCTCGTATATAAAGCTTGGTAAACTGGGTGAGAGCGGTAATATTCAGTTGAATCATCTGAGCTTCTTTGTTCCAATCTGTTTCTACAAACATCCCAAAATCGCCAAAGCCTGCATTGTTTATTAGGTAATCTATTTGAATGCCCTGTGCGTTTGTAAATTCATATACTTCTTGTGCGGCATTGGGGGCAGCTAGGTCTTTACCTAACGTTACCACTTTTACCTTGTACTGTCGCTCCAATTCCAATTTAAGTTCATCTAGTTTTTCCTTGTTTCTTGCTACGATAACTAAGTTCCCCCCTTTTGAAGCGTGAATCTTAGCTAATTCTAATCCGATTCCATTTGATGCTCCCGTAATTAACGCAGTTGCCATTAGTGATAATTTTTAAAGTCGCGGCAAAGCTATAGGAACAAGTACATACCTAAAACATTAGAGTATAGTCTATGGTTAATATTTATTTTTTCCCCAGCTATATTTGCCACATGCTAATTAATGAATTATCGAAAAGAACAGGGGTAACGATCCATACCATTCGGTTTTACGAAAAAGCGGGGTTAATAAAAGGAAAGCGGGATGAAAACGTAAAATCGAATAATTATTTCAATTATGATGAAGAGAGCGTTGAAAAATTATCCTTAATAAGAGATGCCAAGTCAGTGGGGTTTACCATCAATGAAATTGGTCAACTGATTGATGCTTGGTATAACAATCAACTTACTGTTGCTGATAAGGTTGCTGTTTTAGACGAAAAATTATCCTCCATCGAGGAACGAATCCAGCAACTAACTGAAATGAAAGAAATGATTAGTCAGTTTAAGGAGGATGTAATAAGGGATAATTGCTAAGTTTAATTTATAGATGAAGATGTAGGTGCTAATATTTCTTCTCTGTTGCAACTTGTCCTTCTACTGGTGCAACTTGATTATTTTCGGGGGCAACAGATTCGATGACCCCTTCGTTGTTTATTGCTGCCATCTCTTGCAAGCATTGCTCAATCTTGACT
>JAIXOJ010000041.1 GCA_027486835.1 Chitinophagaceae bacterium
AGCATACGGAACTAGTGGCGAAGCATACGGAACTAGTGGCGAAGTATGCGGAACTAGTGGCGAAGTATGCGGAACTAGTGGCGAAGCATACGGAACTAGTGGCGAAGCATACGGGACTAGTGGCGAAGCATGCGGAACTGGTGGCGAAGCATACGGGACTAGTGGCGAAGCATACGGAACTAGTGGCGAAGCATATGGAACTAGTGACGAAGTATGCGGGACTAGTGGCGAAGTATGCGGAACTAGTGGCGAAGCATACGGGACTAGTGGCGAAGCAGGAGAATGAATGGAGAAGTATGCGGGATTAGTGGCGAAGCAGGAGAATGAATAGCGGAATATGTGGAATTGGTGGCGAAACGGGAGAAGGAATGGCGAAGAGTGTGGAATTAGTGGCTAAGCATCCAAAATGAATGATGTAGCGTACGGATCAATGAGGGGTTTAAGGGATTGCTATTCATCCACCAATAAACCAAATAATTCTAACACCCCAAATGCAATAAAGAATCAGGAAAAAGCTCATCAAATAAATGTAATCGCAAAACCACGTAAAGTAGCCTAATGAATGAAGCAGGTATAACCAAAAAACGATAACAATCTATATTTAATGTATGTGGTTTGCAAACTAAAAAAAGATGAACCAAAAAAAATAGATTTGACTTAGTTTCCCCTATTTTCGCATACGAAGGGCACAGATAATGATAATTAAGAACTCTTTAAAAATAGAAGTTTAATCTAAACCTTCGTATATCAATAGGTTATGCGTAAGTTTTAAAAAGACAGAAATATGAGTTTAAAAGACAAACTACAGAAGTTAAATGAATCGAAACAATCAAGTGCAATTGATTGGGAATCAAGAAAGACCGAATGGCAAAAGGCTGTTCAAACGGTTTTGACTGAGATAAAAGAATGGTTTAAACCATACATTGAATCAGGTCTTTTTCAAATAGTTGAAACTGAAAAAAGCATTACTGAGGAATACTTAGGAACCTATAACACAAATCAATTGGAATTTCAGTTTAATTCATTCCGCCTTGTATTTGAACCTATGGGTAGAAATATCTTAGGTGCTATGGGTAGAATAGACGTTTATCTGCGTGGTCGCAAAACAGACAAATATGTTTTGATCCTTTTGGAAACCAAGGACAAAGAGGCAAATTGGTTTTTATCGACATTCAAAGATAAATCCGTTAGAATTGAATTTAACAAGGCTAATACAGAGAAGTTAATTGAGGATTGGATTGACGAGAATACAATTTAATTTATATGACTGAAAAACTTGACATAGCCATTGCGAATTATAAAGTAATAAATGCTATTGCAAAAAAAGCACAGGCATTGACACTTCAAGACAAAAAATACGTTTCCGAATTTAATTTGCCCATTTTAGGTAAGAGATTTACGGACTATAAGAATGACATCAACACTTATTTTGACAATCTAACCGACATCGTTTTAGAGTATGCATATCTTGAACTTTTTGCAGGTTTTGAAGCTACAGTTATAGAAAAGATACGGCTTGCTTCTGGTGAAATAATTAAAGTGTCTAAAGAGAACTATGGAAATCATTTTCCATTTGTAGGTTATCAAGACAGATTTGTAAAAAACGAAAATGATTTAGGTAGTTTAAACAAAATCCTAGACTTATTGGAAAATAAAATTTCACCCGAACTACATTCGGAATTAAAGACAATTGTAAAGTATCGAGATAAATTGGCACATGGAAAAAGATTTCACGAAGACGTAATCTTGAGTAGTATTGAAGATACATATAGTGTTATGAAAAAAATATTAGAAGAAATATAAACCTACGCATACCAAACGTGTTTAGGAAAGTGCTTGCTGACGGAATAAGTTCAGCAATTCTGCTTTCGTTTAGCAGTTGCCTCAGGAGACCTAACTCTATGGTACAGTAGAGCAAGAATTGAGCAATAGAACAAGAATTAAGCAGTTGTTGTCGGCAGACCGAACATTAATTTCAAGCATCTTCTAAAACACTCATTCGCTAGGCGCAAATCTAAATCAACTATGCAAACATTTCAATTAATCACAACCTCAAGACTTCATTACGTTTTTTTTCTGTTGATAGGAATTTTTGGCTCCGCTTTCTTATTTATTGGACTGTTACCAAAAGGAACAAACCAATATTTATTTATTGGAGCAATCGTTGGACTGTGTATTTTGGTATATTGGATTGCTGCAAAGTACTCTAAGCAAACAGTTGAGCTTTCTATTTCTGAGGAGTATCTACAGATTGACTGGATAAAACTTCCGCTGTTCTCAAGTAAACAGAATAAACAACTTGATTGGACAGAGATTGACACTTATGTTTATCAAATCGAAAAAGATTTTGACTTATTCAAGCTAACGCTTAAAGACGGAGAAAAACTGAAGTTCTCCATTGCTCATGACATTGACCATCAAGACAGCTTTCAAGAATTCTACCAATCTTTCTTGAGCAAGGTTAACGCTTTGCAGGAGCAACAAACTAACGGACGGGGAGTGACTATAAAAAAAGGAAAGACGTTCTATGAAACACCTGTTGGCATAGGGCTTGCTTTTTTATTAACAGGTGCGATTGTGTTTGCATTCGTCTTTGCCTTTCTTAACCAAGACAAAAGGCCAGTAAAGTGGGGTAAACTCATTTCTGCTGCATTTGCAACTCTGTTTTACATTCAACTTGTTTGGACACATAACAAAAGGAAGTAGAGCAGCACCAAAATAACTAGGTTTTCATTACATCCAAGGACACGCAATGAAAACCTAGTTGAACGAAACCTATTCTACAAGGGAATCAAATACTTTATCGGGTTATCGCTTTTTTGTGTTGGATGCAGCGAGCGGTTGTTTTGGGGTTTGTTGTAGGAACTTGTTGTTTTTTGAGTGTTTGGATGTTTATATATTGCTTTTCTATTTTTTCATCACATACCTCCCCCCTACCGAACTAAGCTGCATCTTCTACAGTACGAGTATCTTAAAAAAAATGGGATTTTCAAATCTTAGGTATCTACAAATTTGGCTTGTGAATAAAATATCAGCGATATTGCAATCATTTGGTTTGGGTTATGGGCAGACGGAATACTAATTCCCCAACAAACGCCAAGCCTTTTTTCGTTGTGCGAAATATGAAAAAACTGCCTTTAGCATTAATTTATTCAAGACTAATAATTGGACTTACAATAGTATTATTGAGTTTTAAACATATCGACAATTACAAGTTTATTTCAGTTTTACTTTTATCAGTTGGTTTACTAACAGACATTTTTGATGGAATTATAGCAAGGCGCCTAAATGTTTCAACTGAAACCTTAAGGCGTATGGACTCTACAATAGACCAGATATTTTTTATATCAATTGCTGTGGCGACTTACATTCAATGCCCAGACTTTTTCATAGTCAATTCTTTAAAGTTGACAATCTTATTTGGATTTGAAGGCTTAACTTATCTCATTTGCTTTTTAAAATTTAGGAAAGAAATTGCTACACATTCAATTGGTGCTAAAGTTTGGACTTTGTTACTTTTCGGGACACTTGTGCAAATAATTTTGCAATGTCAATCAATAATTTTATTCAACATTTGTTTTTGGGTTGGACTATTAACAAGACTTGAAATTATTGGTATTATTTTGACCTTAAAAAAATGGACTAATGATGTACCTACAATTTTCCATTCACTAAAACTTAGAGAAGGCAAAGAAATTAAACGACATAAAATGTTTAATGGGTAAGACATACTGCGCACAACATTAGGTGTGGCTTTATTGTGGCTTGACGAAAATTGCCTCATCATTTGTTCTTTATTGTGCTTAAGTTTGGGTTTGATTGTTACAAATTTGGCTTAGGAATAAAACACAAGCAATATTGCAATTATTGGGCTTTGGTTATGGGCAGACGGAATACTAATTCCCCAACAAACGCTAAGCCTTTTTCGTTGTCTGCTATTTTATGAGATACTTTTCACAATTGACAATATTGATATTCAGTTTATTCTCATGTAAGACAAATACTGAAAGAATAGTTGCTGACAACAGCATCCAATTACTTATACCTGACACTACAAAAAACAAAAGGGCACAATTAGATTTAGATTACATCGAACATTACTCTCAAATTGCAAAACTGCTTGGATTTGAAGACTTAAAAAAAGGAGTAAATAGTTTTGAAATACGATTATGGAATGACTTTTCGTTTGTTAGCATAAATGAACTTCTTATTCTTAAACAAATAGACACAACATATAGAATGACTTACTGTAGACTTTATTTTAGACATTTTGACTATGAAAATGAAAATAGAAACAGAGGTTGGAATGCATTTAAACAGCCAATAGTTGACAGCAGCTTTTCAAAGACTGTATTATTAAAAAAAGAAGATTTGAATAATCTGAATTTACAGGAGATTTGGAGTTTACGTTCTCAAAGTGAATTAAAAATTTCAGACAGTGTTGACTTTTCAGATTGCTACACTAATACCATTGAAGTTGCAGACAGTAAACGCTATAAATTCATGAGACACCATTGTCCCAGTGGATATTTTGAGAAACTTAAACTTAATGAAATAAATAAGTTTACCAACTACTTTCAAAAAATACGAACCCTCGCAAATAAGACCAATGCAATCATTAAACAGAAATACTAGTAAACACAGTAGGCAACATTAGTTTTACTATTACTTAGCCATGAATAATATAGCCTCCGCATTTGTTCTTTATTGTACTCATATTCATGCTGGATTTTATAAATTTGGCTTGTAAATAAAACATCAGCAATATTGCAATTATTGGGCTTTGGTTATGGGCTGACGGAATACTAATTCCCCAACAACGCCAAGCCTTTTTGGTTAGCGAATATATTTTAGTTACACTCTTCAAACTTATTAATTTGAGCATAACAAAACATACATACTTGTGCTTAATCTGCCTATCATTTTTATCATGCAGACAGCAAGATGTAGATAAATTGGCAGTTAGTGATCGTCAAGCTATAATCGAGTATCTTAAAAATGACTTTAAGATTTCTCCAAATACAAATGAATTTGATTCAGTTTATCTAACTGAACGGAAAAATGAACACAAAAGCTTAGAAATTGATTCATTGATCAATGAACATCTATCAATTGTTAGATACGAACCATTGAGTTTGGATTTCGCTGAATATTATCCTCAATACCATTACAAGAACAGGGGGAATGTGGATCACTTTTCAATATATCTTATTAGAAATTTTAAAACAGGTAAAATCTACTTCGATTTTATTAACTGGTATGCGGGCTATATGTTTGAAGACTTCTGTGAATATTCTGGAATTGACATGTCGCAAATAAAAGGAATTTCAAAAAAGGATTTTATAGTTTACTCCAGTATAAAATCGAACAGGAAATTCGCAGGTTGGGAAATATATCCGGCTGAAAAAAGTTACGGGATTGAAGCATTTCTTAATGAAGCATTTCGTTTTAAAAAAATTAGCAATAATGAACTTGATAGTTTGCTTTCTTTTTACGATAATTTTTTACATCCGAATTTTAGCAAAGATTCTTTAATTAGAAACCCAAGTGATTTAGCCCAATATTTATCTATTCAATCAAAAGAAATAAAAGGAAGGTATCACACTAATGATGATTTAGCTTATTTAAAGGACCAGATTAATTTACTAACCGCTAGAAATCTAAAATGCGATAGTGCTAATAATTTTCAATGGATCTATAAAAGTCGTCATCGTCTTCGCGAAAGAATGGTTTCTATAAAGGGAATCGAAAGAACTTTCTTCAGTTATAGTATTGAGGAAAAAGACTTTTGTTTTTAAAGCGTGTAATAACGTCGCACAATAACTAGGTTTTCATTACTTACGAGGACAAGCAATGAAAACCTAGTTATTGCCTGCCTATTTTACAAGGGAATCAAATACTTTATGGGGGTTATCGATTTTTTGTGTTGGCTGCAGCGAGCGGTTGTTTGGTGTTTGTTGAAGGATCTTGTGGTTTTTTGAGTGTTTGGGTTTTTATGTTGCTTTTCTATTTTATCCGCACATACCTCCTCCCCAACCGCGCTAGGCTGCATCTTCTACAATGAGAGTATCCTAAACAAAAAATGGGATTCTCAAATCTTAGGTATCTACAAATTTGGCTTGTGAATAAAACATTAGCAATATTGCAATCATTGGGCTTTTGTTATGGGCTGACGGAATACTAATTCCCCAACAACGCCAAGCCTTTTTCGTTGGTGGCGAGCTTAGAGCGACGCCATACTAATAGACAAAATACAATACGAATAATTTTTACAAATGGCTACATTAAAAGAGGACATAAAATTACAATCCGAATGGATAGTAAAAGCATTCGCTGCTGACGGTTTTAAACTTGATTACACAATTGACAGCATAATTGAAGTGGACAGATTTTTTACAACAAATATGAAAAACGGACAACCTAAAAAAGGTGGACGACTTTATGGAAAAGGATTTGGGCCAAAATTATTTTCAATTGGTTCATATGTAGGAGAGACAATAATTAAAAATGTAAAAGGTGCAGAATGGATAACTGACGACAACGACCCACAAGGCGAACTAAATGTGATTTTAAAACTTCCCAACGATGGACAAATTTGGCCAATTCAAAAAGTAATGAAACGATTTCAAAATGGAAGCGAGGACGCTATTTACCCTTATGTTCATTCTGTGACAAACGAGTTTACAAATTTGCCATTTAAAGAAGAATTTTGGAAAGCTACGGCAGAGACTGACGAGCCAGAACAAACAAAACCCAGATAGAAATTTTGGTAGAAAGAATACGACTGAGAAGAAAGTTAGCCACCAACAAAAGTATTGGCAAAACCTGGGCAGACGGTAGTACAATCGGCGGTTTTTCATTGTTCAGCTTTGGTTCTGGCAGGACAAGCAACGCTGAACTTTACTTCTTAACTCCAACAAAATATTTTCAATCAACAGCAGTTATGGGCAGACGTAACGCTATTTCCCAACCTGCACAAAGCCCTGTTCGTTGTGTGACATTCTAAAACAGACATTCTAACTATGACAAAAATATTGACATTTTTTATTTCAGCTTGTTTCTTAATCTTTAGTTGTAACGACCCTAAAGCGACAAAGGAGAATGCAGAACTAAGCAACTATTCAAATAACAAAGCAGACCTTGCTAAACTTAGTGAAGCATTAAAGAAATATGAAGAGCCCTCACAAATAATTAGAACCTCAGTAGACAAACCATGTGTTGTGACAGGACGCAAAGGGACAAAAATTTCAATCAATCCAAATGACCTTATTACAGAAAGTGGCAAACCTTTTGGACAAACAATAGAAGTTGAAATTAAAGAATTAACAAATCAAGGAGAATTATTAAGAACCAATGCACAAACCGTTTCTGATGGTAAATTGCTTGTTTCAGGTGGTGCATATTTTATTGGTATGACTTCAAATGGAGAACAGCTAAAATTGAAAGAAGGGAAAACTCTTAATGTTCAATTTGCAAAATTATCGGACAAAGAGATCAATTAGGGAAAATCAATTGGCAAAAAACTACTGAAAGTTTCAAATTCTCAAAATCACAAATCCAAGCAGATTATCTGTCCGTTGCTAAACCAAGCACACCTAAAAAAAAGCAACAAAAAAATGAAATTAATGCAATACTTGATTATGTTGAAAAAGGCGACACAACTACTACACCAGAAGGGAGAGAAAGAGCTGCAAAATGGGAAAAAGAGAATGTACTAAGACAGCAACAATGGGAAAAAGAAAATGCAGAACGACTACGAGAGGAAAAAATTAGTCAAAATGTTTATGATGCCATTGGGATAAGCAAATTAGGTTGGATTAATTGCGATAGATTTTTGGTAGTGGAAGATAAAACAGAATTGTATGTAAATTTTAATGAGCAAGACAACATAAAAAATGCAAATGTTTATTTGGTATTCAAAGACATTAACAGCGTAATTCAAGCTTACAATGATTCTGACAAATCCCTACAGTTTGAGAATTTACCCATTGGTTACAAAACAAGATTAATCGCTTACACAATAAAAAATGAAAAAGTCTTTGCTTATTCAACAGACTTGACAATTGCTAAAAGACAAAAAATGAATTTGGATTTGAAAGAAATTACTGAGCAAGACTTTAAAAAATTAATTAGCAATTAGTGTGAAGGTGAAGAACGGCACACAAAAACTAGGTTTTCGTTGCGTCCGAAGGACTTACAACGAAAACCTAGTTGAACGAAACCTATTCTACAAGGGAATCAAATACTTTATGGGGTTATCGATTTTTTGGCTAATTCTTTTTTAATGCCCTCCAGCAACTGGTTTATCAAAATTTATTCCTTGTGCCTTTAATACTTTTTGAACCCTGAACGCATAAAAGGCTAGGTATGCAAAACAGGCCACACCTACTAGATAGCTGTATTTAATGCCTAACATATCTACGGAAGCTAGTGATCCTTGAATGTAACTAATGAATCCTCCACCCATTATCATCATGATCAATAGGCTACTGCCTTCGTTGGTACGTTTGCCTAGACCTGCAACTGCTAAAGTGAATATACAAGGCCAAAGGGTGCTACAAAAAAGTCCAACGCTTACGAAACAATATACGCTTAACAAACCCGTTGTTAACATACCAAGTACCAAGGCTGCTATCCCAAAAATGGAAAATAAGCTTAACATGGTAGCAGGATTTCCTTTACTGAGCCAATCAGCTATCAACAGCACTGCAATTGGCAAGACATAGTAATAAAAGGGAGTAATGTCTTGTCCAGCAATAATGTTTACAATCAAGAAAACTGCAAATGCCAAGAATGGTACAATGAGCTTGACAATTGCTTGCACTTGCTTGTTTAAATTAAAAGCTCCTACGCTGGCTGCCCATCTTCCCACCATGAGACTGGCCCAATAAAGGGAGACGAATGGAGCAACTTTATCCGTACTGATATTTAATTTTTCTTTGAGGTACTCTGGTAAATTACTTGCAGTTGCTACTTCGACCCCTACGTAAACGAATATGGCGATCATGCCCATCCATAGTTGCGGATATTGAAATGCATAGTTCTTGTGTGCAACATGGCTGGGGGCGTCCGCTTCTTCATCGGCTATTTGGTCAAGATCAATTTTATTGGGAATGGAGGAGAACTTTATTAGTATAGCAACGAGTAAGAATGCTATACCTAATATTAAATAAGGCGCTTTTACACTTGTGATGCTTGCTTCTGTATTGTGCGCAACTACACTTCCAAAAATTGCATAACTCACTAAAAGCGGTCCAATAGTAGTTCCAAAGTTGTTTACACCGCCTGCCATACTCAACCGTTGAGAACCCGTTTTCGGGTCGCCCATTACCACTACAAGTGGGTTGGCGGCAATTTGCTGAAGGGAGAAACCGAGTGCCACAATAAATAAACCAGTAATCATCAAGAAGAAAGAATGATTATTTGCGGCTGGATAAAACAATAGGGTACCTACAGCAGAAATTGTTAACCCTAGTGCTATACCATTTTTGTAACCTATTCTGTTAAGAATATCGCCACCGCCATACAAAGACCATACATAATAAATTGCCGAACCAACCGTATAGGCAATATAAAAGGCTAGAGAAACTAACTGGCTTTCAGCTTGCGATAGTTCAAAAGCTTTTTTAAAAACTGGAATTAGAATGTCGTTACTAGCTGCTACGAAACCCCAAAAGAAAAATACGGTAATAAGGGTGCCAAACTGGCCCCATTTTGTTTGTTGACTCATGATTTTTTTTAAACTTAAAGATTGACTGAATATTTGAAAAGCTGCGCAAGTATAAAGTAGGATTGAAGATGTACCATGAAAATTTTTGAGAAGTTAAAGATTTAAGCACGGAATTAGGTTAATTGTAAGGTATTAAGCGGTTGATATTAGGTAACAATTGATGCTTTGCTGATTAATAAAAACGTATCAAAATGTTTCTAGGTCATTTTGTTTACGATTATTCAATTAATTTGCGTCTTTTAATAATGACATTCATGAATAAAATTGTAGTATTTATTAGTATTCTTGTTTTTGTTGGTCTTTTTGAAGCTTGTGTTCCAAAGAAACCTATTGTGAATACCACTACCCAAATGCCTGTACCTGAAGTACAGGTAAATAAAGATCCTTTTGTTCCATTTACCAAAGAACTGTATGACAAATTGATAAAAAACAACATTGATGTTAAAATGGTACAATACTATATTGATCAGCAGTTAGTATTGACTAGATACGTGGATAATGACAATGTGAGTGTGAAGAATGGTATTGTAAAATTCAGTAACGGAAAATATGTAAATGAAATTATTATACCCGCCAATACGCCTGTTTTGTGCGAATCTATTGAGGGTGATGGCATGCGGGTAAGTGCTGAGAAAGGGGGCAACACTTTTAAATTTCTGAATTCAAAACAATATTCTCCTGTTAACTACATTTTCAATCCTGATAAATGGAATAAGGACGGTACATGCGAGGTTAACTACGACAACAATAGATATACCGTAAACTGTACCACGTGTAGCGGTAGTTCTCCGAACGAAGCAAAATTGGTAATTAAACAAAGTGCATTTGATCAACTGAACAAACAGACTAAGGTTTTGAAAGGAAATACCATTGGTAGCGGTGGTTTTTAAATGAGGTTAAACATCGCTTTTATCTTTTCTGAAGAGGGCTTCTATTTGTGCAATGAATACTCCATAAGGTGTTGTAGCCACAATAAATACTGTCTGTCTGTCTGTTTGTAGAGACGCGATTAATCGCGTCTCTACAAACAGACAGACAGATAGACAGACAGTACGGGTCGATTTAGTAAATGATGGTTATATGATCTTTTACGTATTTAATAGATGAATTTATTGTGCCAAACTTACGAACAGTCTATACTCAACCACTAATAGAAAAAGAATGCTCCATTCAGATGAATGTTCTTGTGGTTATTATGTGGGTTGCATACTCAGTTGAGTATCATTTGCCGTAGGCTAAAGAACTTTTCCCTCCCCTATTAGCATCATTTGGCGCAACACTGTGTATTGTTTTGTCTTAAAAATCTAAAGCAAACAAGCAAATGACTAGATTTTTTTGAATTGATGTGACTCAATTTTCCTTGACTTCATTGTAATATCATTTAGATAAAGGAGCAAGTCTTTATTAGGAGGTCACCGAGTTAGCTTTTTTGAATACTCAGATAGCTACCCTGACATTCAGATAGCTTCCCTAACACAGAGATATGCTTCCCTGACACAGAGATATGTCTCCCTGACACAGAGATATGCTTCCCTGACATCGAGATATGCTTCCCTGACACAGAGATATG
>JAIXOJ010000174.1 GCA_027486835.1 Chitinophagaceae bacterium
CTAGTTGACTGACCCCAATTTGCAGTTAACAATTGGTCTTGGCTAGTTGACTGACCCCAATTTGCAATTAACAATTGGTCTTGGCTAGTTGACTGACCCCAATTTGCAGTTAACAATTGGTCTTGGGTATTTCCCAGACTTGATTTGTAATAAACAATCGGTCTTGGACAATTATCTAAACTATATTACGTTTTTCAGTTACGGTAATAATCATTAAAATGCTACCATTGCTTATTCAAAATCATACAATTGCACAAGCAATATGGCTTAATTATTTACTAATTGACGTTTAAAAAATTGCCAGCTTTCTACAAAAACATCAATATCCTTGGGATTGCCATGTGTGCCATTGATTACCTTCAGCAATACCACTTCGGGCTTTCCTCTCTCTTTAAAAGTATATCGCTCAATGGTTTTGCCATCGGTAGGGTCGGTGTCTGGCAATGCTTCCATCTTGGGTTCGCCTTTGTATCCCGCAAGCGATGCCCAATAATGAAATGTTTCGTCAGTAGAACGAACCAGCCCCTTGTTTTTCACCTTGCCGCCATAATAGGGGTTGGTAGAATCGCTTGTTCCATTAATAATCATCACAGGAAAAGCCTTTTCCTTAGCCACACAATCGAAATTGCTGGTGTCAGGAATATTGGCCACAATAGCCGTGATGGCTTTAAACTTTTCGGGCATCGTCATGGCCAATTTATACGCCATGTGTCCACCACCAGATGTACCCACCACAAAAACCTTGGCAGGATTAATATGAAAATGGCTAACGCAATAATCAATCATTTGACTAAAAAAAGTCAGCTCATCAATATTTTCAAGGTTGGCAGCAGCAGGCGCATTTTTTCTGCACTCGTTCCAATTTCGCTTGTATCCATCAGGACAAATAACCACCACTTTTTCTTGGTCCGCCATGGCCACCAGCTTTTTAGTACCACGCATCGTTTTAATACCATTGCCACCCGAACCATGCAATACAAAAACCAAGCTCGACTGTTGGTTGTCAGCAGCAGGTTTATTGATATGAAAAGTACGGTAGTGACCATCAATCAACACTGAATCATCAATCATATCAGCTTGCGCAAATACAGCATTCAAGCAACAAAAAAAGGCAAGGTAACAGCAAAGCATCCATTTCATATGTAGGGCAATTTTTCACAATCACAAAGTCTGCCCTCCTTCCTTAAAAGAGTTCTGTAGCAATTTTAATAATAGGCAATGAGGAGCAGCACTTCGGTGAAAATAGGGTCGTAAATTGTAACAAATTAAAAAATCTGCGGCAGCGTTTCCACTATTTGCAGGTTTTCCATTTAATTTTTTTACCGTCTTCGGCAAATGAAAAACACGAGTAAATTATAATTGGCGATGATTACACCAAATCCGCTAACTAACCCTTCCCCGAATAGCTTGATAAAAATTCATTGGTAAAATGTTGCTTTTGTTTTTCTTGGGCAAATTTTTGGGCGTTGAACTTTTGGGAATCGCCTTTGGGTATGGAAAGGGAAGACCAATGATCATTCACCATCATTTTAGCTAGGAACACCATTTGACCCACATGATAAGGATAATGCGCTAATTGCCTGTTAATAGCTTCCAACACCGTATGCCCTTGATTTCTGATGTAGATTTCTTTCTCCAAATCTTCGGGTTGGAGGGAGTTTATTGCTTGAAAAAAACAAGTCCAACCTTGCTCCCATAGGCTTAGCAAATCCACTTTGGTACGAGTAATTTGTTCAAATTCTGCCTCACGGTTACGCCATTCTTTTTCGCCGTCAGTAGTCAAAAAATCTGTCCATCGCGAGAACATATTTCCAGAAAGATGTTGAACTATGGTGGCAATGCTGTTGCTTTCGTTGTTATACTGCCAAAACAATTGCTCCTCATTCACCTGAGCCATGGACTTGTCGCCTAACATTTTATAGTAGGCAAATTGCTTCTTTACACTTTCTAGATAATCGTTTTGCATAAATCCTTACATTATTGGACAATATTAATGCGTATTTGTCTTAACTGGTTTTTACTGGTATTAATTTCAATGATAACCACAAAGCCTCGAACCTCAATGGCACAACAATTTTACTTCCTTGTAAAAAAGTCGGTCTCTGGTTACTCGGGCTACAATTCCCCTCTCGAGGGGTGGCGGAACGCCGGGGTGGTAATTCCGCACAAGTTATACAACTAGGAAACTTAGGCCACCACAAAATCACACTCCGTGTCGCTCTGTGTACCGTAATTCTAAAATATCCCACCTTATCTTAGTATTAAAGCATCAAAAGTTGCCAACTATTTCTGTCGTTCGTTATTTTCGGAAAAATTTTATTTATGACTTCTGAAAAAAGCCAACAGCATGATTATACTGTGAACCAAAATTTTAAGAGTGAAATTGATGCCCGTTTATTTGTAAAAGAAATTGATGCATTGATTACAGAGCGTGCAAAAGAAGAAACTCGGCAATTAGTTACCAGCGAAAAAATAGTTCAAGAATTAATGAATACCAAGCTTGACCTCATTAAATGGATGTTTGGTTTTTGGGTTACATTAGTAATGCTTATCCTAGGTGCATTTTTCTTGAAGCGATAATTGTTATTGTTTATTTTATTCCAGATTTCTTAAGTACCTCATTCAAAATCATTGGAGTGATACTATAAAAAAGAATAATTGTTGACCATTCTATTTTTATTATAAACCTACTGGATAATCTTTTTACCTAAAGCATTTATCGCTTGTTAACTAGCTAATACTTTGCATGTATTCCTGCAACAACATAGTAGCTGCAATTTGATCTACATTGCCCTTTACTTGCCTGTCCTTTTTCTTCATGCCCATTTGCACCATGGCCTGTGATGCAAATTTGGAAGAGTACCGTTCATCAACTGTCTTTACGGGAATAGCTGGGAAATTTTTCTGCAATTGCTTAATGGCGGCTTCAACTAGTGGCGTACCATGCGTGGGTGTGCCATCCAAATTGAGCGGCATCCCTATCAAGATCAATTCTACCTCCTCTACCATGAAATAGTTTTTGAGGTATGGGATAAACGTTTTGGTATCAATAGTGGCTAAAGCAGTGGCAATGATTTGTAAGGGATCTGTTACAGCTAATCCAGTTCTTTTACCGCCGTAGTCAATACATAAAATTCTAGCCATGCTTTGTGGAGGATAAATAAGGTTTAATAAAAACTAAGGTTGCAATGGGTTGGTTTATAAGTGCATTAAAACACCAAATCGGCAATGACAAAAACAGAAAAAACAACACTGGCAATACCATTAGCGGTCATAAAAGCGATATTGAGCTTACTAAGGTCATTAGGTTTTACAATACTGTGTTGATACACCAACATACCAATAAACAAAGCCACGCCAATCCAATATAAAAAATGAAAATGACCATAAAAACCAGCAGCTATCACACAGGTAGCACTAATAACATGCAACCATTCACTTACCCGTAATCCCTTGGCAGTTCCTAATTTGGCCGGAATGGAATATAGCTGCTGCGATTGGTCAAAAGCAATGTCTTGAAGGGCAAAAATGATGTCAAAACCACTCACCCAAAACACCACTGCTAGTGAAAAAAGGATAGGTAACCAATCAAAACTACCCGTAACTGCGAGGTATGCGCCAATGGGGGCAAGTGAAAGCCCTACCCCTAAAACCAAGTGGCACAAAGCGGTAAATCTTTTAGTATAGCTGTAAAACAAGATAACGAATAAGGCAACTGGACTTAAATATAAACACAAGTGATTGATAAAAAAGGTCGCAATCATAAATATCAAACATGCGCCGATGGTAAATGCTAAGGCATTGGCAGGGCTAATGATGCCAGCAGGAATCTCACGGGTAGCAGTTCTTGGATTTTTTGCATCAAATTGGCGATCTAAGTATCGATTAAATGCCATGGCAGCACTTCTGGCCGTTACCATACAAACCAACACCAACAAGAACTTGCCACCATATCGCCAATACCAGGGATCAGAAATGGTATTTTCTGCTTCATGATGAATAACTCCCAATACAAAGCCAATAAGCGCAAATGGCATGGCGAAGATGGTATGGGAAAACTTAATTAAACTGAGGTAATTTTTTACTGTACTCATATAATCATCTTTATAAACTAAAGGGTAAATAGCGAAAGTGCCTTGATGTTGATGTATATATTGGGAAACCTAGGTTATGCCTAAATTGTATGTTCAAACAATTTCCACAATACTATACCTGCTGCAACGCTTACATTGAGGGAATGTTTGGTGCCCATTTGTGGTATTTCAATACAGGCTTCGCAATAGGGCAGTAATTCTGCACCTACACCTTCAACTTCATTCCCAAGAATCACTACGGTTGGCTCGTTCGTTTGTATCTGAAATTGGTTCAACAAAATGCTGCCTTCGGCTTGCTCCACTGCGTAAATACGATAGCCCCTGTTTTTCAATTCAAGTACTGCTTCCAAAGCCGTTGGATAATGCAACCAATCCACCGATTCTGTAGCCCCCAAAGCCGTTTTGTTGATTTCACGGTGAGGAGGTTGGGGCGTATAACCACATAAACAGATGGCTTGTATTAAAAAGGCATCAGCAGTTCTAAAGATACTGCCCACATTGTGCATGCTCCTGATATTGTCTAATACTACTACAATGTTTCTTTTCTCGGCCTGTTTGAATGCTTCCACGCTTATCCTGCCCAGCTCATCCATACTTAATTTCCTCATACAATTCTTAAATTAATGGTTCTTAGTCGCCGCCATTTGAAGGCTTTCGTCTGATTCAGCCTTAAAAATTGACAACCAACGATATAATAGGCATTTATCTTAACCTCAAATCTTTTCAAACAAACGACGTAGTCTAATATTCTGTCTTTTCGTTACTCTCCTCCCAAAGGCGAAAAGCTTCCAAGGCTTCCTCTCGCATCAGTTGGTGGGTAGCAAGTTTTCGTTGAGCAATTGGCAATGCAATTTCTTCGTAAATAAACTGGTCGTCAAATTGTATTGCTGCTGCATCAGCCTTGGTGTTGGCATAAAATAGACGGTCTGGTCTTGCCCAATAAATGGCCCCTAAACACATTGGGCAGGGTTCGCAACTCGTGTAAACATCACAACCTGTCAATTGAAAAGTGCCTAATACCTTACATGCTTCCCTTATGGCATTTACTTCTGCATGTGCCGTAGGATCGTTAGTGGCAGTCACCGCATTTGCACCCTTAGCAATGATGACCCCATCTTTTACCACCACAGCCCCAAAAGGACCTCCCAAAGCATTCCGAACATTGTCTATAGATAATTGGATAGCAGCTTTCATCCATTGTTGTTGATTCTCTGTCGTTGACATGTTGTACATTTTTAAAGTCCAAATAATGTGATTACCACACATAAAAAGAGATATTGACTCATGGCCAATATCTCTTCCATTATTTAGTGAAGTATCAAAAATAGCGGTTCGTTAGTTACCACCTCCCATTTCCATTCCACCGCCTTGTTCCGCCTTGGTGTTTTTCCGTTTAAATAAGTTGACATCAAAACGACCAAAGCGATAGCTAAAATTCAATCGAGCTACTTGCCGGTCTCTATATCGTTCTGTTTCTTGGGTAAAATAAAAAGCATCGGTATGTGTTTGCGACAAAGACCTGAATATATCATTCATACTCAAGGTTAACGATCCACTTTGTCCTTTTTTCCATGTCCAATCTTTCCTAATAGATACGTCTATATTAAAATAACGAGGCAAATTAAATCCTTGGGCTAAGGTTTGTGTACCGCCCCCTCCAAAAAACATTCCCCGTCCTCCTCCTTGATAACCGCTACTTTGAGGAATAATCGTCTTTGACCGGTCTTCACTCACCACTTGAATGCTATACCCTTTTGGCAATTTAAACGTGTTGTTTATTTTTGAAAACCAACTCACTAAATTGTTAGATATAGTCTGATTGGGTATCGTGGCGTTAATCTGGGTATTGTAAAAATTCACATTTACCAATAAATCCCACCACTTGGTTACCCCTATTTTATTCGTAAGTTCTAGGCCGTAGGTGTAACTGCTATTCGCATTGATGTTACTGGTATAATAAAGACTATCCATAGGAATATTCCCAGCGGTCGTATTTCTGTTGATGTCTTTATAAACGTATCTGGTAATCAAATCTGTGGAATATTTAAAATAAGCGGTAGCTAAAAAGTTGGCTCCCTTTTTATAATTGTTGTTGTAAGACCACTCCAAAGAATTAGTAAATTCTGGACGTAACCCTGGGTTGCCCACAGAAGGATTTTGAGGATCGGAGAAATCATAGGCTGGCAACAACTGAAAGAAATTAGGACGGTTAATTCTTCTGGAGTAATTCAATTGAATGTCTTGCTTATCCGTTAATTTATAAGTAATGAAGGCACTAGGAAAAAAGCTAAATGGATAATTGACCTTGAAAGGTGCTAGAGAATCACTGCCAGAAAGAGAAACCAGTTGGCCTTTATAATTAGAACTTTCTGCACGCAACCCAATTTGAAATCCAAAGTGGTGAGCTTTAAAACTATAAGTGGTATAGGCTGCAAATACTTGATCGGTAAACTTGTATCGGCTACTTGATCCTGTACTTACTCCAAACACATTCTTAATAGTATCTGCATTGATATATTGGAGGTTATCTGTTTTATAGTCTCTAACTGCCGCCCGAAGACCCGTTTCAAACTTTGAATCTTCTGTTAAAGGATTTTCATAATCAGCCTGCGCCGTAAAAAATCGATTGTATCCGCTTCCAACTCCTTGCTGTTGGTAAAGCGGCCATTTTTGTGACCCATTTGGGAACTTTGAAATGGACTTGATTTGACTATTGTTTTCGTTGGTGCTAGAGTTGTAATTAAGATCGGAAGAGAAATTCTCCCCATCTTTTACAAAATTGTGTTTGAAACTTAATTGAGCCCCAACATTTTCAAACTGGTAGGTTGATTGGGTGTTACGCAAAGTAGACGTATTGAGGACACCCAGATAGCTGGTGTCAATGGTTTGGTCTGCTTCACTTTTAAACCTTCCTTGCGTATAGTTTCCAGCAATCGAAATAGTACTGCGATTATTGATAAAATAGTCTAATCCAGCTCTATAAAATTGAAAATGTCCATTATTCACTCCATCATTATTGGAATAAACATATGGGGAAGTGGAAGGAAAGAATTGTGTATTTGCCTTTGAATTTGAAATAAATTTTCTTTGATTATAATTGGCACTACCTGTGAAATTAATCTTAGTGTGGCGGTAATTTATATCCCCACCTCCATTAAGCTTGCCTCTGGAGTCAATACCGCCTCGGACATTGCCATTATAACCATTCTTTCTGTTTTTCTTTAAAACGATGTTTAGTATTCCTGCATTACCGCCACTGGCATCAAATTTTGCCGAAGGGTTGGTAATGATTTCTACTTTATCAATAATATCGGCAGGAATTTGATCTAATGTAAGTGTGGTGGGTCTGCCATCGATAAAAATTGTGGGTGCGGCATTTCTAAGGGATACATTACCGTCTATATCTACACTTAGTGACGGGATGCTTTTCATGATTTCAGTGGCTGTTTGACCCGTGCTGTTGAGGTTTTTGTCTACATTGAATACTTTGCGGTCAATACCCATTTCCATCATTTGCTTAACTGGAGCTGTAACAGTTACTGTAGCTAATTCAACGGCATCTAATTCGAGTTTGATGTTACCCAAATCTTTGTCTGCTAAGGCTGCAAGTTGTTGAAAATCGGGTGTAGACCCCGGGGTAGGCATTTTTGAGAAAAAACTTACAGACTGCTCCACCTTTTTATAACCCACGGCAGAAGCACGTAACGTAAATTTCCCCATCAGTGGAACACCATCAAGGTTGAAATCACCATTATTTTCACTCAGCACCGTTTTTACAATGATTTGTCTCGGCTGCTTGGTTACTGTGTCAAACTTGTTACCCAATAGTTGGATAGTTACCCCTGGAATTCCTTTGCTTTTGGAATCGACAATTTTACCATAAAAATGTCCATTGATGCTTGCATTAGCACCTCTGTTTCCCGAACCATTTCTACCATTCATGCCTTGACCTTGTGCATTGATGGCAGAACAAAAAGTTGCTAAAAAAAATACTTTGAACAATAAGTTATACATAGAAAAAGATTTTCCGCCTAAAAAACTAGTGAAGAACTTGAAACGAATTTGAGGTTATCCCCTATTCATTCTCCCAAAAAAAGGATAAGCGGAATGTTTCAATTCAAATTTCTGCCAAACAAGTCCTCTTAATAGGTGAGGATGGACTTTGGTAATTAAAATAAGATTAAAGAACAAGCCAAAATGTTAGAAAGCTTATTGATTATTACAACATAAGCATTAAGGTAAATCAGGTACAAGTGTCTGATAATGCACAGTTACAAATGAATTAGAGGGTAGTAATCAGTACCTGCAAGAGCCCAATAACAAAACCAAGTACCCCACCAATTATTTCTACAAACCTGAATTCCTTTGACATGATGCTATTTAGGATTTCTTCTAACTTATCAGAAGAAAACTGGGATACTTTTTTAGTTACAATTTGTTCTAAATCCAAATCGTTTTCTAAGCTATTTACATAGTTTTTCATCAACTGTGGAAAAAGCAGTTTCAATTCTTCAATAAACACCGCTTTTAAATCAGTGATCGTTTTCTCTCCAATGAACATACTGATAACCGGCATTTTTTCTGACAGTTTTACTCGAAGAAAGTGGTCGATGTGCTGTTCTAGAAATGGCATCAACTTGTCTATGTTGTCTTGGTTGGTGATTTTACTTTCAATGTCTTTGAAAGATAACAGCTCATTGCTTACCAGCTTGCCTAACTTCTCTGCGAACTGGTATTGGTTTTTGGGGAAAATCCCCTGAAAAGTGACTCCTAATATTTTCTTAGGGTTGCGGGGGTGAAATAGCATCTTAATGGCAATCCAATTGGTAAACCATCCAATGAATGCAGAAATGACAGGTAATAGTACTAATGTATAATTCACAATTTGGGTATTAAAAAAACAAAACCCCGACTTAATTGATAAATCGGGGTTGTAAGTTAAGGGAGAATAATGGGTCTCGAACCCACGACCTATAGTGCCACAAACTATCGCTCTAACCAACTGAGCTATATCCTCCGTGTTTAGCGGCTGCGAATATAGGGGAATTTCATTCTTGATGGATAAATGCCCTACATTTTTTGGTGTTACCAGTTAAATCTGCCAGTATTTAACAAGGTCTAAAGTAGATTTTGAACATTGTAGTATCCATTCATTTAGCTAACGCAAATAAAAAGGCCTGAGTGCTTCTGCCACATTTCTATCATTACTTAAGCGTGGCACTTTGTTTTGCCCACCGAGCTTACCGATGCTTTTCATGTAGTTGATAAACCCATTCTTTTCAATGAGGGTAATGTGCAACTGTTGTAGAATATTTCCCCGAATTAAATCATCGTAGTACACGTTTTTGGCTCTTAAATAGTTATCCAAGGAACGCGCAAAAGCTTCCAAATCGGCAGGTACCTGCTCAAATTCTATCTGCCATTCGTGATAACTTTTTCCTTCCCCTTGTTGTACAAACGGTGCTACTGTAAACTCTACCACAGATGCTTGATGCTCGCTGGTGGCCTTGAGTAATGCCTGTTCTACTTCTTCGCCAATAACATGTTCACCAAAGGCTGAAATAAAATGCTTGATGCGGCCAGTAACGACCAATCGGTATGGACGTAGGCTAACAAATTTTACCGTGTCACCAATATTATAGCTCCATAAACCCGCATTACTGTTCACAATGAGGGCATAGTTTTCTCCAAGCTTCACCTCTTTGAGGGTTAAGCGAGTAGGTTTTTCGTCAAATATTTGATGGGCTGGTACAAACTCAAAATAAATACCACTATTGGTATTCAGCAACAAACCCTCTGCCTTTTGGCTATCTTGAAAAGCAAAAAAACCTTCACTCGCTGGAAACAACTCGATAGTGTCAATCTTTCTACCAATGCTTTCGAAAAGCTTGGTTTTATAAGGTTCAAAATTGACTCCCCCTTGTACCAATAAATTGAAATTTGGAAAAAGTGTACCTATTTTTTTCCCCGAACGGCTTTCAAGACGATCGAAATACATTTGAACCCATGGTGGTATTCCGCTGATAAGCGTCATGTCTTGGGCAATCGTTTCCTCTACAATCTTGTCTAGTTTGGTTTCCCAATCTTGGATACAATTGGTTTCGTAAGAGGGTAATTGATTGGTGCGTAAGTATTTGGGTACATGGTGGTTAACAATGCCACTTAACCTGCCCGTGGGGATATCAGCAATGCGTTCAAGCTCTGGCGATCCACTTAAAAAAATCATTTTACCAGACACGAACCGACTGTTACCTGTTTCGGCTAAGTAACAAAGCAGGGCATTTCTAGCAGTATCTATATGATTACCTATGGAATCTTTGGTAATAGGGATGTATTTGACTCCGCTTGTAGTACCACTAGTTTTTGAGAGATAAATAGGCTTTCCCTTCCAAAGTATATTTTCCTTACCCTCTTTAATTTGATGGATATAAGGTTTCATTTGCTCATAATCCCTAATAGGAACAGCTTGAGCAAATTCTTCATGAGTGGATATATCCTTGTAGTGGTGTTCTTTTCCGAAAACAGTGTTTTTACCAGCTAGTATCAAATGCTTGAGCATTTGTTCTTGATTAGCAACAGCAGATGCGGCTTCTTTCTGCGTTTTGTTATGTATGTGTTTGGCAAAAGGTAATGCCAACAGCGATTTAAGATTCATTTAATAATAGATGTTAGAGTAGGCAATCGGTTGAAAAAAAGGTTAAGAATGGGTAGTAAAGTCTGCCGTGACTTAAAGTTTTATTAGTTGTAATTATGTACCTAAGGTGTAGGTAGAAATAATTGTTTCTAACTCATCATAGAATCCTACAAACCTATGATGAGTTGTCATTATCTCCCATTTAGCTTATAGTCGGTTGCAGAAATATCCATTAATGGATTGTTTACTTTACCCCCGCTCCATTATTAATTGCGGTGCTCGGATGAACGAAATGTAATTTTCCTTCACTGTCTTCGGCCATCAGTATCATACCATTACTTTCAATTCCACGCATTTTTCGTGGGGCAAGATTAACTACCACGGTTACTTGCTTACCTATAATGGCTTCTGGCGCAAAGTGTTGTGCGATACCACTAACGATGGTGCGGGTTTCAAAGCCTAGGTCAACAGATAATTGCAACAACTTATCGGCCTTGGGTACTTTTTGGGCGGCTACGATGGTGCCTATTCGCAAATCGATTTTTGCAAAATCATCAAATACGATTTCAGGGCTAACCGGAGCTATTGCAACCTCATCTTGGGTGGCTTGAGCGGCCTCTTGAGTAGATTCCATTATTGTGGTGGTAGCCGATTGCGCTTTCGCTTTCAGCTTTTCTAGTTGGTAATTAATTTCTTCGTTTTCTATTTTTCTAAAAAGGAGTTGTGGCTCACGAAGGCTGTAACCGACTTTGAGTAGATCTATCCTTCCTGCGTTCTCCCATTCTAGCATTTTGGGTACAACTTTCATCATTTTGCACAGCTTTCCTGCGGTAAATGGTAGAAAAGGATGGATAAAAATGGCCAAGTTGGCAGCTAGTTGCAAGCATAAATGCAGGCAGTTATCAATCTGCTGCTGTCCTTCTGGGGTTAATTGACCGTCAATAACGGCATTTTTTGCCACCATCCAAGGTTGCTTGTCTTGCATGTATTTGTTGCCTTTACGGGCAATGTCAATCACTTCGAACAAGGCTTCTCTAAACTTATATGCCTCCAATAAACTTTCTATCTTAATAGCTGCGGCTTTGATTTCGGCCACTAGTTGATGATCGGTAGCATCTACTAAAGTAGCATGAAGCGGGGGTACTTTTCCCTTGCAGAGTTTGTGCATAAGCACAAAAGTTCTGTTGATGTAATTACCGAAAATATTGACTAGTTCGCTGTTGTTTGCCTCCTGAAAACCCTTCCAAGTAAACTCACTGTCTTTGGTTTCTGGTGCAATTTGGGTGAGGTAATAACGCAATACATCAGCCATGCTCTCACCACCATTTTCGGGCTTTACCCAGTCGTTGATATAATCCTCCATTTCGATGCTCCACCCTTTGCTGGTGCTCATTTTATCCCCTTCTAGGTTCATAAACTCGTTGGCTGGCACATTTTCGGGTAATATATTGCCATGTAATTGTAGCATTACTGGAAAAATGATGCAGTGGAATACAATATTGTCTTTGCCAACAAAATGTACCAATTTAGTATCAGGGGCATACCAATAAGGCTTCCAATCTTTTTGATGGTCAGCAGCCCATTGCTTGGTAGCACTGATGTAACCAATGGGTGCATCAAACCATACATACAGCACTTTTTGTTGGTCGTTTGCGTTAATACCGGGTGTGCTATCGGGCAATTTGATGCCCCAATCTAGGTCGCGGGTAACGGCTCTTGGCTGTAAGCCACCATCAATCCAACTTTTGCATTGTCCTACCACGCTGGTACGCCAATCTTGCTTATGCTGGGTTAGTATCCATTCTCTCAAAAAAGCTTCGTGTCTGTTGAGGGGTAAGTACCAATGTTGGGTTTCTTTTTTTATAGGGGCATTACCACTTAAAGTACTCACAGGGTTAATAAGCATATCTGGACTAAGGGTACTGCCACATTTTTCACATTGATCGCCATAAGCATCGGCATTACCACATACTGGGCAGGTACCTTTAATATACCTATCCGCCAAAAAAGTGGCTTTAGATTCATCAAAATACTGCTCGGTGGTTTTTACTTCTAAATGCCCCTTGTTGTTGAGCTCGGTGAAAAAAGCTTGCGCTGTTTCGTGATGAAGTGGAGAAGAAGTACGGTGGTAAATATCAAACTCAATACCCAAATCGGCAAAGTTTTGGGCTACAATGGGGTGGTATTTGTCGATAATGGCCTGTGCAGTTGTACCTTCTTTCATGGCTTGAATGGGAATGGCGGTTCCATGCTCATCACTGCCACAAACAAATACTACATCACGTTTTTGGGCTTTTAAATAGCGTACATAAATATCTGCTGGTAGGTAGGCCCCCGCCAAATGGCCAATATGCTTTAGTCCATTTGCATAGGGCAAAGCAGCAGTAATGAGGTAACGACCAATTTTTTTTGTTGGAGTTGTATTTATGTCGGGAATTTGGTTATCCATCCTATTTTCTGTTACAATTATTTTGTTGCCCTACTTTTAGGACAAGTGAAACTAAAAGGGCGCAAAAATAGGGGTTAGAAAGTAGGGGTAAACAATATGTTTGAAGCAGGATGCGTAAATGGTTTTCCCTCACATTATTTAAACTCCACCTCTACTCTCTCTACTAAGATCAGCTTATTGGAATTGTTAACTGGCATTAATTACCATACATTTTCAACCTATGTTTATTTCGTTCATCGAACTTTTTTTTTGGAAGTCGGTGCTTTTCAAACATCAACTGTATGACGTTTTGTAGCGTAACAGCGAAAAACTTTCTTTCACCTTACGCCAATCTGCGTATCTCCTCTCTTAGGTTTGATTAACGGCACACTATCAACTTGTAGGAAGAATTGGCTATACCTGACTCCGTCTTCATTAAACTGACTTATAGAAGAGACATTTAGTAGGAACCCAACCTATTTATACCACCAATTACCAGTATGAAAGGCATTGCTGCCAACAAAATTGGTACTGCTATGTAGTTCAAAAATTATTATTAAACTAACGATTTTCAATTATGAAGCTTTTATTTTCTGCCCTTATTGTAGTTTTTGCTATTGCCTCTTGTAGGACATTACATTCTTCCACCACTATCAAACCTAATGACAGCTTTATCTTGGGTAATAACCAACATGGATCTTTCAAAGTAAATTTACAAAACACTTCAAAAAACGATATTGAAGTGTTTAAAGCACCAATAGATGGTGGAAAACACTCTTTCCAAGTAATAAAACCTAATGCGCATGCTTTGCTAAAAGTAGATGCAAATACTGCATTGTTTATTCAAAACAAATCGAATGATACAGCGACTGTACAACTTAAAGTAACTGGTGATATTGGATTGTCAATGGGTTATAAAAATTAACCGTTTACTTGTTTCGTCGTTTCTTCAACGTCAAACCAAGATTAAACAACCAACAATTTATTACGAATCTAAACCTACCTTTTAGGTGAGATTTGCAGATTGATTTCTTATTTGAACACTATTTTTTTAATGGGTTTGCTTTCACTTTTGGAATCTAAACGCAGATCTGGAGATTTATAATATTTGACTTAGACATGTGATTAAGCCGAGCGAGATGTGCTAAAGACCCATTTTGTTCGGTTGATTGCATCGTTTTGCGTTTGAGGATATTTGGAACTGGGCAAAGCGAAGAACTTAGCAAAGGCTAAGAGCCGTAAAATCACAACAGCGGTGGTACAACTGCTTTGAGCGAGTGAATAAAAAATGTACTAGTTTGGGTGTTGGGAAGTTAGGCATTTGCTTTTATCCATTAAACAAATCAACATATTGGATGCAAAAAACCAAGGATTGGATGGATTATAGGAAGAGAGTTGTCTTTTATAAGAAGGTAAATGCCTTTTTGAAAAGGGTAAAAACAAAAAAAAGGAAGATTTTGAGGTTATGGATTAGGTAAGCGTGGATTATTATTACGTAAAGATGGTTTTGAGGAAGGCCGAAGCAGATTTGGAAAGGGTAAATGCTGTAAAAACAAAGTATTTGTGGTCTATAATTGAGTAAAAACATTTCTGAGGAAGGTAAAAGCAGATTATTGGAAGGTAAAAGCGGATTATTGGAAGGTAAAAGCGGATTATTGGAAGGTAAGAGCAGATTATTGGAAGGTAAAAGCGGATTATTGGAGGGTAAAAGCGGATTATTGGAGGGTAAAAGCGGATTATTGGAGGGTAAAAGCGGATTATTGGAAGGTAAAGGCGGATTATTAGAACGTAAAAGCGGATTATTAGAACGTAAAAGCGGATTATTTAAGTATTTGCTCCTTTGTCCTAAAGGGGTATTTGGAGGATGGGTGGGTTAGTGGTGTCTGAACTGTGATTTTTTTGATTTTTATGATTGTGGGGGTGGGGTGATTTTTTGGGTTTTATTTCATTTTAATTTAATTGTGCGAATGATTAATGGGGATTGGGCGGGCGCATAGGTGCCCCCCAACGGGTTTTGATATATTTTGTTGTGGGTGGGCATTTCCTTATATCATCAGTGCGAATGTTTAACGGGGATTGGGCGGGCGCAAACTTTTCTTGCTGTTTGGGATAGTTGGTAGGATTTTAAAACTTACTTAGGGGCGGTTGTCCTTATTTTATTCTTCCATACTAATAATGCTATTCCCTTTCTACATTAGTTGTGTTTCAACCGCATTGTGTTTTTGGTAAATTACGCTACCTTATAGTTATACCATTATTTAATGTAGTTTATGACGATGGGTTTCAACTCCTTTGAATTTGAATGGAGCTGAAACCCATCATCAATTAAAAAAATAGACTCCCTTTATAATCGAAGTCTCGCAGAAAAACAACTTTTTACCTAGCAGCTTCTATTGAGCATCCCTATGGAAGGATTTATTTTTTACACCAATCTAGGTCTATCTAAAAAAAGCATCTCTGAACATTGCTTCAAACATCTCAAAATTTATATCAGTATCTCTACTATCTTCAAGTACTTCTTTTACTACAGACATAAGACTGATTTTAGTTGGTTTAATCTGTGTCATGGATTGTAATCGATTTATTGCATATAGAATTTGACCTGACTCTTTTTCCAATTCAGAAAGTGCTTTCTTTGGGGCCATATTCAAATATTCCCATATCTGCTGATTACTTGGATGGCTAAGAATCTCACGCTCTTCCTGAATTAATGATGCGAGTCTTTCATTTAAGAACGATATGTAAATCCTGATTTTATCATTCGTTAGTTTACCTACTTCTTGCGACTGGCCTTCTACCCATTTTGCTTCGAGTTTTAGGAGTGTGGGCAAATCCTTTTTTTCGTAGGCCACGGTTACTTGCTTCATCAATTCCTCTTTTTGGTTTTTCTCAAGCAAGTCGGAGGCGGTATCGGGATGTAGTACTTTCGCCAATCCTATATAGATACTTCTAATGGTTTTACCCCTTAGCTCTTCAGCTGCTTTTTGTTCTGCCAGTAGTTTCGCTTCCTTTTCTAATTGTTTTTTGGTTTTGGGGCGGTTGTTGAATGATTTAGGGGATTCTTGTTCCGTAAATTCGCCTTCCTCAATTTCCTTTTTTTTCTCCATTACTTTAGCGAAAATCTTGGCTTTGGCTTGCTCAAATGTATCAGACTCTTCTAATTCCACATGAATACCTAAATTTTTCAATTCCTCTAGTAATTCTGCTTTTTCCTCTTCCTCTTCTTCTTTTTCTATTTCTTCATAGGTTTGTTCACTCCATTCATTGAACAGCGCTATGTGTTCTTGTTCCAAATCGATATTTTCTTTTGCCGCTCCTAGCAAGTATAGAATAGCATCTCTCAATTTCCCTTTTTCAGCTTTCGTCAGTTTTTGGGTTTGTGCGGCTTTGCCAATCGCTACTGCCAAGTCTAACTGGGTTTGTGAATGCTTATTAAGGTTATTCATGATTAACTCAGCGTGTGCTTCCCTAATTTCATTAACCTTCTTGGCAGCGGCTATATTTTTCTTTTCCTGCTTTTCAATCTTTTTAAGCAAATCAGCATAGGCTTTTTGCTCTATGCTTAGTTTATCTTCCGATTTTCCAGTACGTGTTACATTGTATTTTGGGGTTGAAGTCTTTTTCATTTCTCAATTTTTTCAAAAAAATCATTTTAATTCCAATTCAGGTAATTTATTTATTCACAGGATTGAATACTGGTAAAACACCGTCTTATTGTTTAGGTAATTGAAACAAACTTTTTACTACTGAAGGAGAGATGACTAAAGGGGGGGGTAATGTTTTTAGGACGTATTTTATTATCGGTTTTACCTAGCGTTTGGCGAAAATTATTAGCTATGAATTTTCAGGGTGTGGTTGAGCAATTCAGGTAGCGGTGGTTTCGACGGGCTCAACCACCTGAATTGCTCAACCACCTGATTTCGGAAGCTATTTTATCTCAAAAAAGCTACTGATTCCTTCATCGGAATTGGTGCCGACCATTACGTCGAACATTCCTTTTTCTACTTTAAACCGGCCTTCATTATCGTAAAAACCAAGTTCGGCATCGGTTAATAGAAAGGTTAGCTCTTGTTTTTCATTGGGTTGTAGCATTAGTTTTTTAAAGCCTTTTAATTCTTTTACTGGTCGCACCACCGAACCAATGCCCTGGTGAATATACAATTGGGCTACTTCTTCGCCAGCTAGTTTACCCGTATTGGCTACGGTTATTTTTACTTCTATTTTGTGGGGATTGGTTGCGTTTACTTTTATATCTGAATAGGCAAACTGCGTGTAGCTCAACCCAAAGCCAAAAGGATATAAGGGCTTTCTTGACTCATCAATATAATGTGTCCAAAACACTTCTGTTTTAGGCCCAGGTCTGCCCGTGTTGAAATAGTTGTAGTAAATGGGTACTTGGCCTACACTTCTAGGAAAGGTCATGGGTAATTTTCCAGATGGGTTGTACTTGCCAAATAATACCTGAGCAATGGCATTGCCTGTTTCTGTACCTAACTGCCAGGCTTCTACTATGGCGGGCAGGTGTTCCGCAGCCCAGGGGATGGCTAATGGTCTGCCATTCATCAATACCAATACAATATTTTTATTTACGGCATAAACAGCTTCTAACAACTGTTGCTGTAGGCCGGGTAGGTCTATTTTGGTTCTGCTCCTCCCCTCTCCTGTTTGAAAACCATGCTCCCCTAGCACCATCACAACTACAGGTGATTTGGCGGCTAGTTGCACTGCTGCGGCCATGCCGCTGGTATCTGTTTCGTTGATGCTTACTTCTTCGCCAAATGCGGTTTTTCCTATCACCACATTTACGCCTTTTTCGTAGGTGTAGGGCACCTGCATCCGTTGCAAACCTTCGAGGAAAGAAACTGCTGAGTTATCATCGCTTCCAATGCGCCAACTGCCTAATGGACTGTTTTTGTCATTTGCAAATGCGCCTATAACGGCTAGCTGTTTTGTTTTGGCGGACAAAGGCAATAACTGGCCTTCATTTTTTAGTAGTACAATGGATTTTTTGGCTATATCCAATGCCCCAGCTATGTGCTTGGGATGGTACAGCATTGTTTTTTCTTTTTCGGGGTGACAGTATTTGTACGGATTATCAAACAATCCTAACTCAAACTTAACCCTTAATATGCGTTTTACCGCATCATCTATTAAACTCACTGGCACTTTACCTGCTTGCACCAACTGTTTCAAATGACCGATGTAGGCATAGGATTCCATATCCATATCGCTACCCGCTTTCAGGGATAGTTCGGCGGCATGTTGCAAATCTTTGGCAAAACCATGTGCCATCATTTCACTGCCAGAACCCCAATCGGAAATAACGAAACCTTTGAACCCCCATTTACCTTTTAATATATCGCGCTGTAAAAATTTATTACCCGTTGAGGGAATGCCGTTCAGTATATTAAATGAGTTCATTACTGTACGAACACCTGCGTCAACCACCGCTTGAAACGGGGGTAAAATAACATTGTATAGCGTAGAAGTACCCACATCCACCGTATTATAATCTCGCCCTGCTTCTGCAAAACCATAGCCAGCAAAGTGTTTGGCTGTCGCAATGATGGCATCATCGTCAGTTAGCCTATTGCCTTGAAATCCTTTTACCCGAGCCATCCCAATTTTACTGCCCAGGTAGGTGTCTTCGCCTGCACCTTCCATCACCCTGCCCCATCGCGCATCTCTGGTAATGTCCACCATGGGGGCAAAGGTCCAATTGATGCCTACTGCCGCTGCTTCTTCTGCGGCTGCACGGGCGGAGGCTTCAATGGCCCCCAAATCCCAACTGGCGGCTTCGCCCAAGGGGATGGGCGTTAAGGTTTTATGGCCATGAATCACATCTAACCCAAACAATAAAGGAATATGCAAACGGGACTCTTTGACTACAATTTCTTGCAACTTGCGCACATTCTCCACTCCAGACACGTTCAGTACCGAACCTACCCAACCTTTTTTTAGGTGCTCATACTTTAGTTTGGCATTGGCTTCTGTGGGGGCGGGGCCTGTTACTTGCCAAAAACCATTGTACTGGTTCATTTGACCAATTTTTTCTTCTAAGGTCATTTGTTGCAACAGTGCTGTTACTTTTTGGCCGATAGTGTCCACAGGCTTTTTCATAGGCTGCGCCTTGGCAACCATTACCACAAATAGACAGGTGCCGCAAACGCATAACCTGATTAACCTTAAAAGAGGGATGTACATAAGGAGAAGTTTGTAAGAGGGATTAGTTGTTAGGGGTTAGTGGTTAGTGGTTAGTGGTTAGATGTTAGCGGTTATTTGTTAGTTGTTAGTTCATAGTTGTTAGCGGGAGCATTAATTAAAAATAAACTTACACTACTTATTGCAGCTATTGTACTCAATGGAACATGTTAAACCCGTCAGGTTTTTGAAACCTGACGGGTTTGATGCAATAATTTTTCGGTTCCTAACCCAATGCAATAAAAAGCCTGCGACTATTTATACACCCGCACATAATCTACTTCCATTGCTGCACTGGTGAATGATGCGCCAACAGTGCCGCCCAATGAACCACCCATGGCCACATTTAAAATCATGAAAAAGTTTTGATTAAATGGCACAGATGCATTGTTTGCAAAGGTGAAAAACGCTTGATTGTCCACCAGTATCTTGATGGTGGCGGGCGACCATACTAAAGAATAGGTGTGGAATGTAGCGGCTGCATCGGTAATTACGGTAGCAGAACCTACGCCGCCACCACCAAAATGGCCTGGGTAGTGGAGCGTTCCTAAAATTTTATTGGGTTCAAAACCCTTTTGCTCCATGATGTCTATTTCGCCACAATTGGGCCAACCCACTGCATCTATGTTGCTGCCGAGCATCCAGATGGCTGGCCAAGTACCTGCTTCTATAGGGAGTTTTGCACGCACATCTACCCTTCCGTACATAAACGCAAATTTGTTTTTGGTAATCAAACGGGCGGAGGTATAGTTGCTGCCATTATAGCTTTGCTTGATGGCTTTTACAAATAAGCTACCCCCTTTTAAATAGGCATTGGCAGAACTATTGGTATAGTATTGTAATTCACCATTGCCCCAGCCGCCAGCACCAATATCATAGCCCCACTTGGTGGTGTCGGGTAGTCCGTCGCTGTTAAATTCATCGGCCCAAACCAATTTGCCTGAGTTGCCTGCTACATACACTGCAACATCTACTGATTTAGTAATTGCCACACCCGTGCTGCTTTTGGCAGTAACCGTAACCGTGTAGGTATTGGTACCAGATGTGGTAAATTGGTAAATGGCATTGCCAGTGTAGTTGGTGGTGGAATCACCCGTACCAAAATTGAAGGTATAAGCCACGGCATTATCGGCAGTAGCAGAGAAATTGACAACGCCGCCACCATCGGTGCTGGGGGTTGCATAGACCATAAGATTGGCAGGCACCACCGCCGCATCAGTATTTGATTTGGTGCAACTAGACATTAGCAGCACAAACAAGAACGCTATCATGATTGAAAAATTTAGCTTTAGCATAACCAGATTATTTAACTTTTAATTTTTGATACCAAGCAAGCCCATCTGCGCCAATGTTGCGCAGTTGCATGGTAGAATCGGTGATAGACAAGATTTCATAGGTTTTTCCACCAGTACCAAAATTGACCAATCCATCGCCCGGTACCGTAAATTGAATACGGGTAGAATTGGCAGTGGTGGAAGTGGAAGTTGCATCCATAAACGTCAATTTTTTAACGCCGATGATGCTTACAGGATAGCAATCATCGCCCCCGCTTAATCCATAGCTAGACGTAGCCGCAGCAATAATGAAAGATGCGCCCTTGTTGTCCACATTAATGGTCATATTGTTATTGGCATCCTTAGCAATGGTGATTTCATCATCGTATAAGCATGCGGCACGAGAGTTTGGACTAGCTGCGTAATAACTAGGCGTAAACTCATTCACTGGCCCCACCCCCACATGACCTGTAGCGGTTTTATCGGTAATCCAAACACGGGAAGCATTATTGGTTAGGGATGTAATGATGGCGGTGGGTACTTCAAAAATAACTTTGATGGTTACTTTTTTACTAATAGTTGCAACTGCACCGCCCGTACCTACTGCGGTAACAGAAACGGTATAGTCGAAAGTGCCGGGCGAGTTGTATTTATAATTCAATATGCCGCTTTGCGATGCTTGCTTGGCATTTGCCGTGCTATCGCCAAGATCGAAATTGTACGCCAATGCGCCATCGCTAGCGGCGGTTACTTTTATTTTTCCTGAACCGTTGCCAGCAGGGTTGGTAGCATCTGCCCCTTCAATAGTAACATCGAGGGATAAATTAGTGGGTGTTTTGATGCTGCCGAAGCTGTATTCATCTTTTTTGCAGCCCCCAAAGCCTAGAACAATGGCCATCGTCCACAAGGCTAGCTGCTTAATTTTATTCGTCATAATTATAGGGTGTTAAAATGAATTAATTGAGGTTGATATCGTCGAACAAAAACGTGTAATTGGCAGACCCATCGCCCATGATGCCATTATCGAAAATCAATACTACCTTTTGGAAAGAACTGCCTGCTGGCTGGTTGTGTATGGCACTATAATCGAAACTGAGGGTTTCCCAAGCATTGGCACTTCCTGTTTTCACTTCTTTTTCAAAGCTGAGGTTGGGGTTGGTGAGGTTTTCTACTTTCAACAACACTTTTGCGCCTGCTCTTGGAGAGAAAACTTTCATGGTAAAAGTGTTTTTACCCGTAAAGTCGATTGGGTTGTCAAGTGTAATGAGACTACCACCATATACCTGGTCTTGATTTTTTACCATCTTACCTACATTGCCACTGGTGTTGATGCCATTAGCTTGTGGGTTACTTATTACTGAAACTGCTCCACCACCAAAATCGGTAAACTTATATTTGAGTGTACTAGATTCAAAATCTAAGGGCAAAGCCAAGGCACTAGAAGAAGGCAAGCTATTGGTCAGGCGAATATCATCTAACAAGAAGGTGTAGTTGGCAGACCCGTCGCCCATAGTACCATTATCGAAGATGAGTACAATATGGTCATAGGTTTTAGAGGTATTGATGGCACTATAATCAAACACCAATTCTTCCCATGCATTGGCTACGGTTGTAAGGGATTGTACTTCATAAAAAGTACTTGAACTGCTGGCATTTTCCACTTTCAATAGAACTTTAGCACCCACCCTTGGTGAATATACTTTCATCCTAAAAATTTTGTTGGTAGAAAAGTCTATAGGGCTGCTCATACCAATCCAACTTCCCCCCCAGGTTTGTCCAGCGTTCTTTACCATCTTAGCCACTTTGGCACTGCTGTTAATGCCATTCATTTGAGGGTTGGCAACCACGGTGGTATTGCCTCCGTCGAAGTCGGTGAATGCATAATTAAGCGTAGTGGACTCAAAGGTTAAAGGGAGTTTTAGCGGGTCAGTAATCGCTACTGTTTTAGTAACAATGGTAGAGTCTTTACCACCACTGAACGCTATAACCGTAATTGTATAAGAGCCGATGGCTGCATATACGTGGGTGAGGGTATCGCCTTCGGTAAATGGTTGCGCCACTTCGCCAACGCCTTCGCCAAACAATACTTTAAAATAGGTTTCAAATTGGGCAGTAGCAGATACGCTTAATTTAAAACTATTTGCGCCGTCGATTCCGGTGTTAATAACCACATTTTCTGGTGCTTTGAAAGACACCGTTAATGGTTTGGTTACTTCTGTGGTTTTTCCATCAATGCTATGGGCAATAAATTTAACGGTGTAGTTGCCATCGAGGTACCTATGGCGCACCACATTGCCCGCAAGCACTTTGGCGGGGGCAGTGGTAGCATCTCCAAAATAAACTTCAAAATAAGCTACCCCTTCGCCGCTAGGTAATAGGGTAACGATGCCCGAATTGTCTTGGGTAACCGTAAATAAAGCAGACACATTGCTAGGCGCAGCAGCCGAGTTGATAAAAGAAATGTCGTCATTCTTTTTTGTACACCCGGTAAACATGGCAACAACCAGCGCCAGGCCCATGAGGTATTTAAAAGCGTGTATCATTGAATAATAATTTAAACATGAAAAAATGAAATGGTAATGCACTTTCCCTTGGCTTACCACTAATAATTAGGGTTTTGGGTAAGGCCAGAAATATCAATTTCTTGTTGTGGTATTGGGAATACTTCGTTCTTACCAACTACAAAGCCCTTGATTTTTGCGGCAGCTTGACCCGTTCTTACAAGGTCGAAAAAGCGATCGCCTTCCATAGCTAGTTCCCATCTTCTTTCGTCCCAAATGGCTTGCTTAAGGGCAGTGCCAGTGGCCGTTACGCCATGTAATAAGTCGCCAAAAGCCCGATTACGTACTAGGTTGAGATAGCTTTGTGCCTTGGTATCGTTGGGCGTGGTAGCACGGTTGTAGGCTTCAGCCGCCATGAGCAACACATCGGAAAAACGGATAAATCGGTAATTATTAAGGTAGTTCAATTCAAGCTGACCAGAGGTTTCTCCTGTACGTGGCAGGTATTTTTGGTTATACAACCCCGTGTTTTTGTACGGTGCTACGGTGTAGGTAATATTAAAACTAGGGTTAGCCGTTTTGTAGGCTTCTATGTCTAAAACGGTTACCTCTTTTCTTTTATCGCCAGCGGCAAAAGAAGTAGCCAATTCTTTTGTTGGAAGATTAGAACTCCAGCCGGATGCGTAAGGGCTACTACCCGTTATGTTCCTGATACCACAAGCTTGAACTGCTAAATTGCCTTGGCCACGTCCGGGATTGGTCCAATCGTAGAAAGGGCTGATGTTGCTGTATTGTACTTCAAACACCGATTCGCTGCCGTTTTCGCCTGATTGCAAAAAGATGTCGCCAAAATTGGTTACCAAACTAAATGGTCCGCTAATAACATTTTCTAGCATGGCAGCAGCTTCATCAAACTTATTTTGGTACAAATACACTTTGCCAAGCAGGGCTTGCGCAGCATATTTAGTAACCCTCCCCTTTTGTAGATTCGATTTGGGTAAATTGGCAATGGCCAAAAGCAAATCAGCTTCTATTTGTTTATACACATCGGCCACTGGTGCACGTTGGGCAGATTTAGAATCTGACACCGTTAAGCGGTGATCTACAAACAACGGTACGCCGCCAAACATTCTGGTCAAATGGAAATAGTAATAAGCTCTTAGAAAATACACCTCACCATACAAGGAATCTTTACCAGTGAAATTGAGTCGCCCCTTGTTTTCGTGTAAATAATTAGCCCGACTAATGCCCTCATAGCAAGATTTCCAAGCCTCTGTTAAATAACTATTGGTGGTAGTAAGTGTGTAGTCGTCAATTTGCTGAAAGCCAATTTGGTCAGTAGCATTTTCACCACCCGAAACCGAATTGTCACTAGCAATATCGCCAATAACGGTATTAGCCCAAAGCCATTGCATGGGCGAATAAGTACCAATCACCAGTTTTTGGTAATCATCCGACGTTTTAAAGTAGTCGGCTGTGGTAATTTGATAATCTTCATGGGCATTGTAATCAATAAATTTTTTACAGCCCGTAGCTGCCAGCAATATCCAGCAAGCAGCCCCTATTAATAATCTACTCTTTTTCATATTTTCTAGCATTGAATCATTAAAATTTAAAGTCTATACCCATGGCGTAAATTCTTGATTGAGGATAAGCACCTCTGTCAACACCCGTTTCTAATATGCCAGCATCACCATTGGTAATTTCAGGGTCATAGCCACTGTATTTGGTAATGACCACAGCATTTTTCACTTGGGCATATACCCTTATTTTGCTAAATACCTTATTGCGGTACAAAGTGGCAGGAATGGTGTAACCCAATTGCACGTTTTTCAATTTAGCAAAAGAACCATCTTCAATATAGCGGTCAGAAGCACGCGTATTGTTGTTTACATCCGCAAAAACAAAGCGTGGGTTTCTAGCATCGTTGGTGCTGCCTGGGCCTGTCCATCTACCCAAAACACCTCGGTATTTATTGGTCATGGCAAGGTTGCGCTCATAAGCACGGAACAAATCGTTGCCTAGGGAAACATAAACGAACGTATTGAAATCAAATCCTTTGTATTCAAGTGTTAGATTCCAACCTATGGTATATTTAGGAAAAGGGTTGCCAATTTGTGTACGGTCTTTGGCATCAATTACGCCATCGCCGTTTACATCTGCATATTTAATGTCGCCAGGTTGGGCATTGGCTTGGGTAGGGCTTTTGCTGATTTCGTCTAGGGTTTGAAACAAACCATTGGTTTTGTATCCAAAGAAATATCCCGGCGTATACCCTTCTTCAAAACGAGTGATTTGCTCTCCCGCAATGCCATAGCTTCCGCCAGTGATTAAACCACCATTGGTGGTTGTTACTGTGGTTTTATTCGTAGTTAAAGAAACATTAGTAGTCAACTTAAATTGTTTGCCGATCAATGTATTATAACCGACAGTAACGTCAAATCCATTTGATTTAATCTTACCCACATTGGCCGATGGTATAGCTGCGGTGCCTAGATATAATGACAAGCTAGGTTGAAACAACAAACCATCAATGTTTTTTTCGTAGTAATCTGCATTGATAGACAATTTACCATCAAACAATTGGGCATCAAAACCCAAATTCAATTGCTTTTGCTTTTCCCAACGAAGGTCTTCGTTAAGGTAAGATCCTACTGCTGCACCCGTAGAGGTTGCATCATTGCCAAAAGTGTAACCAGTGTTTTGACCTAAATTATAACTGTAAATACCAGAAAGAATGCGCTCAAATTGAGGATTCACATTTTCGTTACCAGTTATCCCATAACTACCACGGATTTTAAACACTTTGACTGGTTTGAAATGGTAGAAGGATTCGGAAGATACATTCCATCCAAGTGAAAAAGAAGGAAAGTTGCCGTATTTATTGTTCTTACCAAATGCATAAGATCCATCCCTCCGTAACGAAACTGAAGCCAAATAACGTTCCTTATAATCATAATTGAAGCGGCCAAAAAAGGATAAATTCCGCCTTTCGTATCTGCTTACACCTGTACTCAAACCAGAGTTAGCGGCTGTTCCTGTAGCAGCACTGATGTCAGCAAAATCCCAAGAATTGAATGGAACATCCTGTCTAGAACCATATATGGCATTACCTGTATTTTTTGCCATAGAAAAACCAAGCACCGTTTCTAGACTGTGGCCACCCACCACTTTAAAATTGTAGTTGGCGTAGTTCTCGAAAGTATAACTATAAAAGGTATTCTTGTTTTGGGCTACACTGTTGTGCGAACCAGATTTAGTACTACCATCGCTGTTGAGGGTAGAATTAATATGCCCATCACCATAATACACCAAGGGTTGGAAGCTTTTGCCTGTAATATCGGTATTGGTATAACCATAGCGCGAAGTGAATGACAAGTTTTTCAGGATATTGTATTGCAACTCTATTTTACCGTACAACTTATTTGTATTGGAATAGTTGTGGGTATTATCTAATTGGGTAAGCGGATTATAGTTTTCAGACAATATCCTGTTGCTCACGCTGTAAGTACCATAGGTATTAGGTACGGTGTTGTACACGGGAACTGTAGGGTCAAAGTTGAGTGCATTACCTAAAACACTGTTGATAGCGTTTTCTGCAATAGAGGCCCCTTTGATATTCACAAAACTGGTGTTGGTAATCAATTTTAGTTTGGGGGTTAAATCAAAAGACAAATTGCTAGTAGCGTTGTAGCGATTGAAATAAGATTTGTCTGCGCCACCTACAATGCCGCCTTGACCAGTGTAACCTGCTGATAGAAAATAAGTCATCTTTTCCCCACCACCTCTTGCAGACATACTGTGCGACTGCATAGGCGCTTTCTTAAACACTTGATCTTGCCAATCTGTACCAACGCCTAGTTTTGACAAATCGGTAAAAATTAAATTACCACCCGACAAGACACTTCCCTCATTGAGCATAGCACCATATTCTGTGGCATTCAATAAACCAATTTTTCTGGCAACTTCTTGCATGCCATAATAACTAGAAAAGCTAAACTCTGCCTTTCGGTTTTTACGCCCTGATTTGGTGGTTACGATAATAACACCATTGCCGCCCTTAACACCATAAATGGCTGTGGAAGCTGCATCTTTTAAAATACTAATAGACTCAATATCTGATGCATTTATTGAGTTTAAGTCGTCAATTGTTTGTAATGAACCATCCACCACAACCAATGGATTTGCCCCAGAGTAGGAAGGAATACCCCTAACTAAAACCGTAGGCTTAGCCCCTGGCGAACCTGGTGAGATAACCGTTACACCCGAAGCCCTACCCTGCAAGGCTTCCTCTGCCCTTACTGGCTTCAATTTTTCAATGTCAGCACTTTTAATGGTGTTAATAGCACCAGACACCTTGGTAATTTTTTGGGTACCATACCCCACTACCACTACTTCATCAAGCTTTATGTTGCCTTCCTCCATCAGGAATTCAACCCCCACTGTGTTGGTAATTTTCAACCGCATCTTAGTCATGCCCACATACACAACGGAAAGGGTTTGTCCTTTTTCTCCTTGGATAGAGAAATCGCCATTAGCATCTGTAAAGGCTGACTTTTGGTTGGCTTCATTGCTAATGGTAGCGCCATTGAGCGGCTCACCTGTTGATTTGTTTTTGACCTTGCCTGTAATCATCGTTTTTTGAGCCATCGCTTGTTGCAAGCAAGTGGCCAAAAAAATCCCTAGGCATAGTAACCTGATTTTTAATTTCATAAATGCAATCGTTTAAAAAAGAAGAATAATGACTCCGTTAAATCGTTGGTGCAAAACTATCTGCATTGCCCCCTACAACCACTAAATCCAGCTACATCAATACTACATCAGAGGTGTTTGTTCACTTGCTATTGTCCAATTTTTAGGTACATCAATATCTCTACATCAATTTTGGCTATACACAACAGCCCACAAAAGACGGCTACACAGTAAAGAATAGTGAGGATGGGGGTTTAGGATTGTTTGGCAGTTATTATTGGTTAGATCATGAAAGTTTCAAACTTTCATGTGTAAGTCTCAAACTTTCATGTAAAAGTCTCATACTTTCATGTAAAAGTCTCAAACTTTCATGTGTAAGTTCCATACTTTCATGTGTAAGTTCCATACTTTCATGTGTAAGTTCCACACTTTCATGTAAAAGTCTCATACTTTCATGTGTAAGTCTCATACTTTCATGTGTAAGTCTCATACTTTCATGTGTAAGTTCCATACTTTCATGTGTAAGTCTCATACTTTCATGTGAAAGTCTCGAACTTTCATGTGAAAGTCTCGAACTTTCATGTGAAAGTCTCGAACTTTCATCCCAAAGGTTCAAGCTTTCAAAGAGGTTTTGGTTTCTCCCTTTAGGTAAATATTCCGAAATATTAGCCGAAAAGAAGCAAGGGCGAAACTCCAATTTATTTGCGCTGATACAACAGATGATATATACTATTTAGCGTATGGTAGCAGTTTGTATTAATTTAATTCGATTCCCTTATTTTCGCATTTACTAAGTAATTATAAGGCTAAATAAACTTGCGTCTAATTGTAAACTCCTATGGATTTTCGGGGGTTTATTATAAGTAGCGAAAGTTTAGAAAACTTTAGGTATTTCGAGTATTTATAAGTTGGCTACAATTAAAAAAAACTCTGTGCATAGACTATTCCTAATATTGAGTTTAATTTATTTAAGCTGTAACTCAACAGATGTTGACAAGACTACATCCATTTCAAAATCTGACTTGCCAAGAAAATTTGCTATATTCTCTTTCACAGACATTATAGGTTCGTGGGTTGACAAAAGAATGGTAACTAATATTAGTAGCTTTAGTAGAGAAGAAATTTTTCGTCCCGCAAGTGGATTTTGTTTTTATAGAGACTCTAAAACAAAAAAGCCTACTCTGAGAATTCAATATTATGAACATTTTTTTCCCTTCACATTTGACAGTATTTGTTTTATTTCAAATACTGATACCGATTTTGATAGTTGCTTTTCATTTATAAACGGAAATGAGTCTTTCCTTTTGCTATTTAATAAACAAGACAGTTCTATTAAGGATCTTAAATTGATAGACACAACATATCTTTCTCAAGTTTCTCAAAAACAAAAAAGTTATTCTAAGGTTTCAGCAAGACCTTTATTAGACATTGAGCAATTTTCATTAGGAAAATATTTACTTGATTCGATTGTTGAGGTAGAGTACAAAGGGGTAAATTATAACGTAAGAGTAAAATATAAAAATGAAGAAAGTTCGTTTTATAAAGTTCAGGGTTTGCCTGAATTTGAAGAAATACAATTTATAAGTTGGGATAATAAAAAACGACTTTATGTATCTTTTACAAGAAAAGGAAATGACTACTTTGAAGGAATGGTTAAAAAAAATGGACAGACTTATTTTGCTGACTTTGCTTTAGAACAATTGTCTTTCAAAAAATACAAACTCACAAGAACTGAAAATCTTGAAAAGGATTATTAGACTTAACTGTAGGCAACATTAAGTTTGGCATAATTTGGGCTTGACGTTATAAATTTGGCTTATAAATTAAACATCTGCAATATTGCAATCATTGGGCTTCAGTTATGGGAAGACGGAATATGAAATTCTCCAAAAATTGCTAAGTCTTTTTTTAATTAGCGGCTATTTAAAATAACAGTACAATTGCGACAAACAAAACCATGCAAATTTTATTAATTGGAGTATTATTTACAATAATTGGACTTTGTACATTTAAGTTTAAAAAGCAGAAAAAACTTGTAGGCCTAATTCCCTTAATACTTGGTTTGACTACTGTTGCTTTAGCAACTTTTGGACCTTTATCTCAATCACAAAAACAATTAGACAAGATTCTTAAAGTTGACAAAACAAAGATTGTGAGAATTTCAATAATGCCAACAACATACAAAGGATACGAAGAAATAAGTTTGACAAAAACTACAATTGAGATTACCAAAACTGAAACTATTGACAGTTTATGCAATGCTTTGACAAATGCAAAATCTATAAGTACGATAATCAAAAATCCTAAATGGGCTTGCTTGGTCAGACTTGACAAAAAAGACAACTCATATTTCGAATTTGCTGTTAAAGGTGCTGGACAAAATGCATTTCTAGAAGTGAATTCTAATGGTGATTATGGTTGGAATTATGGAACAATAGAAGCTTTATCATTTGGACAAATACTTACAAACATTACCAAATAAGCAGGAGCTAAATTTAGGTTTGGTTTAACAGCGGCTTGACGAATAATTTCACAGCATTTCCTCATTATTGTTTTACAGTTCTAGTTTGATGTTATAAGTTTGACTTATGAATAAAACGTCAGTAATATTGCAATCACTGGGCTTCAGTTATGGGCAGACGGAATGCGAATTTCCCAACAACGCCAAGCCTTTTTCGTATGTCCCACTTTATGACCTCACACAAATCGACAACTACTTTTTTCATAATAATTCTTCTTGCTTTGACTACACTGACTGCTAGTGGTCTGACAAAGCCCAAAAGGAATATCATAGTACAAACTTTGGACTTTAAATATTTAGAAGGTTGTGAAACTGGAAAAGGTGACTGCAAACCAATAGTAATATTTAGACAAAGTAAGCAAGACAGTATTTTACTTATTTTTCCAAGTGGCGGGACAGAATCAGATGTGTATTTGCGTTCTGCAAAAAACAAAAACTTAGCGTTGCACAATAAGAAAGTTATTGGACAAGGTAAGCCAACTTTAAACATGACAAATCTTGACGATGGAGAATATTCAGCCTGTATAATTAGTTGTGGACTTGGCGGATGTTGTTCTATACGACTAAAAACTAAACAGAAATGAGAAAGGAATTTCCCCTCGCTTGCATAATCGCACTGCTTTTGCCACTCTCTTAATTAATGCTTACAGATTTTTTATCGCAAAGGCATTTAACAAAAAAACAATTAATCACCTAGTCTCCACCGAGTTTGACTTAGTAAACCCTGAAAAACTTCTAATCACTACCGAGATATCCCTATCACCAACCTAGATATTTCTAATCTCCAACCGAGATATTCTAATCAAAATCCGAGATACTTCTATTTATCAACAGAGATACTTCTATTCCCAAAGCGAGATATTCTAATCGCCAACCGAGATATTCTAATCGGCATTGAGATTCATCTAATCGGAACCGAGATTCATCTAATCGGAACCGAGATTCATCTAATCGGAACCGAGATTCATCTAATC
>JAIXOJ010000136.1 GCA_027486835.1 Chitinophagaceae bacterium
AAAGGCAGCAGTTATACTTTTAATGGCAAGATCTACACAAAAGCAGTTAAGGATACCTTCAAACTAGTAAACAGTGTCGGTTGCGATAGTTTAGCGGTTATTGAAGTGAAATTGAAAGACACGACAAGTTCATTCAGATCAGTTAGTATTTGTAAAGGCAGCAGTTATACGTTTAATGGCAAGATCTACACAAAAGCAGTTAAGGATACCTTCAAACTAGTAAACAGTGTCGGTTGCGATAGTTTAGCGATTATTGAAGTGAAATTAAAAGACACGACAAGTTCAATTTCTAGAGCGAGTATTTGTCCTGGTACTAGTTTCACTTTCAATGGAATCAATTATTCTAAAGCTGGGACTTACACAGTAAAATTGGTGAACAAAGTTGGATGCGATAGTATAGCGGTATTAATTCTAACACTAAAGAAAACCTCTTCTTCATTAACCAAGGATACCATTTGTGCGGGTTCTACTTATAATTTCAATGGTAAAAGCTTTAATAAAACGGGTATTTATACTGTTACACTAACAAATAGTGTTGGTTGTGATAGTTTGGCGAATCTGAACTTATTTGTTCGCCCAACAGTAGTTCCATCTGTAAGCATATCAAGTACAACCAATACTATCTGTTCAGGCGCCAGTGTAAAATTCACGGCAACACCAGTAAATGGAGGTTCAAATCCTCCCTATCAATGGAAAGTAAATGGGGTTAATGTTGGTACAAACAGCTCAACGTTCACGACCACTACTTTGACCAACAATGCGATAGTAACCTGCGAACTAACGAGCAAGGCCACTTGCGCTGCACCAGTAAAAGTGACCAGTAATAGTTGGAAAATGGTGGTCAATCCAATCATACAGCCGACAGTTAGTATTACGGGTACAGCGAGTACCATTTGTGCTGGAACGAGTGTCACTTTTACAGCGAAAGCTATAAATGGAGGTACAAAGGCAGTTTACCAATGGAAAGTGAATGGTAGTAACGTGGGTGCGAATAGTACTACCTATACTACCACAACCTTATCAAACAATGCGATAGTTACTTGTGAATTAACAAGCAATGCGGCTTGTATTCTTCCTGCAAAAGTTATCAGTAATGGATTGAAAATAGTGGTTAACTCAATTTTGAAACCATCGGTTAGTATAGTATCCTCTGCTAATGCAATATGTTCTGGCAGCAGTGTTACTTTCACGGCTAACACCACTAATGGAGGTGTAAACCCAACCTACCAATGGAAGGTAAACGGGATAAATGTGGTGGGTAATTCAGCAACCTATACCAGTTCCACATTGACAAACAATGCTACTGTAACATGCGAACTAACCAGTAAAGCCACTTGTGCAGTTCCGTCTAAAGTAACCAGTAATAGTATCCGAATAACGGTGAATCCAATTTTGAAACCTTCGGTAAGTATCAAGAGTACATTGAGTACCATCTGTTCTGGTACCAGTGTCACATTCACGGCAACACCAGTAAATGGAGGTTCAAATCCTACCTATCAATGGAAAGTAAACGGGGTTAATGTTGGTACAAACAGCTCAACGTTCACAACCACTACTTTGACCAACAATGCGATAGTAACCTGTGAATTAACAAGCAAGGCCACTTGCGCTGCACCAGTAAAAGTGACCAGTAATAGTTGGAAAATGGTAGTCAATCCATTTATACAGCCAACAGTTAGTATTACGGGTACTGCGAGTACCATTTGTGCTGGAACGAGTGTCACCTTTACAGCGAAAGCTACAAACGGAGGTACAAAACCAGTTTACCAATGGAAAGTAAATGGCAGTAACGTGGGTGCAAATAGTACTACCTATACTACCGCAACCTTATCAAACAATGCGATTGTTACTTGTGAATTAACGAGCAATGCGGCTTGTATTCTTCCTGCAAAAGTTATTAGTAATGGATTGAAAATAGTGGTTAACCCAATTTTGAAACCATCGGTTAGTATAGTATCCTCTGCTAATGCAATATGTTCAGGCAGCAGTGTTACTTTCACGGCAAACACCACTAATGGAGGTGTAAACCCAACCTACCAATGGAAAGTAAACGGAATAAATGTGGGTAGCAATAGCACTATTTATTCTACCACAACTTTGGCTAACAATGACTTGGTGAGCTGTGAAGTGATGAGCAATGCAACATGTGCAGTTCCAGTTAAAGTAGTTAGTAATGGAATTAAAATAGTCGTTAATACCAATCTAATTCCAAGCGTTAAAATCACGGCTTCAAGTACAAGTATCTGTGCAGGTGCATCTGTTACATTTACTGCTACTAGTACGAACGATGGCACTAATCCCAAATATCAATGGAAAAAGAATGGCGTAAATGTGGGGAATGGAGGTGCACTTTACACAGCATTTGGCTTAATAAATAATGAGGTAATTACCTGCGAATTATTGAGTTCAGTAACCTGTTTAGTAAGTAATCCAGTGTTAAGCAATTCCATTGTAATCACAGTAAATGCCAACGTAACACCAACTATAGCTATTTCACCATCGGTAACGGCCTTTTGTGCTGGCAGCAATGAAGGATTCTACGTTAGTAGTTTCCAAAACGGTGGTACAAAGCCACAGTTTACATGGAGAAAAAATGGAAAAATAGTAGGTACTAATGCGAACAGTTATTTTGAAACTGGTTGGAAAAATGGTGATCAAATTACTTGTGCACTCAAATCAAATGCTGCTTGTGTTCTACCCGATTCTGTAAATAGTACCGCACTACCAGTTACGATCATCAACGCACCAGTAGTTGCTTCCATACAAGGGGTTGACAGTGTTTGTGCGGGAGGCCTTATATACCTCACCAATGCATCTCCGAATGGGGCTTGGGCTAGCAATAAACCTGCAATTGGTACAATTAGCTCAAGTGGTATTTTCACTGCAATCAAAGCTGGTACAACCAATGTCAGCTACACAATTGGCGGCAATAAGTGTACTGGTGGTTTGCTTACCAGTGTTAAAACAATCAAAGTATTGGGTATTAAACCCAATAGCTCCGTTTCTATTAGTAACCCCACTTGTCTATATCCAGATTCTGGCAAATTGACTATTACTACAGGAAATACTGCTGAATCGCCCTACCAATTTGTATTTAATAATACCATTTATCCTGGGCCTACAGCGCATTTTACAAACTTAAAGGTGGGCATTCCTTACATCATTACGATTAAAAATAAAGCTGGTTGTACGGTGGACAATATATCCAGAACCTTAGCCTTTTCACCTACTGATGGAAGTTGTGATACTTTATACGTACCTACTGCATTTAGACCAAATGGATTTGGTTCGGGCTATAATAGTCGTTTAAAGCCATTTGGTGGAGGCTTTTTGCAGTCATTGACTTTTCGTGTTTTCAATCGATTTGGAAGTTTAATTTTTGAATCACATGATATTTACGATGGCTGGGATGGAACAGCTAAAGGATTTCCCCAAGAACCTGGAACCTACGTTTGGTTCTTAGAATATACCCGTGGAAATGGCATTAAGCGTACCAGCAAAGGAACCACGGTGTTAATAAGGTAAATATAGAAACCATTATTATTACTATTGGTCTGTTATGCCAATGGGTTGCAACATTTTTTGCCTGTTGTAATCCATTGGCATATTACTTTCGACCCCATACCAAATTTTAAAAAAAGCTTAATGATAAATAATAGTAGAATGTTGAGACAAATTTGTCTTTCTGGGATTAAGCTGTGGTTTTATGCTGCGCTATTGATGAATGTATCTGTGGTAGATGCTCAATTGAATCCACCATTTGTGTTGGATATGGTTCATAACAATCCAGGTGAACCCCTTACGGTTACCAGTTTTAATAATCCAGAATTCTTAAAGAAAAATGGATACACAGGGAAAGTGATGAACGATTTTACGTTTGCACATGCGGCCATTACTTTCGATCAACTCAATAAAAACATCTTTCCAGAAAATAGTGCAGAACGAAAATGGGTAAATGACGCAGCAGCGAGAGTGAAAAAAAATATTGCTGCAGCCCATGCAGCTGGCATCAAAATATACTATTTCACGGATCTTATTGTTTTGCCCAAAAAACTCGTTGAGCTTTATCACGATGAAATTTGTAACGAAAAAGGTAAGATATCTTTTGAGAAACCCAAGACAATAGAAATTCATCGAATGATGATTGATGAATTGTTTGCTACATTCCCCGATTTAGATGGTTTGGTAATTAGAACTGGAGAAACTTATTTAAACAATGTACCTTACCATACCGGCAATAACCCCATCACTAATGGGGTGTCTAGTCATGTAAAACTGCTCCAACTGTTGCGTGAAGAGGTTTGTGAAAAACGAAACAAAACTATTTTCTATCGTACATGGTCGTTTGGAGGCATGCACGATTCTGCCGAATATTATCTGAATGTAACCAATCAAATCAAGCCACATAAAAACCTAGTTTTTTCAATTAAGCATACCAAAGGAGATTACCACAGAACCTATGATTTTAATCCAACTTTAGGGTTGGGAAATCACCCCCAATTGATAGAAGTGGAATGTCAACGTGAATACGAGGGAAAAGGTGCGCATCCCAATTATGTAATGGAAGGAGTGATTAATGGTTTTGAGGAATATTTCACCGTTAAGCCCCAACCGGGTAACAAAAGCTTAAAAGAGATTGCGAGTAATAAAAACTTTGCAGGCATCTGGAGCTGGAGCAGGGGAGGAGGCTGGGTTGGCCCGTACATTACCAATGAGTTTTGGTGCAAGCTCAATGCCTATGTTATTAATCATTGGGGTAGAAATACCAATTTATCTGAGGAATTTATTTTCGATCAGTTTATGGACGATAATGGAATTACCGCTCCTGTTGCAAGAAAAGCGTTCCGATCATTGTGTTTATTGTCTGCAAAAGCGGTGCTTCGTGGTCATGAGAGTGCAAAGTATCCTTTTGATAAAGAATGGGTATGGTGGATGCGTGACGAGTTTTTGGCGGGGATAGATTCTAGTGCAATCCCTTTTTCGTCTGAAGGGAAATTAAAACAAGCTTTTGCATGGTATCAGGAACGAGGAATTTTAGACAGTGTTGTTCTTGAAAAGTATGAAGCCGTGGCAATGTGGAAAGAAATATACCGACTCAGCAAGCAAGTAACCATGACCAACAAAGCAGATCAACAATACCTAGCAGTTTCTGCTCAATATGGCATTGCGTTGCACCGAATTATTGCGGCAGGATGGCAGGTTATGGCTTTGGGTTTTCAAGGAGATAAATCTGGAATTTACCAAAAGAATAAATTGGCAACATCAATCAAAGAATATGATAAGGCATGGGCTGACTTCAATTTATTAAAGAAAAATAACCCAAGCTGTGCAAGCCTTTATAAGCCTTATGCATTTGTTTATGAAGCGCCTAAATATTTTAAAAAGCAAGGAATGGGAGCTTCGGTAGATAAGTATCGGGCTATGCTTGGGAAATAGTTAACAGTAAAAAAGGGGATAACTATGAAAATTGTTATCCCCCTTTTTTTGTATTGGCCATCCAAAAAATCATCACCTTTTGAAATAGAATGTGCTAATAATGAGCAAAACCAAGCTAACCCAAAAACCAAACATCCATTTAAGTAGTTCTACTTTGGCGCTTTGTACTTCTTTAGACACATTGCCATTAATTATAGCAATTTCTTTGGTCATTTCACTCTTGATTAATGCGATTTCCTTGGTAAGCTCTGCCTTAATTGAAGCTGTTTCTTTTTCTAGTTGAGCCCTGATTAATGCCAATTCTTTGGGCAATTCTGCGTTGATGACGGCGATTTCTTTATTTGTTTTTGCAATCTCACCAATCATTTCTGCTTTGGTATTGGCAATTTCTTTATTGGTTTTTGCAATTTCACTCTGCATTTCGGCTCTTAGGCTTGCAATTTCTTTATTGGTTTTTGCAATTTCACTCAGCATTTCAGCTTTAATGATTGCAATTTCTTTGTTGGTTTTTCCAATTTCATGGATCAACTCCGTTTTATGAGTTTCTGCATCCTGTTTGGTGGCTAATTCTGCTGTTTCATCTTTTAAACTGGTATTTATTAGTAAGTCAATTTCAGTAACGAAAAGTCGAGCATCACTTTCGCTTTTAAAATTCCGATTTACAATGTCGAACAATTGAAGACTTTGCTGATAAGTCATAAAAACAGTTTTACCAAAAATAAGGAGTTGATCTTTACCTTAATTTAATTTTTTGGGTTAATTTAATGATGGTTATTTCTTCAGCCAGATCGCATTTTGTCAATAAAATTTCTTAGCAAATACAGCTTTTTGTGATGGGGGGGCTTTTAATTGCAATTTCATTCAGTATTTCTGATTTGATGCCCATCAATGACTGCTACTAGTGACCTCAACAACTTTTCTACCTTTCAATTAGTTATCCCTCCTTTAAACACTATTGTATCTCCATCAAATTAAAAAGCCCCTTTAAAAAGGTAGTCGAGTAATCAAAAACACAAGAATTACTCCCTCAATAATGGTCAAGTAACTGAATGGAATCAGTATTTCTCGGATAAGAACACTAGAGACCCCAATTAATATTCGTGTAACCTTGTCTTAATGGCTTTGGGACTTGGTCTCCGACCATTTTCTTGTGGTCCCCGACCATTTCTGAGTGGACACATAGCATTTCCTTGTGGTGCCTGACCATTTCTGAGTGGACACATAGCATTTCCTTGTGGTGCCTGACCATTTTCGAGTGGACACATAGCATTTCCTTGTGGTGCCTGACCATTTCCAGGTGGACACATAGTATTTCCTTGTGGTGCCTGATCATTTTCGAGTGGACACATAGCATTTCCTTGTGGTGCCTGAGCGTTTCTGTGTAGAAACAAAGTATTTGTTATTGCTGAGTGACGATTTCAGGCGAGCCTATAAACTCAATTTTGTCAGCCCCTTAAAACCCCACATTGGCTGAAAGTGAAGATGATTCTTAACTACCCCAAAATAAAAAAATAGATACTTTTAGTGTAATAAACATTAGCTGCTGGAATATTTTGTGTTACACATTCCCAAAAAAATAGTCTTTGGAAGATTGATTTACTATTTTTTCGATTTTGAGTATGATTGGGTATTAATAAACCTTCAAAATCTTAGCACCTTGCCAATCGATACCGACTTTTTATAAACGAAACCAAGGTGGATAAAACATCCCATTGATAGGTATAAATTCGACATGATTCCTAATTGCTACCGCTTCATTTTTTTGCGTTACTATTGCGATGTTTCATTCATCTTTTCTGCAAACTTGCTCATGCCTGCAATCAATCTGTCTATATTCAAGAATAAACATTTCTTGGCGCTCATTGGAAACGGAATTATTTCTGTTTTTAGTGTGGTGAATATGTCGCTTATTTATCGTTCTCTAGATAAGGTGCAAGTGGGTAGTTGGTTTTTCTTTTTAACGGTTCTAGCACTTGCCGATGCCATTAGGAATGGTTTTTTGGGTACAGCAACCATTAAATTTTATGCAGGCCAAACCCTTGAACGAGCACAAGAAGTACTTGGTTCAGTATGGTTTCTTGCTAGTGCAATATCAATTTCTTTAGCCTGCATTAGCGCATCGTTTATTCCATTTTCAGGGTATTTTACCAATGTGGGGGCATTAACGGCTATCCATTGGTTTGGGCTTACCTTTTTAAGTTCATTGCCATACACTGTTACCTTTTGGATTCTTGTGGCCGATGAGAGGTACACCCCCATACTTTGGCTTAGGATGGTAAATAGCGGTTCTATGATTTTGATTGTTTCCATCCTAACTTATTACGACACCATGAGCTTAAACAAGCTGCTGCTCTATAACTTTCTCACCAATTGTCTTACCAGTTTTGTTTGCACCCTTTTTGGATATACCAAGCAATCCACTTTTTTCAAACGCACTCTAGTCTGTATTAAAGAGCTAGCGAATTTTGGTAAGTTCAGTTTAGCTACTAACTTAAGCTCCAATCTATTAAGCAGTGCAGATACGTTTATACTTAATTTATTTGTTGGTCCAGAAGCAGTGGCTATTTATAACCTACCCCTAAGGTTGCTGGAAATCATCGAAATACCATTGAGAAGTTTTATTGGTACAGGCATGTCAGGCATGGCCATCGCCTATAACCGAAAAGATATGGGCCATGTAGCTTACATCTTCAAAAAATATTCTGGTATGCTGACTTGGGCGTTTATACCTGTTTTTATTGGGGTACTTTTCTTTGCCGATTTTGCCATTGGATTAATAGGTGGGGGTAAATACATCCACACAGAAGCCCCTAATATTTACCGCTTATTTATGTTCATGGCCATTTTTTATCCAATCGATCGCTTCAATGGTGTAACGCTAGACATCATTCACCAACCCAAAATGAATTTCTACAAAGTGCTGGTAATGCTCGCTGCTTGTGTTATTACTGATTTTGGTGGAATGTATATTTCAAAAGCATTCACGGGTGCATACAGTATTTATGGAGTTGCGCTTGCTTCTCCTTTTACACTATTAGCGGGCATTTTGATGGGTAGTATTGCATTGCGAAAACATATTCCTTATTCCTTCCGCGAAATATTTTCTGTAGGATTTCAGGAAGGTATGCTACTGCTCAAATCAAAGTGGCCACAGTCAAACAAAAACGCAGGATAAATAAGGCTATCAGAGGAGTTGATTTCCCATGGATTTTACACTCGTAAGCTTTTTCTTCTGCTTTTCAAAATAACAAATACTGTAGCATCTGTCCAACCTATACTACTTAACAACTAACACCTAACTCACTCTAATATATGTTTATACTAGAAAATCTTGTAAGGAAAAACATCCAATCATTAGTGGCTTATTCATCGGCTAGAGATGAATTTAAAGGACAAGCCAACGTGTTTTTAGATGCCAATGAAAACAGTTTAGGCAGTCCACTTATTAAATGGTATAATCGTTATCCTGATCCACACCAACAGCGATTGAAAGAACTGATTGGTAGTATTAAAATGGTAGTGCCAGAACAAATTTTTCTTGGGAATGGCAGCGATGAGTGTATCGATTTATTGTATCGATGCTTTTGCAATCCAGGTAAAGACAATGTGATTGTATGCCCGCCCACATACGATATGTATCGCGTTAGTGGTTTAATAAACGATGTGGCGATTCGTGTTGCACCTTTGTTAGATGATTTTCAACTAAACCTAGCCCATCTGGAAACTTTGGTAGATGAAAACACTAAAATCATCTGGCTTTGTTCCCCCAATAATCCCACAGGCAATTCCCTTAACCGTGGCGATATAGAAATGGTGCTCAATAATTTTAATGGGTTAGTGGTTATTGATGAAGCCTATATCAATTTTGCACAGCAAAAATCCTTCGTGCAAGAAATGGTTGATTATCCCAATCTTGTAGTAATGCAAACTTTTAGCAAAGCTTGGGGGCTAGCTGGTTTGCGCTTAGGGATGGCTTTTGCTTCAGAAGCTATTATTCACTTGCTCAATAAGGCTAAGCCACCGTATAACATCAATCAAGTAACCCAAGAACTAGCCCTAAAGGCATTAGAAGAAGTAGGGCAGGTGGTGGACATGATTAATGAAATTGTGGATATGCGCAAAGCCCTAGCTGAGGTATTTAATGATATTTCTTTTGTGGAAAAAGTATATCCATCCGATGCTAATTTTCTACTAGTAAAGCTAAGAACTGATGCTAACCACTTGTACGAGTATTTATTGACCAAAGGCATTGTAATTCGTAACCGCAGCAATGTGAAAGGTTGCGAAAACTGTGTTCGCATTACCATTGGTACAGAGCAGGAGAATACTATTTTAGTTGATGCATTGGCAGATTATGAGTTGCTGTTGGATAAGGAGGCGGTGTAAACCAAAAACAACAACGCCATTCCTTGAAAAGAAATGGCGTTGTTGTTTTTAAAAAAGAATCGGAAAGCTGATTAATACAATCCTTTAAATAGTGGTCTTGCGATTGCAACATCTCTGAATGGCCAAGGAGCTGCTGCTACAATAATAATAAGCGCAGTAATGAGCAATGCACTCATGATTCGATGCTTTTTTAAAGGGGTAGTATTTTGTTTCTTTGAAAAGGAATGAACCACTGTGATTAATGCGATACTCAGAATCATAGCACTAATGTGTTCTACCGCCCAATAACGTAATCCAGGGGTTTTCATTACGTCCTTCATACCATAAATGCCAAATAGTTTAAAGCCATTTTCACCAAAAAAATATTGGTACAAGCCAGAGAGCAAGCTTAAATGAGCCACAATTAACATCCGCAGACTCCATTTTTTATCTACACTATCATAGTGCTGGTCTGCTTCTACATTTACCCTAATGATGTTTACCACTAAGAATAGGAGCAATGCCCATCTTAATAAACTGTGGATACCTAAAATTCCGTTGTACATAACTTTTGTCTTTTTAACAATGAATAACTGATATTGATAACCCTCACAATATTTAATTGTTCGAGAAATGCAATGATAACGAAACATTGTTAATCAATTTTAATTGATTGTCGCTGAATTTTTGTGTTTTTTATTCTTGGGAATGCAAATAACGGTGTAATACTTCGCCTAAATGGGCTTCTTTAAAGGGTTTGTTCAATATTTCATTGATTCCTACTGCGAGGTAAGCATTTGTTTCGGCTTGGTCGGCACCGGCAGTTATTGCGATAATCGGTGTGTTGGCTTTTTGTGTATCGGTATTTAATCGTATTGCTTTAGCCACTTCATCGCCATTTAATAGTGGAATATGGATGTCCGTAAGCACAATGTCATAGCGATTGAGTTGAAATTTTTCCAAAGCTTCTTTACCATCTTTGGCCACATCAAACTTTAACTGCAAACGCCTCAACATCATGGAGAAAAGCATGATGTTCATGTCATTATCTTCTACTAATAGAGCGGTTTTATTCAAAAAGATATGTAGCATAGTTGAAGTTTAAAAAAGTAAACAATCCCCCGCCCCGAAAATACCTGATTTGTGAGGATGTCACAATAAGTACAGTATAAAATTGTATGTTACAAAACCTTTTCTGGTCTTTCACCTAGAACTTAATACATACAACTTATCTTTTTAAACATACTGCCTTTCTATTAAATATTGATGGAGAACAGTTTTAAAATCTGCTTCTTTAAATGGTTTAATAAGAAGCTCATTAATACCCATTCTGAAATACTGCTCCGTATTGTCCCCAATAATACTAGCTGTTAATGCAATAATTGGCACACGAGCTTTCACTTTGTCCTCACTCTTACGCATAATTCCTGCAATCTGATCTCCTGTGAGTTTAGGGATGTTGATATCAGTAAGGATAATGTCGTAATAATTGGCATCGAACAGTTTTAATGCTTCCTCTCCATCTTTGGCAATATCAAAGCCAATCTGCATTTTTTTCAATAAAAGCTTCAGCAATAAGATGTTCATGTCATTGTCCTCTACAATCAAAGCCTTCTTACCAGCAAAGCTTTTTGGCTCGTTAGACACTTCCTGAACTTGCTCTTCTACTTTCTTGCTCGCTTCAATAGCATAAGGGATGGTGATAGAAAAAGTGGAGCCAATGTTAAGTTCGCTTCTCACACCAATTTTACCTCCTTGCAATTCTGTAAGCATTTTACAGATGGCCAAACCAAGTCCGGTTCCTCTAATAGCTCGACGGCCTCCTGTTTTTGTGTTAGTAGCCTGTGCAAATTCTTCGAAGATGATACCAATTTGATCAGCAGGAATACCTACACCAGAATCTTGGACATCTATTTTAAGTACAATTTCTCTGTCGGTACGGCTTAAACTTTTAGCAATAATCTTAACCTTGCCTTGCTCTGTAAACTTGATGGCATTACTGGTAAGGTTAAACAGAATTTGTTTGAGCCTAAATGCATCGCCAACTACCAATAAATCGTCTTCTAAATCAACTTCAGATTGAAGCCCCACACTCTTTTTTTCTGCGGAAACGGAAAAAGCAAACAATACTTCATCCACCACTTTTTTGATGTTGAATGGTTTTTTCTCAAGGGAAAGTTTGCCTGCATCCAATTTAGAAAAGTCCAGGATATCATTTACAGTAGTCAGCAAATGGTCAGACGAGGTTCTAATTGCATTGAGGTAGCGCTTTTTATCTGGGTCGTATTCCACATTGTCCAACTGCTCTGTAAATCCTATTATGGAGGTCAAAGGGCTTCTAATTTCATGGCTCATATTACCCAAGAACCGGCTTTTAGTCATTGCCAATTTTTCTGCCGTTTCCCTTGCTTCAATGATTTCTTTTTCGTATCGTAAACTCTTCTTAACGTTAAATACCAATACCACCACCACACACAGAATCACGAAATAAGATCCCCAAGTAAGCATTTGCACCGTTTGTTTGGCCTCCTTTGCTCTTTCCAAAACTTTCTCTTCTTTTTCTTTACCTGATTCTTCCTCTATTCCTACCAATTTTTTCAATTCATCGTTTACTTGGTATTGGATTACGAGGTTCACTTGTGCTAGGGCTTTTTCATTATCGTCTAGCTTATTAGGTAGCTGTGCAGCACCAATTTGACGACGGTAAAATGCGTCCACATCCATTTGCGCTTGGTCGGTTTTGGCTATACGTTCATAAGCTGTATTGTTGGCTTCGGTAGAAGTGGTGTTGTTATTGGATGTTTCTTCTTTACCTCCGAAAATATCTCCAAGTTTTTTGAAAAACACTTTTTTCTTAGTGGCATTCACATGGGAAGTATCCACTTGTAAGGTCATCAAACTATCATAACCTTTAAGCAATGAATTGTTGGACATCCGAAACCAATAAGGGTTGATATAAAACCCACCATTGTTGGGAGCTGTTCTGCTTACGTTTACAGAATCGGAAATCCTTTTAAGCATATCAATACCATCGGAAACCAATATTTTTTGTTCAATACCTGCAATGATGGTGTTAAAGCCACCATTGTCATTCTTGATAGAGCGTAATTCATTTACACAGGAAACCAAGTGCGACAAGTATTTATTACTATACAGGGTATCGTGGGTACTGAGGTACAAGCGGTAGGCGTTTTCTGCCTCCAATAGTTCTGTATTGGTGTTGCGGAGTACTTCTACACTGCTATTGTCCTTGCTTAAACTATTGATATACGTTCTAAGCTGGGCTAAATTTTTTGAGTTGAATATATTGAGTAATAAAACTGCAACAATCACCATCAAGCACACAACAAGTAAGACAATATTAGATGCCGATAATTTTGATTTCGGTATAGCAGCCATGTGAGAAAGGGAGGTTTTGGGGTTAAGCCTTTAACTGAACAGGGGTAAATGTATAATAAAACGGTTAAAATACTACATATTCCCCTTTCTTATTAATACAAATGATGGGTAGTTTTTTATTATTTTCAAAATAATCGAATGCATCTTTAAGCGTTATAGCAAATTTTTGATAGGGTTTATCGTTGTTACTCACCTTAAGAAAGTACTCTACGCTCTTGGCTATATTGTACCTAACGGGAAAAATATGGACTGGTATAAAGTCCATTCCATAGCTTTTTGCATAAGTAGCAAGGATGTACAATTCTTCCACTTGGTCGTTTTGTATGGGGATGCAGCCTGTGGTTACACAGTTGCCATGGATGTATATATCCGTTCCTGGTTTTGCAGAGTCGCTTAATAATAAGTCCGATTGATTGGGATAGTTGATGCCTAATGCCAAGTGATAATTACTGTTTGGTTTAAATTCATTAATGTAGTAAAACCCCTCTGGCACTTGGTAATCTCCTTCCACTCTTTTGGGGCCAAGCGTGCCGCTCAGGGCGCAAACTTTATAAGTTTTAAACAATTTAAACCCCTCTTTATTGCTATTCCTCACCCATACTTCTAGCTCACTATCGTATTTAAAACTGCGGATGTACACCTGCTTGGGAGGCCATTGCAAACCGAGTTTGTTGAATCTCATTTTGAGTGAATCCTCTTTATTTCTGAAAGCATTAGCCACCCGAGAGTAGCCGTATTGCTGTTCTAAAAAAGGTTGGCTAGTAGCACTACCTGCAAAGGCAAAGAGCGCGAAAACCATCATCAATAATTTCATGTTAGCAAAAGTAACTGATAATAAGGCGGGTTTTCTTAAAGTAAGCGTTGACTCCAAATATGGACGTGAAGCAGCTATTGGGGGCATTGTATGAATTAAGTAGCTTTTAATGTTGCAAAAGATGATGTTGTTGATGGGTGTGTATTGGATTCGTTCCAGAATGCAGCACCCAAGCCAAACAAATCTTTGGGAATATTTGGTATTGTATGCACAAAGGATGGGTAATATTTTTATGGTGAAAGGCAGCTTCAAATGCACCTTTTTGTTGCAAACTTGTTGGGTACAAACGAATCATCTCCTTAAAATCTACAGAGCCTTTGCCCCACCATTTGTAGATGGCTTCTTTTGCGCACCAAAGCATGGTGAGTAAGGTTAACGAATTCCCGTTTGAGGCTATAGACTGATTTGAAGGGTCGTTCATCAATGTATCTACTATTTGCTTTTCATGGGTATGTAAAAATTTAGCAGCAATTCGTTCAATCTTTTCATTTTCCATTTCAATATCAATCCCAATGCGGTAAGTAGTACTTACGATTGCAGCCGCAAAATTGCCACAATGCGAAATGGAAAAATGATATTGTTCGTTTTCTAAAAAAGGTTTTCTTGTATCTGCAATTTGAATAGCTGCAATGGGAAAGTCAGGGAAAAGGTATTGCAGTAAGTACCTTCCTGCCAGGTGTTGTAGTCTTTTGTGAGGATGCTTGATATTGCTCGGTGTGGGCACGAAAGATTGAAAAAAAGCAGCAGGTTCTGTAATTTCCCAAATAGCCAGTTTGGTGTGTGCATTCAATTCTTCGAAATAAAATAGGGGCATGAAGCAATTCTTTATTCAAAAAGATGGGGTATAATTAGCAATGGTTGGCTGTACTTTATATGAAGCTATACTAGAAATAACAGCATAACCACTAGCGGTTTCTTTAGATAAAGGCTTTGAAAAAAAGGAGGGTAAACCACTTCATTATGCCAAAATATCGGCTAAAGCAATCAATTCTTGCTGTTGATAATTTTCAGAAGGAAGCCGATAACACTTACTCAATTCTTCAATGAGCACTTTGATAATGCGTTTTGTTTTCAAGGGTTTGAAATAGGAAGCCAAGGGTTTTAGGGAAGATTTCCTCAAATAATTCTCTACATCTAAGTGTGCATATGCCTTGCCATTGGTACCATCTACAAAAAAATGAATTTTATTCTGTGGATTGCCGATGTAGCTATTTGGATCGTAATCAGAATGGAAAAAAGCAATCAGAAAATGACCAGGAATATTGATAATCCTAGCGTTTATGTCCAGTGTATCACACATTATTTGGTACAAGATACCATTCGTAAGTGTATTTCCTTTTTTCTTCGCAATAACCCTGTTAAGAAAAAAGTCATCTTTTGTGCGATAATTCACTTCATTGCCAGCGAAATTGTAATAATTATAGAGGATGCTGCTAAACACATTGGCTTGTTCCAAAGGCGTTAAATAGCAATTCAATTCTAGCCAAATATTGCGTTTTATTTTTTCTATTTCTTGCAAAATAGGGGGTATTTGCAAATCTGGAAATTGGTATTTGGCCACTAACAATGCCCCATACAACAGTTCTTGATCGGTATTTTCCTTCCAGTCTTGCATTTCGTTGTACAAGTCGGAAAATTGCAAGCGGTGGATAATGTCTTCGATCCTTTCTTGCACATCTTCATGAGGGGTATTTTCCCATAGATTTTCTAAATTGGGTATAATAGATCTCCCAAACCCTACAATCTTTTCTGACACCGTACTGTAAACTTCCTGATCTGGATCGTCAATCAGTGTAAAAAGGGCATTCATTTCTGTGGTGCAGTTCATAGATTCTGTTAAATATTTTTAATTCTAAAAGCCATATTTGGAGCGTCTGCTTAGCGCATCTTTCATCATCATGTAAAACAATTGCTTAACCTTTCATCACCACAAAACAGCAGGGTGGATAATAGTTTTTCGTTTTGCCCCTCGCCTTCGGAGAAGGGTTGGGGTGTGGTTTAGCTAATAACTGCGAAAACCTTTCATCACCACCAAACAGCTACCCATTTCGGCTGGTAATTGGGGAAAAGACAATTACAATTAAGCGACAATTACAGTACATTTTGACAACTCCAAATAAATTCATACCCCTATATAACGGTCAAACAAACCAAATATTATTGCAGCACTAAAATTTAGTTATCCCCTCATTTTTGTTAAGACCAAATGGGGCTAATTAATTATACACAATTGTACTTTTATTGAAACAGTTCGGCGGTGTTTTTGGCCCAATACCCCTGCTTTTTTACATTTTATTGCTGCTAGCGTCAACTTTAGATTATTTTCACCGCTATCTTATTTTACATTACTAACTAATTTACGGCTATGAGTTTTTTCAAAAAACTTTTCGGAATTAAAGAAAAGGAAACCCTAGATGAGGGATTAAACAAAACCAAAGAAGGATTTTTTGCCAAGATTACCAAAGCAATAGCAGGGAAAAGCACGATTGACGATGAGGTATTGGACAACCTAGAAGAAGCCCTCATCGGCGCCGACGTAGGTACGGACACCACCCTCAACATTATTGAACGCATTCAAAAGCGGGTGCAGCAGGATAAATATGTAGGTACCAGCGAACTAAACCGCCTGTTGCAGCAAGAAATTGAAGCCATGCTAGTGGATGCCGCCGATCCTACCTACAAAAACTTTGAAATTCCTGCCGACAAAAAGCCATACATCATATTAGTAGTGGGCGTAAATGGCGTAGGCAAAACCACTACCATCGGCAAGCTGGCCCACAATTATAAAAAGGCGGGTTACAATGTCTTACTTGGGGCAGCGGACACATTTAGGGCAGCGGCGGTGGATCAATTGACCATTTGGAGCGAGCGAGTGGGTGTACCCATCGTGAAACAAGCCATGGGGAGCGACCCCAGTGCTGTGGCATTTGATACCGTAAAAAGTGCTTTATCCAAGGGAAGCGATGTGGTAATCATAGACACCGCAGGTCGTTTGCACAACAAAGCCCACTTGATGGATGAATTGAGCAAAATAAAAAGGGTGATCAAGAAAATATTGCCCGATGCACCTCATGAAGTAATGTTAGTATTGGATGGATCCACCGGTCAAAACGCTTTGGAACAAGCCAAACATTTTACCACTGCCACCGATGTGAGCAGCTTAACCATCACCAAACTAGACGGAACTGCCAAAGGAGGTGTGGTATTAGCCATTGCCCATCAGTTTAAAATTCCAGTAAAGTTCATCGGAGTAGGAGAGAAGATCAACGACCTACTCGTGTTTGATAAACATGAGTTTGTGGATAGCTTGTTTAAATTATAAAAGGATAATCATAATCATTTAGCCCTGACAGGTTTTCAAAACCTGTCAGGGCTAACTCGCGATTGTAAAACCAATGGCTATCAAGTTTTTTCGAGCCCTGACAGGTTTTCAAAACCTGTCAGGGCTAATACGCGATTTTAAAACCAATGGCTATCAAGTTTTTTCGAGCCCTGACAGGTTTTCAAAACCTGTCTGGGCTAACCCGCGATTGTAAAACCAATGGCAATCAAGTTTTTGGCAAAAACGAATCCCGAAAATTCCCATCTAATTCCACTGAGCAAAAAATAATCATTCGGCAAAGCCAAAAAAGAAAATAAAACATTACCCCTTCTCCATTCCCAATTAACCTTACATTCTCTTCAATCTAGCAATACTATCAATAGGGTCATTCGATTTAAACACCGAGCTACCCGCCACCAATACGGTAGCACCCGCAGCCAAAATAGTCGCCGCATTATGTTCCGTAACGCCACCGTCAATTTCAATTTCCACCTGTAATTGGCGTTCGGAAATTAATTGTTTCAGTTGTTTTATCTTTTCTAAGGTGTATGGGATAAACTGTTGACCACCAAAACCAGGGTTCACACTCATCAAATTCACCAAATCAATATCGCCAATAATGTCCGTTAACAAATGGATCGGCGTATGAGGGTTTACTGCAACACCCGCTTTCATACCCAACGCCTTAATCTGTTGGATATTTCTGTGTAGATTTCTGCATGCCTCTATGTGAACCGTCAATATGTTGGCACCCGCTTTGGCAAAAGCCTCGGTGTACTTCTCAGGCTCTTCAATCATCAAGTGTACATCCAGTGTTTTGGTACAAACCATGCGCACTTGTTCAATTACGGGTAAACCAAAACTGATATTGGGTACAAAGCGACCGTCCATTACATCTAAATGAAGCCAATCGGCTTCGCTGTTATTAATCAGGGTACACTCGTCGGCTAAATGTAGAAAATCGGCAGCAAGCAAAGAAGGGGCGATAATGGGCATAATATGTAGTAAGTTGTAAGTGGTAAGTAATAAGTTGTAATTGGTAAGTAATGGGTCGTATTTAATAGGGAATAGTCAGAAACGTGCTTTTAAAAAAAGGATAAGAAAGTGGACAAACTTTCAAACTTTTCTAGAAAGAAATAATTAACAAGCGTCGTACAAGTGTTCGTGCCATTAGAGCGAACGCGACTAAAATCACAATTGGTAAAATTGGTAAACCTTTCATCATTATTCGTGTATTCGGGGCATTACCCCAGAATAGCTAATTTCCAATAGGAAAATATTGTAGGTTATTGCAGCCTTTTAATGGCCTGCTTAGCCTCCAAAAGTTCTGGATTCAATGTTAATGACTGTTGGTATTTAAGCAAGGCATCGCTTTTTTTCTGCATCGCTTCCAAGCATTTTCCCTGCCAATAATAGGCATCGGCAAAGCGATTGTTAACCGAAATGGCGGTAGCAAATACACCCATTGCCTCGTTGTATTTTTTATCATCATAGAATACCCCACCTTTTTCTATGTAAGCATCCATAAAAGTGTAACTATTGGCAATGCTTTTATCAAAAAGCGGGATGGCTTTGTCCCGTTTGCCCGTTCTGGAAAAATATACCCCAGCAAAAAAAGCCGAGTAAGCATCAAATTCCCTACCCATGTTCAGCTCGTCAATACGGTTACATATTTCCAAAGCCTTGGCATTTTTTGTTTCCGCATACAAATTAGCAAGCGCCAGTAAACCATGAGGCGCAGGATAAATATCAATGGCAGTATTGTAATACACAATGGCATTCGCGGTATCCCCAGCATGTTCACAAACCTGGCCCTTTTTGTACCAAAGCCCAAAATTCCCTTTGTCTTTTATTATCAGCGAATCCAAATGCTGCAAAGCCGTTTTGTATTGCCCAATACTGTCCAAGGCAGTGATATAATTAAACCGCAAGCCCACACTATCCGGGCGTTTCAGCACCGCTTGCCCCAATGCTTCTGTTTTAGCAATCGCCGCTTTATCCATTTTTTTTTCGCTTTGTTCCGAAGCCACATCATTACCGCCACACCCCATACTCACACAACTGAAGCCCACCACAGCAAGCCAACCTAATCTGTTCATGCCGCAAAAATAGCCCGAAGGCTGCGGTAGTAAGTCTAGATTTTTTGCCCACAGCAAATGAACCCCACCCTGTATAGACGCACTGCTGTGCGTTTCTACAATATATATGCCCCCCACAAATCATAAAAATCAAAAGAATCAAGAAAATCCCAGTTCAGACAAGAGTTAGCCCACAACAAATGACCCCACCCCGTAGAGACGCAATGCATTGCGTCTCTACAATAAATAGGTACCTCCAAAAATCCTAGTAATCCTAAAAATCAAGAAAATCATGTTTCAGAAAATAGTTAATCCACAGCAAATGACCCCACCCCGTAGAGACGCACAGCAGTGCGTCTCTACAACAAATAGATGCCTCCAAAAATCCTAGTAATCAAAAGAATCAAGAAAATCCCGGTTCAGATAATATTTAGCCCACAGCAAATGACCCCACCCCGTAGAGACGCAATGCATTGCGTCTCGACAATAATTGTGTACCCCCGCAAATCATAAAAATCAAAAGAATCAAGAAAATCATGGTTCAGACAATTTAGATTAAGGCAAATGACCCCACCCCGTAGAGACGCAATTCATTGCGTCTCTACAACAATTAGGTACCTCCAAAAATCCTAGTAATCCTAAGAATCAAGAAAATCATGGTTCAGATAATAAGTTAGCCCACAGCAAATGAACCCCACCCCGTAGAGACGCACTGCTGTGCGTCTCTACAAAAAACAGGTGCCTCCAAAAATCCTAGTAATTCTAAAAATCAAGAAAATCATAGTTCAGACAATAGTTAGCCCACAGCAAATGACCCCACCCCGTAGAGACGCAATGCATTGCGTCTCTACAACAAATAGGTACCTCCAAAAATCCTAGTAATCCTAAAAATCAAGAAAATCATGGTTCAGATAATATTTAGCCCACAGCAAATGACCCCACCCCGTAGAGACGCAATGCATTGCGTCTC
>JAIXOJ010000219.1 GCA_027486835.1 Chitinophagaceae bacterium
AAATACAAAAGCACCCCAGTGAAGAAAAGAAAATTTGTAGTCCCCCCAAACAAACCCCGAAACTCGCAAACACATGACTGGCATAGATTTACAGTTACTTAGCTGCAATGTGGGTTAACCTATAACCGTCAGGACTTTTGGGCAACTACCAGCAACAAGCAATTAAACTTTGTGCAGCACATCCGCTCGATGCTGAAAACAACAGGAATGGCAGCAGAGGTGTAGCCAGATAATGTGTTGTTTGAGGGCGGCGCAGGCGAAACGGTCCGCAAGAAATTGTTAGAAACAACAGACCTGCATATCATTCTGCGTTTACCAACAGGCATATTTTATGCGCAGGGGGGAAAAGCAAATGTTGTTTTCTTTGATAATAAACCAGCCAGCTAAGATCCGTGGACAAAAGAGGTGTGGGTGTACGATTATAGGACGAACATCCATCACACACTAAAGAAAAATCTTTTAAACATTGATGTGCTAAAAGACTTTATTGCTTGTTACAACCCTGCAAACAGGCATAAACGTAAAGAAACTTTCGATGTTTAATCCAATCCTGAAGGGCGTTGGAGAAAATTTGGTTATGAAGAAATTATTGCGAGGGATAAAACCAGTTTGGATATCTCCTGGTTGAAAGATAAATCATTGGCTGACTTAGATAACCTACCTGATCCAGATGTATTGGCAGAAGATATTATTGAGAATCTAGAAGCAGGGTTGGCAAGTTTTAGGGAGATAATGGTGGCGTTGGGGCGGAAATAAAACTACTTGTTGTGATAAAAAAAAAGGGGTTAAGAATATTTGCAGGAGAAATAGGAATTTTAATAAATCAGAGAAATGACCAACAAAATAAAATATGAGTTTTCAGCAAAAGCGTGGCAACACGCTGCCCCAAACGGTTGGTATTTTGTTTCATTGCCCACAGCAATGGCCATTGAAATAAGAGAACATTTACAATGGCAAGAGGAAGGTTGGGGGCGATTAAAAGCAAGTGCACAAATTGGGAACAGCCTTTGGGAAACCGCAATATGGTTTGATACCAAACATAAAACCTACCTCCTACCTTTAAAAGCAGCCATAAGAAAAAAGGAATGTATTGAGGCAGATAAAGAATTGAATGTAACTGTATGGATTTAGTACCAATTAACTACAACTAAACGAATAAAAGGGATTTTCAAATCCCTTTTATTCGTTTAGTTGCAATGTGTGATTTAATATAAAACAGCCAATAGAAGACCTACCAGTAGAACATTAGCAGCACCTTTTAGCCAAAGAAGGAAATGCATTAATACACTCATTATCACAGACGTTATTCATTGCTAAGCTGCGTATGGTTGCTTGGATTCCCCGTGCCTACAACCAAAAAATGCAAAAAAATTGGATAAAGTAAACCATTCAATACTTGGATTTATTTATGTTTGGCAGGTTATCACTTGTAAATAAAATTATTTTTATTTTATGAAATTATTTATCATCATCCTTGGTTTGTTGAGTGCGGAGTGGAGTATTGGTCAGAGTCTGCCGCAGGCCATGCAATTGTTTAACCAAAATAAACGTGCTGAAGCTAAAAAAGCTTTTGAAGCCATTCCGCAAACAAGTGTTGATTATCAAGAGGCTTTGCTGGGTTTAACTTTATTGGAACTGGACAATGGTCACTACCCCGAAAGCTTTGCTTATTTCCAACGCTTTTATCAGCAGTCTCCCAATGCCTACCCTTATGTGTATGCCATTTGGAGTAAATTAATTTCAGCTAATTCTGATAAGCAAAAGCTGGAAGGTTTTCTGCAAAAACTTTCTAGCGATGCAAAATGCCCCATAACGCTAAAAGCCATGGCCTTGGCCAGTTTGGCAGATAGGCAATTGTCCGCTAACAATTTAAAACAAAGTAGAGAGACCTATTCGGGCATTGGCGATGTAAAAAATTGGGCATCTGTTGGGGTGTTTGACAATGTTTCTGGTAGTGGATATGGTAAGGATTTTGGCATTTTAGCACATCCAGAACCCAATTATTTATTTAAGAATGAAAATAATGCACCTGTGCAATGGTTCAACATTCCAGATGCACGAATGGACAGGTGGCTTGATTTTGAGTATCATTATGGCGTAAACAATTCCATTATTTATGCCCAAACCTTTCTATCCAGCGAAACGGACAGAAATGTACAAATGCTATTGGGTGTATCGGGGTCGGTAAAATTGTGGGTAAACGATTTTGAAGTATTTGCAGAACCCGAGGAACGGAATACTGACTTGGATGTTTATCATGTAGATGCTAAACTACAAAAGGGCAACAACCGGATACTGATACAAATAGGAGCGAGCGAAATAAACCGGTCTAATTTTATGCTGCGCATAGCAGATGACAAAGGCAATCTACTCAATAACCTGCCCTCCTCCCCTGTTTACAGCACTTATATAAAAGCTACGCCTTACACTGTGGTACAACATCCACTGTTTGCAGAAGCGTTTTTTGAAGAAAAACTAAAGAACAAAACGGCCTCTTTTTTCGATAAAATAATGCTAGCCGAAGTGTATAACCGAAACGATAAGCGCTATCAATCGAGAAAAATAAGCAAACAATTAAAACAAGAGGTGCCAGAAAACACCATCATTTCCGAAATACTGATTGAAGCCTACGAGCGGGACAAAAACAAGACCGACCTTACCAGAGAGGAAGAATTTATTAAAACCAACGACCCTGAAAGCTTGTATGGGCTGATTCTGCGATTTAATGATGCTTACGGTAAGGAAGATTTTGATGAAGCCAAGAAATTATTGGATCAGCGCATTGCATTGTATGGCGAAAATGCACAAACGACCTCTAATCTAATTGGCATACTGAGCAAGAAAAAAGACTACGAGAAATTATTGATTGAAGCGGAAAAAGCTTACAAAACCTACCCAGATAATAGTCAGTTTACGCTGTTGAAATACAATATTGAACAAGGAAGGCAGAAGGACGTGTATAGTGCTAACCTTATTTTGGAGAAATATGTAAAATCTAATTATCACGCTGACTTTTTAGAAACTATTGCGGAGAATAAAATGAAACTGGGCAAAAAAGACGAAGGCATGAAAATATTGTTGAGGATGATTGACGATTTTCCACATGCTACCATGCGCTATGCCACTATTGCCGACAAATATTCCAATGACCGCAACTACGATAAAGCTATCGTTTGGCAGCAAAAAGCCATTGACCGAGCACCTTATATTGGCGGGTTTTATCTGACAAAAGGCACTATTTACGAAACTTCTGGCAAAAAAACAGAGGCCATTGAGGCGTACAAAAAGGCGGTTCAATATGCCCCCAATAACTATGAAGCCAGGAAAAAATTGCGGTTACTTCAGGGTAAAAAGGACTTGTTTGACCATTTTAAAGAAAACAATGTGTTGGCTTTGTTTAAAGCCGCCCCAAAGCAAGAAGCTTACCCCAATAGTGGCAGTATTTATTTATTGAAGGAGAAACAACAGATTATTTACCCTGAAAATGGAGCGAGTGAAGAGCGGGATGAATTTCTCATTAAAATTTTAAACCAATCAGGCATTAGCGATTGGAAAGAAGTGAGCATTCCATTTAATGAATACGCTCAACGGCTTATTTTCGATAAAATTGAGCTATTTAAAAAAGATGGCAGTAAAATACAAGCCGAAAACAATGAAAACCAAGTGGTTTTTTCTTCGCTAGAAGTGGGTGATGCCATCCACATTAGTTACAAACTAGAATCTTCCTCTTATGGCAAATTGTCGGAACATTTTTGGCAAGACTTTACTTTCAACGATGCCTCCCCCATTTTGCAGGCACGGTTTAGTTTATTAGTGCCAACAGATAAAAAATTCAATTTCAAAATGTACAATACCGAATTGAAGCCATCCATCACCGCCGTGGACGACAACAAATACCAATTGTACACTTGGGAAAAAGTGAATAGCACTGCGCTGGAATCAGAGCCATACATGCCACCAGCCGCAGATGTGCAGCAACGCATTTCGGTATCGTCCATCCCCGATTGGAACTATGTGGCCAATTGGTACAGCGATTTAAGCAACATAAAAATTAAAGCAGATTTCCAGATAAAGGAAAAAGCAAAAGAGCTTTTTGCGGATAAAGAGCAGCTTTCGGCAACCGAAAAAGCCAAAGTGATATACAATTACATTGAGGAAAATTTTAGCTATAGCAATGTTCCGTTTCTACATAGTGCATTAACCCCGCAGCGGGCAAGCAGAACCTTGGATAGTCGATTGGGTGATTGTAAAGATTTGGCGGTACTATTTACCAGTTTAGCCAAAGAAGTAGGGCTAGATGCAAATCTGGTGTTAGTAGATACCAGAAACGATGGGGACACTTATGTTGATATTCCAAAAATTAATTTCAACCATTGTATTGCCCAATTGAGAGCAGATGGTAATACCTATTTGCTAGAATTGACGGACAATATGTTGAGTTTTGGTGCTTTACCCTACAATGTGGTAAATGCCAATGGCTTATACATTCCGAAAGACGGAGCGCAAACGAATAATGCAGGATTGATGAAGCTCAATTTTGCCAATAGAAAGTTGAACACCATTAACAGAACATCTACCGTGAATTTTGAGGGTAAGAAAATGAGTGTGGTGCGTAACAGCCAGCGCGTAGGCGAAGAAGCCAGCCGCACCCGTTCTTTCTACAAACATTTGAGTGAGGAAGATAAAAAGAAAAATCTTTTACGTTCGCTGGGTAATGAATTTAGCAATCCGATAGAATTAAAATCGTTCAATCTCGTTAACCTAGAGAATTTAGCAGATACGGTACAGTACAATTATGCGTTTACGTTAGACAAGTACTTATCGGAAATTGCAGGTCTTCAAATTTGTAAATTACCCTGGAATGATGATTTTAAATCGCTAGAAGTGGTATCGCTGGAAAAAAGAAATTTTCCGATTAATTTATGGTCATTCAGTTCCACTCCTTACGATAAAGAAGTGATGACAATATTTTATCCTGCGGGGAAAAAACTGGTAGAAATTCCACAAAATGTGCAATTGAGTTGTGAGGGCATCGAATACCGTTTGGTCTATGAAATAAAAGCAGACAGACTTATTGTGACCAGAGAATTGAAATATACCAAAGACTACGTAGCACCAAAAGATTATGCGGCATTCAAGGATGTTTTCACGAAGCTAGCAGAGGCAGATAAAAAAGAGATTGCGTTTAAATAGGTGTTAGGTTATTGAGATTTAATCGTGTGTCACCAACTTCCCGAAAGTTTAAAACTTTCGGGAAGTTTTTAAAAGCCTTTTTACACCAATTCCATCTTATTCCCCCCAATTTGAGTTTAGCCAATTGGTTATATCGGGTGCATAAATTTTTTTCGCAGTTATTAGCTAAGCCTCACCCCAATCCCTCACAGAAGGCGAGGGGCAAAACGAAAAACTTTTATGTACCCGTTTTATCCCAAATAGGATTGATTACGCACAAAATTATTTGTGCAGTCGTGGCAATTCCATTGGGGGAAGACTAAACAATTTCAATTTAGCGTATGAGTACGAATCAATCCCCCGATATGTTTACTGCTTACTTGCTGTTGGGTAGCAATTTGGGCAATCGGGAAGTGTATATTTCCACAGCCGTTCGTTTGATAGAAAAGCAATGTGGAAAGGTGGTGCAACTATCAAGTTATTATGAAACTGCGGCATGGGGAAATACCAACCAGCCATCCTTTTATAATCAAGTGTTGGTATTGCAAACGACTGTCTTGCCTATTTCATTAATGCAACAATTGTTAGCAATCGAATTAGAAATTGGCAGGGAAAGAAAGGAAAAATATGGAGCAAGAATTATTGATATCGATATGCTATTGGTGGATCAGTTGGTGATAGACCATCCTGTTTTGCAATTGCCCCATCCCCTATTAACCGAGCGAAAATTTGTGCTTATGCCTCTGGCAGAGGTAGCTCCACATTTGCAACATCCATTGGCTCGAAAAAATATTTTGGAACTGCTTGCACTTTGCACGGACACATTGGATGTGGAAAAAATTATCCTAAAGCAAGGTTTAGGCGGCTAAATTTGAAGCCACATGAAGTATCAGTATATTACGATTGAAGGGAATATTGGCGCAGGAAAAACCACATTATCGCACATGCTTGCTACCCATTACAATGCTAAACTCATTCTAGAGGAGTTTGCCGAGAATCCTTTTCTGTCAAAATTTTATGAAAACCCAAAACAATTTGCCTTTCCGCTTGAATTATTTTTCATGGCAGAGCGGTACAAGCAAATGAAAGAAATGATGTCGATGAAAGAATTATTTCAACGCGTCACCATCTCAGATTATCTTTTTACCAAGAGTTTGCTTTTTGCAAAAGTTACCCTACCAGAGGAAGAGTTTAGGTTATACCATCGTTTGTATGATATGATTAACCAACATGTGCCGCTGCCCGATGTACTTATTTATTTGCATGCACCCATTAGCAAATTGCAATCAAACATAAAAAAAAGGAATCGACAATACGAACAACATATACCCAACGATTACTTGTTCCAGATTCAAGAAACCTATACCAGTTATATCAAGCAGCATCCGATAAAAACCATTTTTGTGGATGCCTCCAATGCAGATTTTATTGACAACCCTGCCCATGTACAAGTGGTAATTGACGCATTGGAAAAAGATTTGGAAGTAGGCCAACATTATTTTAGCCTACCATAAATACATTCTTCCTTTCGTTGATTGAATTCAAAACAAAAACTATGAATGATTACAAGGCATTTGCCGCCATCCGAATTCCAGAATTTAGGCACTTTCTCTTTGGAAGATTCCTATTTATCATGGGGTTAAGAATGCTTGGCACTTTGGTTGGATGGTGGGTGTATGAATTAACGAATGAACCTTTTGCCATCGGCTTGATTGGCTTAAGTGAAGTGATACCTGCCCTTTCATTGGCTTTGTATGCAGGACACATCATCGATATCAGTGAAAAACGCAAACTTATGCTCACAGGGGTTGGTTGCTATTTTTTGGCGGTGATATTACTCATAGGCCTATCCACTCCATTAAGCTTGCACACATTAGGCAATAGATTGGTGGTTTGGGGTATTTATTTTATTATTTTCCTAACGGGAATTCTACGTTCGTTCGCAAGCCCTGTTTTCAATACCATTTTAGCCACAACGGTACCTAAAAATATATTACCCAACGCTACCACTTGGAACCAAGGGGGGTGGCTATTAGCTTCAGTATTGGGTCATGCCAGTGTGGGTTTTTTAATTGCAGGGTTTGGACATACTGGTGCATTATGCGTAGTAGCAACCTTAGCGGGCATTGGCTTTTGTATTCTTTTTCAACTACCGCCCAAGCCGCCCATGGCATCTAGCTTGGAGAAAAAAACCTTTGAAAGTGTAAAAGAAGGGCTCAAATTTGTTTTTAACACCAAAGAAGTGTTGGGAGCATTATCGCTAGACTTGTTTGCAGTACTATTTGGTGGCGCTGTAGCCATGATACCGGTTTTTGCAAGAGACGTACTGCAAGCTGGTCCTGTAGGTTTTGGTTGGCTCAATGCAGCTTCCGACATTGGTTCGGTAATTATCATTATTCTACTCACCTTTTTCCCAATTGAACAAAAACAAGGTAAAAAATTGATGTTAGTAATAGCAGGATTTGGCTTGTGTATCATCACTTTTGCCCTTTCCAAAGTGTTTTGGTTATCCTTTGGGGCGTTGCTATTAAGTGGTTTACTAGATGGTATCAGTGTGGTAATTAGGGGTACTATCCTTCAGTTGAAAACCCCTGACAATATGCGAGGCAGGGTAATGAGTGTAAACTCGATGTTTATTAATAGCAGCAACGAATTAGGTCAATTTGAAAGTGGTATTGTGGCCAAATTAATGGGTGTAATTCCTTCCGTGGTTTTTGGTGGGTGTATGACATTGTTGGTGGTAGGTATCACTTGGTTTAAAGCACCTGCATTGAAGGAAATGGAGTATTAGTAACTCGATACATATACTTTTGAAAAAGACATTGAGAAATAATAAACGCTTTGCTGTATTACCTTGATTAGTGTACTTATTAATCCTTTTTGTAGTTCCACACTTTGAAAGTTTATGCCATCAAGCTTTATCAATTTTCGTAAAAACTAGATCCATTTTAACGATCATCCGTTTTTTGCAATCATTAGCGTATATGCTTCCATAGAGAGGTCGCTAATAACTTTAGAAAGCATTTTTGTATCTGTTCCTTTTGTCATAATGGTAATCATGTAAGGGGTGTCATTTACATAGATAATAGCAGATTCGTGTACTTGCCTTTCGTTGTTTTCCCCCTCAATCGTACCCTCGCTATTTGCAAACTTGGTGGTTGCGGGTATTCCATTAGACAACAACGCTTTGTTACTACCCATTGCTAATAGCTCCGTAGCAAACTCAGAATCATTGATTGTAAGGTATGTGGCATTGTATAATGACCTAAAGAACAAAGAATAATCCCTTGCGGAAATAGAATAATCGTAAGCACTGTTTTTTTCAGGAGCTTTTAATCCCATATCTGCGAAAGTTTTTTGAAAGGCAACCCAATCTAAATTTTCGAGTAAGAGTTGAGTAGCGTTTTCATCTTCCTCCACCACCATATATCTTAGTAAGGACTTAATGGAGTATTTCTTTCCAGGTTTGATGGTATCATTGGAATAATGGTGCTTTCTGGAAACAGGAGTGTTAAAGGAAACTTCTTTTGACAATAATGAGGGATTGTCCTCCCCCATTTTCAAATAAGTAATTAATACTGGCAATAATACTAGCGAGCCACTTTTGTATTTTTCTTGGTCGTTTATGCACATAAAATCTCCGTCGGTAAAATCCTTAATATAGACGGAGGCATTAAGTAGATTACCTGCAAGCTTATGGTTATCAATGATGTCTTTCAAAGAGGCTTTTGTGATGTTAAAATGCCCAGATTCATTATTAATATCTGCATAGAGCAATGGTTTTACATAGCTATATCCGCCTAATCTTTTAAGAATTAATTCAGATTGAGTGTTGGAATTTGAAGCTGTTACGGCAGGATATGATGCATCCAAAAAGCCTTGCATTTTGTAATAACTTCTTGTAATGGCAAAAGTGCTAAATGCAGTTATAAACATTAAAAACAAAAAGTAATAAAAAGGTATTCTGAATGTAAACATGTTTTTGACCATACAAATACAATAGGGTGAAGGATACAATAACGTGCTGCTAAATAAGTGCCTTTTTGGTTCAAATTCACTATATCGGTGTTTTTTAATGTTCTTTTAATAGTCATTGCTTACGAAATCAAGCAAGATTGAGGAAATTTTTTTGATGTTTTTCATAGAATTCTTTTGTGTAATTTTTTTTGTGCTAATTTTTTTTTACACAGAATTTTTCGCACAGTTTTGTGTAAATTTTTTTGTGCTAATTTTTTTTTACACAAAATTTTTCGCACAGTTTTGTGTAAATATTTCTGTGCTAATTTTTTTTTACACAGAATTTTTCGCACAGATTTGTGTAAATATTTCTGTGCTAATTTTTTTTTACACAGAATTTTTCGCACAATTTTTTTGGAACTTAATGGAGAAAAAAAATTAGAAGTATTTATGGCTTCGAAAGAGACAGGTTGCTATTATTTTTCCAAAAAAAACTCCGCCGTATTTATCAAAATGATAAAACGGGCGGAGCAATTTTGTAAATAGCTGATAGTACTCAATTAATAACGATACATATCACTTTTGAATGGACCATTCTTAGGAATTCCTAAATAATCAGCTTGTTCTTGGGTCAATTCGTCTAATTCCACACCAATTTTAGCTAAATGCAAACGAGCCACTTTTTCGTCCAAAACTTTTGGTAGTACATACACTTTGTTTTCGTAGTTAGCACTGTTCGTCCAAAGTTCAATTTGCGCCAAAGTTTGGTTGCTAAATGAATTACTCATCACAAAACTTGGATGACCTGTGGCACAACCAAGATTTACCAATCTACCTTCTGCCAATATGATTACATCTTTACCGTCGATGTTATAAATGTCCACCTGAGGCTTGATAGTGTCCTTAGTATGGCCGTAATTTTGGTTAAGCCACGCCATATCTATTTCAATATCGAAGTGACCAATGTTACAAACAATGGCTTTGTCCTTCATTACGCGAAAATGTTTTTCGCTAATTAAGTCTCTACATCCACTAGCTGTAACAATAATATCCGCTTCGGCAACAGCTTTAAGCATAGGTTTTACTTCAAAACCATCCATTGCAGCTTGTAAAGCGCAAATAGGGTCAATTTCAGTTACAATTACCCTGCATCCTGCACCAGCTAAAGAAGCAGCAGAACCTTTGCCCACATCGCCATAACTACCTACAACGGCTACTTTACCAGCCATCATCACATCAGTTGCACGACGGATGGCATCTACCAAACTCTCTTTACAGCCATATTTGTTATCAAATTTTGATTTGGTAACAGAATCATTTACATTAATAGCAGGAATAGGTAATGTGCCTTTAGCCATACGCTCATACAAACGGTGAACACCTGTGGTGGTTTCTTCACTCAATCCTTTAATATGGTGTACTAATTCGGGGTATTTATCAAAAACAATGTTGGTTAAATCGCCACCATCATCCAAAATCATATTTAGAGGACGATCAGCCCCACCGAAAAATAAAGTTTGCTCAATACACCAATCCGCTTCTTCAATGCTTTGACCTTTCCAGGCAAAAACACCGATACCAGCAGCAGCAATAGCAGCAGCAGCATGGTCTTGTGTAGAAAAGATATTACAAGAGCTCCATTTTACTTCTGCACCTAAGGCCACAAGGGTTTCAATAAGTACTGCAGTTTGAATGGTCATATGCAAACAACCCGCAACCCTAGCACCTTTTAAAGGTTGGCTTGGTCCGTATTCCTCACGAATAGCCATTAAACCGGGCATTTCTGCTTCTGCTAAACGAATTTCTTTCCTTCCCCATTCGGCAAGGCTAATATCTGCAACCTTGTAAGGCAATGCAAAATTGATAGACTGAGATAATGTTGACATAATTTTAAAATTGAGGCACGAAGATAAAAGGGTAGCATAAAGAAATAGTAAACCTAAAAAATACAGGATACACTTAGATCAAACACTTACTTTCACCGCACAAAATACTGTTGGCTTATGAATTCTACCTTACATACAGAACAAACAACTACGGCACCCATAGTGCTAGACGATAAAGACCTTGCTATTCTTCGCTTGCTACAGCAAAATGCAAAAACTACGGTGAAGGAAATAGCAGAAACAATTCACCTGAGTACTAGTCCGGTACATGAACGAATAAAAAGAATGGAACAAGCGGGGGTAATAAAACAATATGCTGCATTGCTAGATCCAAGCAAGGTGAATAAAGGATTGATGGTGATTTGCTACGTCTCCTTAAAGCAACATGATAAAGGTCAGGGTTTGAAATTTATTCAGATTATCCAAGAAATGAATGAAGTGATCGAATGCTATAATATTTCTGGTGAATTTGACTTTATGCTAAAAGTGGTTGCACATAATATGGACGAGTACTACCATTTTCATGTAAATAAATTGAGCCAAGCTGAAAATATTGGCCATGTTCAGAGTGTATTTGTGATGGGTGTCATCAAACAAACCCATGTTTTGGTGAATTAAATCAGTTAATCCTGCTCTTCAAAAAATGCCGCTAAAAAACTTAACGTTGATTCTATTGTAAACAGTGGCTATCATTGTGCGCAATAATTAAAGAATCAACAAATGGATATCCAAAATATTATTACCCTCGGTCAACTGAAAGAAAGTGGTTACCAGTCATCTTCCATAAAAGAAGAAGTTAGAAGAAACCTCATCCATAAAATTCAAACAAAAGAAAATCCTTTCCAAGGAATCATGGGGTATGAGGACACCGTTATACCAGACACAGAAAGGGCATTGTTGAGCAGGCATAATATTTTGTTTTTAGGTTTACGGGGGCAAGCCAAAACCAGAATGGCCAGGCAGATGGTTGACTTACTAGATGAATACATTCCAATAATAGCAGGAAGTGAAATAAATGATGATCCGCTCCAACCAATGAGCAAATTTGCAAAAGACCAAATTGCAGAATATGGAGATGAAACTCCCATTACCTGGCTGCATCGAAGCGAACGCTATGGCGAAAAATTGGCAACACCAGATGTGAGTGTTGCGGATTTAATTGGTGATATTGATCCAATAAAAGCAGCTAACCTTAGACTCAGTTTTGCCGATGAAAAAGTAATTCACTATGGTATCATTCCAAGAAGCAACAGAGGAATTTTTGTGATTAACGAACTACCTGATTTGCAAGCACGTATTCAAGTGGGGTTGTTTAATATTTTACAGGAGGGGGATATTCAAATCAGGGGGTTCAAGCTTCGGATGCCTTTAGATATCTTATTTGTTTTTACGGCTAATCCTGAAGACTATACTAACAGAGGAAGTATTGTAACACCACTGAAAGATCGAATAGAAAGCCAAATACTAACCCATTATCCTAAAACAATTGAAACCTCTTTAGCCATAACTGAACAAGAGGCAGCTATTTTACCAGAACAGTCAGCAAGGGTTAACGTAAGCGATTTAATCAAGCGATTGATTGAGCAAGTTGCATTTGAAGCTAGAAACAATGAATATGTTGACAAAAAGAGTGGAGTAAGTGCAAGACTTACGATTGCTGCATACGAAAATGCTGTGAGCACTGCAGAACGCAGAGCCATTATTCATAAAGAAAAGCAAACCCAAGTGTGGGTAAATGACTTAATTGGTATTATACCAGCCATAACAGGTAAAATAGAATTGGTCTATGAAGGTGAACAAGAGGGGCCTTATCAAGTCGCTTTTAATTTGCTGGAGAAGTCCATCAGAAATCAATTTGTGCAATACTTCCCCAACCCTGAACATTACAAAAAAAGAAAGCAATCAGGAAAAAAGAGTACGGAAGTAAAGGAAAAAGAAAGCCCATACAAGCAAATTACTAGCTGGTTTGACGCTGGTAACCAAATTGATTTGTTATTAGACATGAAAGACAGCGATAAAATTGCTATTTTATATCAAGTGGATGGCTTATTTGGCTTGGTTAAAAAGCACTTTCATGCAGCAAATGACTTAGAAAATGCGTTGTTAATGGAATTTGTATTGCATGGACTTTCCGCCTATTCTTTAATCAGCAAAAAAGTGGTGGAAGGGAAAATTGGATTCAGTGATTTAATTGGCAGCATGATTAATCTAGATGGTATTAATTTCAATCAGGACGACGATAATGAAGAGGATTTTAGGTAGTATGAATAATGATGCTCTTAAGATCCTACAATTCTGAAGTTGTTTTATACTTGTTTTTATTCTTGTAAAGAAAAATTGCTATAGTTGATTTAATCAATAAGCAACCTCATTTGGTTCTAATTTTTATTGAACATCTACCCCAAATTAATACACACACGATAGACTCTAATTACTTAATACTTAATTCTTAGTACTTCAACCTAATACCTATTTTATGGCAGATATTTCTGAAACAATTCAAGAAACAATCGAGCAGTCAAAAGAAAATAGAATGAACGGATGGGTAGCCATCCTGGTATCTATTACAGCTACTTTTATGGCATTGTGCAATATAAAAGATGGAAACTTAGTACAAGCCATGTCGCAAGCACAAGCCCATTCTATTGATGCTTGGTCTTTTTATCAAGCAAAAAGTACCAAACAAAGCCTAGCTGCAAATACTGTTGAGCTACTAAAAATAGAACACCATACTGGTAGTGATTCAGTAATTAAAAAATTAGAAGCCAAAATAGTCAGTTACGAAAAGGAAAAAGAAGCAATAAAAAAGCAAGCGGAGGGATATGCAAAAGAATATGATGACATCAATGTTTTTGATGACCAGTTTGATATGACAGAAGCTTTTCTTTCGATAGCAATTGCGCTATTTGGTGTTACTGCACTCACCCAGAATAAATGGTTACTTTACTTTGCATCATTCCTTAGTTTCGCTGGATTCGTTTTTGGCCTTACTGCATTTTTTGAAATAAGTATCCATTTAGACTTCATGTCTAAAATCTTAGGATAGTAGTCAAGCCTAGATTATTATTTTGCGGTATTTATTTAAAACCAAACTTTAGTTACCTCAATACCCTGTTTAAATATTAGGCATGGTACACTGTGTAGAAATCATCACCAGAAATGACATTTAACGATTTAAATTTAAACGCATCTTTATCAAAGGCAATAGATGAACTAGGCTTTACAGTTCCCACCACTATTCAGGAAAAGGCATTTTCTATCATTATGTCCGGTAAGGATGTTTGCGGAATTGCACAGACAGGAACTGGAAAGACCTTGGCTTATTTACTCCCCTGCTTGAGGCAATGGATATATAATAAAGATAAAGCACCACAGATATTGGTTATCGTACCGACAAGAGAATTGGTGGTTCAAGTAGCCGAAACAGCCAAATCGCTTTGTAAATTTATGAATACTAGGATTGTGGGTGTGTACGGAGGCGTAAATATCAACACACAAAAACTAGCAGTTGAAGATGGGGTTGATGTATTGGTGGGTACACCTGGTCGATTATTAGATTTGCTGTACGATGGATCAGTGAAACCAAAAGGTATAAAGAAACTCGTGATAGATGAAGTGGACGAAATGCTTAATCTTGGTTTTCGTACCCAACTAAAAAACATTCTTGATTTACTTCCGGCAAAAAGACAAAATTTATTATTCTCTGCTACTATTACCGATGAGGTAGAAATGTTGATGGATATATTTTTCAATTCCCCTGTCTTTATTGAAGCCGCACCAACAGGAACACCACTAGAAAACATAGACCAACAGCTTTATGAAGTTCCTAATTTTTACACCAAAATCAATCTGATCTACCAATTATTAGCGGAAAATGATACGATGACGAAAGTGCTCATTTTTGTTTCAACAAAGCAATTAGCCGATGCACTATTTGAAGAACTTTCTGCTGACTATAAAGAAAAGGTAGGGGTAATTCATTCCAACAAGCATCAAAATCATCGATTAAATACGGTGAATTCCTTTAAATCAGGCGCATATCGTTTGCTAATTGCTACCGATGTAATAGCTAGAGGTATTGATATTTCTGAGGTAACGCATGTTATCAACTTTGATATTCCAGAAATACCTGAGAGTTATATTCATAGAATAGGAAGAACTGGTAGAGCAGAAAGAAAAGGTATTGCAATCAGTTTGATGACTCCTAAAGAAATGGCCAGCATGGAATCGATAGAAAGCTTGATGAATTTTAAAGTACCCATTAATCCACTCCCCGAAGGACTTCCCATATCAGATGTATTAACGGATGATGAGAAGCCGAAAGTAAAAATGAAAACATTTTTGGTTAAACCGCCAACAAAACGTGAGGATGTTGGACCAGCTTTTCATGAAAAATCAGCTAAAAACAGCAAGGTGAACGTTAAAGTGAGTCATAAAGACAAAATGATGAAAAAATATGGTAAGCCTATCAAGAAATCTGCAAAAAAATAGTGTATTAAGTTCCTCCCCTATTTGTTGCATGGAAATAATAGCTTGTAAATTGAATTGATAAAGAGTGATTGTGTTATTTTCTAAACCCAAAATATTTACAAAAAAGGATCATGGGAACACTAAAATACTTCCATACCGTTCTGATTCTGTTGTTTCAAAGACCATTCGTTAGTCAGTTTAATTTCAAGCCACAGATTACCACTTTTTCTGTAGAACATAGTTTCTATACCAAAATGATCTAAAAAAATCTGGGCTATCGATTTTATGGAATTATCATCCTCGATTGTGATAGTTCCTTCGGGATTGTTATTTAATATATCGCCAACTGATAATTCACGAACTGAGCCTTTATTTCCAGAATGTTTGGGAATTTTATTTTCGGGTATTTTAAAATCCATTTTCAAATACGGATACGTATTCGTAAATTCTTTCTTTATTTCTGATAATAAAACCTCCCTAGATATATTAATATTCATGACTCATTTGTTGAATGATTGACAACTTTTTTTGTACTGACGAAGCCGAAGTTGCAGTTTCGGCACAAAAAAAAAGCTGATTTTCATCATAGAATAAGAATTTTTAGCCTCATCTGCCCGTTGACATGCTTTATCATACTTTTAAATGACTTAATCCGATTCAATTCATCGATTTTATTGACCAAACTCATTTTCTAATTTGATGTTTGCTTCAAAATTCCACCTGATGCGCCCCTAGGTTTGCCCAATATAATGTGAATTTCTCATGGGCAATATGGACTACCTCATTTCCAAATATAACAAGCCAGTACCAAGATATACTAGTTACCCAACCGTACCACATTGGGAAAATTGGGAGAATTCAACAAATTGGATTAGCTGTCTTACTAATGCAAATAAAAATATTACTAATGAGCTAGAAGGTGTAAGTTTATATGTACATCTTCCTTTTTGTGAATCATTGTGTACCTATTGTGCTTGTAACAAGCGAATAACCACCAACCATAAAGTAGAAGAGCGTTATGTTGCGGCAATTTTAAAAGAATGGTTACAGTATCAACAGATTTTCGATAGGAAAATCATCATAAAAGCACTACATCTTGGGGGCGGAACGCCAACTTTTTTTTCTCCAAAAAACCTAGAAAAATTAATCACGGGACTGCTTAATAACTGTGAATTGGCAGCTTCAATAGACTTTAGTATTGAAGGCCACCCGAATAATACAACTGAGGAGCACTTAACTGTTTTATACAATCTTGGATTCAAAAGAATTAGCTATGGTGTTCAAGATTTGGATTCAAAAGTGCAAATTGCCATAAATAGAATACAGCCACTTGAACAATTACAGCAGGCAACATCATTAGCAAGGAGCATTGGTTTTACATCCATAAACTATGACTTGGTTTATGGATTGCCATTTCAAACTTTGGAAAGTATGAAAACAACTCTCCAAGAAACCATTTCACTAAGACCAGATAGAATTGCTTTTTACAGTTATGCACATGTACCATGGAAACAAAAAGGACAGCGGTTATTTAACGAAGATGATTTGCCCTCTCCTAGTTTAAAAAACATGTTGTATCAAAGAGGCAAAGAAATGTTTGCTACGGCAGGCTATTTCGACATTGGTATGGATCATTTTGCATTACCCAATGATGATCTGTTTATTGCTAAAGAACGAGGAAAACTACATAGGAATTTTATGGGATACACGGATATAAAATCCGATACGCTAGTAGGGTTAGGAGTTTCTGCTATCAGTGAAAATAAATATGGATATGCCCAAAATCACAAGGAGCTGGAGTTGTATTATAGAGATATTGATGAAAATAAATTACCTATTACCAAGGGCTATCAATTGACAAAAGAAGATTCTTATTTTAAACAAGGAATTCTTCAACTCATTTGTAGTGGACAAATGGATTTTGAGGTTGATTATCAACAAGTTATGGAGCAGTATTCGCTGGAACGATTGAAAGCAATGGAAGCCGATGCATTGCTTGTACTAAAACCAAACGGATTAGTTGTGACCCCGCTAGGAAAACAGTTTATCAGAAATGTTTGTCAAGCTTTAGACATAAAATGGTTATCCAGCCATCAACAAATTGCTAGATTTAGCCAAGCTATTTAGTTTATTATGGGCGGTAGTTTACATTAACGGCGATAAAAAAATCCCCTTCCAAATTTTGAAAGGGGATTTTTTATTACTGTTATTTTCTAGAAGAAAACTATTTTACTTCTTCAAACTCAGCATCAGTTACGGTTTCTGCCCCGTTATTTTGATGCGCTTCTGGTTGTGCAGCACCTGCACCGCCATCAGCTTGCGCTTTGTACATATCTTCACTTGCAGCAGTCCAAGCAGCATTCAATTCTTCTGTTGCCTTATCTATTGAAGCAATGTCTTGAATTTTGTGCGCTTCTTTTAATTTTTCTAAGCTAGATTCAATTGCACCTTTTTTAGCAGCAGGAATTTTATCACCAAACTCTTTGAATTGCTTTTCAGTTTGGAAAATTAAGCTATCAGCAGCGTTGATTTTGTCAACTCTTTCTCTTGCTGCTTTATCAGCTGATTCATTCGCTTTTGCTTCAGCTTTCATTTTTTCCACTTCCTCTTTGCTCAATCCACTTCCTGCTTCAATGCGAATTTTTTGTTCTTTACCAGTGCCTTTATCTTTTGCACTTACATGCAACATTCCATTAGCATCAATATCGAAAGTAACTTCAATTTGAGGAACACCTCTTGGTGCTGGTGGAATACCATCAAGATTAAACATACCCAAGCTCTTGTTCTGACTAGCCATAGGTCTTTCCCCTTGTAAAATATGAATTTGTACACCAGGTTGATTATCAGAAGCTGTAGAGTACGTTTCAGTTTTACGGGTAGGGATGGTGGTATTGCTGGTAATCATAGTTGTCATGACTCCACCCATTGTTTCGATACCAAGGCTAAGCGGAGTTACATCAAGTAACAATACATCTTTTACTTCGCCAGTTAAAACACCACCTTGAATAGCCGCACCAATAGCAACAACCTCATCAGGATTTACGCCCTTGTTTGGTTTTTTACCGAAGAATTTCTCCACAATTTCTTGAACCTTAGGGATACGTGTACTACCACCTACCAAGATTACTTCGTCGATTTGTGAAACACTGTATCCAGCATCTTTCAATGCAGCTTCACATGGTTTTAAGCAACGTTCGAACAAAACATCAGACAAAGCTTCAAATTTTGCTCTTGTTAATTTCTTAACCAAGTGCTTAGGAACGCCATCTACTGCAGTGATATAAGGAAGATTGATTTCAGTTTCAGCAGAAGAACTTAATTCAACTTTAGCTTTTTCAGATGCTTCTTTTAAGCGTTGAAGTGCCATCGGATCTTTACGTAAATCAATGTTTTCTTCTGCTTTGAATTCACCAGCTAACCAATCCATGATTACTTTATCGAAGTCATCACCACCTAAGTGTGTATCACCATTAGTAGATTTTACTTCAAAAACACCATCTCCTAATTCTAATACGGAAATATCGAAAGTACCACCACCTAAATCAAAAACTGCAATTTTTTGATCTGCATGTTTTTTATCTAAACCATAAGCTAAAGCAGCAGCAGTTGGTTCGTTTACAATTCGACGAACATTCAAACCTGCAATTTCACCTGCTTCTTTTGTAGCTTGACGTTGTGCGTCATTGAAGTAAGCAGGTACAGTAATAACGGCGTCGGTAACTTCAGCACCAAGATAATCTTCAGCAGTTTTTTTCATTTTCTGAAGAACCATTGCTGAAATCTCTTGGGGAGTATATAAACGACCATCAATATCAACTCTTACAGTGTTATTATCCCCCTTTACCACTTTGTAGCTCCAATGGCTAATTTCTTCAGTTACTTCATCGAAACGGCGACCCATGAAGCGTTTTACAGAAGCGATGGTGTTTTGAGGGTTGGTGATTGCTTGACGTTTTGCAGCATCACCTACTTTTCTTTCGCCATTTTTTAAAAAACCAATGATGGACGGGGTGGTTCTACGTCCTTCTTCATTGGCAATAACCACAGGTTCATTTCCTTCCATTACAGAAACGCAACTGTTTGTTGTACCTAAATCTATACCGATAATCTTTCCCATAATCTTAAATTTTGAGAGCGAGATTTCAATCATTATGCCATCACATTAGGTAGTGCAAAATTGTCAGTTTTAATGTCTTTTACACATATAATTGTCAGGTAAATCCACTAACCACATGACTTTATTACATTCAAACCCAATTCTGAATGACAATTTGAATGTCGAAAACTATTTTGTGAATTCGCTAATATTAGGTTGCTATCTGAATGAAGCCATCAAAACTGGTTATCCCTAGTTTCTTTTCACTTAAAAAACCTTCTCCATATTTTACACCAATTTGCTTGCCGAGCAATAATGCCCTACCCTTTACTGCATCAAAAAATTCAGGGGTGGAAATATAGGTTTGTGGTTCGCTAGTATCTGTTGTATTGAATTGGGTAGTATAACATAAAATGGAGGTCAATTTTTTTTCAAAAAAAGGTGTAATGTCCAAGATAAAATCAGGATGCAGGTATCTATCTTGGATGTAATTGAAAATATAAGAGGGTCGCCATGCTGCTTGTAAAACACCCTCTTGCCATGTTTCAATTTTTCTCAACCCAGAAAGAAATGCCGCTTCTTTTACTAATACAGCACTTCTACCATGGTCTGGATGCCGATCTTCCGGCGCATTCGACAATATAATATCAGGCTGGTATTTTCTAATAACTGATATTAAAGCACGCTGGTGTTCTTCATCATTTTTAAAAAAACCATCAGCCATTTTTAGATTTTCTCTAACATGCACCCCAAGAATGACAGCAGCATTTTGTGCTTCCAGATAACGTGTTTGGATAGTACCACGCGTACCCAACTCCCCTTGGGTCAAGTCGATAATGCCCACTTTTTTTCCTTCGGCAATAGCCATTAATAAAGCACCACTGCACCCCAATTCCACATCGTCTGGATGAACACCGATGGCGAGTATATCTAATTTCATTACAAAAAAGTTTTTAGACTGGCATAAAATAAAAAATCCCGTTTGCAATAAACGGGATTTTAGTGGTATAACTTTCTGAAAGACTAGTCTTTTTTCGCGTAACGTTTTTTGAACTTGTCTATACGTCCTGCTGTGTCAACCAATACATTTTTACCGGTGTAGAACGGATGTGAGGTATTGGAAATTTCCAGCTTAATTACTGGATACTCTTTACCATCATCCCAAACAATAGTTTCCTTAGTGTTTGCGGTAGATTTACCTAAAAACGATGTACCATTACTCATGTCTTTGAAAACTACAAAGCGATAAGAAGTAGGGTGGATACCTTTTTTCATTGTTGATGCAATTTAAAATGAAGGGTTCTACGGATTTTGCCGTATGATTATAAAATAAAATTTAGGCGGCAAATATAGGGTGGTGATTATTATTTTTATCAGGAATCTTGATAATTTCCACCATTGTGCTACTTTATCAAGAAAATACCTATTAGCTTTTCATATTCTCAAACTGCAATGGGAATCCTAAAGAAGCCGTTTTACATTTAGCCATTACCGCTTGTAAATCATCTATTTTTTTCCCAGTAACCCGAACTATGTTGTCCATTATAGCAGCCTGAACCTTGATTTCCGAATCCTTTATAAGCTTAACTACTTTTTTGGCATCTTCTTGTTTCAAACCGTTTTTAACTGAGACCTCTTTCTTTACCACTTTCCCACTTGGGTATGCATCTTTTGAAAAATCAAAGGAAGTAGAATCGACTCCTTGTTTCATACTTCGACTAATTACTACATCAATAATTTGCTGCATTTTCATATCGCTATCTGCTTCTAACTTAACGATAAAATCTTTTTTATTGAGTTCAATTACAACATGGGAATTCTTAAAATCAAATCGATTTTCTATTTCTTTTTTGACTGTGTTGATGGCATTATCCAAGGTTTGCAAATCTACCTTGCTAGCAATATCAAATGATGGCATATCTAAACAATATTTTGGGCAAATATAACTGCCATACTCTTCTAAGTTAATTAGGCCATAATTGTTATTTACAACTTACTTTAAATCATCCTGTTATTTTTTTTACTATTATCCGAAGAATGATAATTATTGATTGATTTGAAATGCATAATATTTTCTCGTTTTTTCCTATTTCAGTCTACAATTATTTGACGTTAACTGTAGCTTATTTATCAATAAATGAAGAACTGTAGGTGCATAAAAGTTTTTCGCGGTTTTTAGTTAAATCTCCCTCCTACCACTTTCCGAAAGGCGAGGGGCAAAACGAAAAAATTTCATGCACCTCAATAGGAATGTAATACCTCGCATTACGAATGTGATGCCTCGCATTACGAATGTGGTGCCTCGCATTACGAATGTGGTGCCTCGCATTACGAATGTGGTGCCTCGCATTACGAATGTGGTGCCTCG
>JAIXOJ010000093.1 GCA_027486835.1 Chitinophagaceae bacterium
TTATAATTTAATTTCTGTCATCTCAAATGCGAATTATGCTCGTTAAAACACAAATTCTGTCATCTCAAATGCGAATTATGCTCGTTATAATTTAATTTCTGTCATCTCAAATGCGAATTATGCTCGTTAAAACACAAATTCTGTCATCTCAAATGCGAATTATTCTCGTTATAATTTAATTTCTGTCATCTCAAATGCGAATTATGCTCGTTATAATTTAATTTCTGTCATCTCAAAATGGAATTTATGCTCCTAAAAAGTGGGCACGAATGAATCATTATCAAACTCAAAATTATACTAAACCTTTATCCAGTAAATCCGCTATTTTGTAGTGGAGATGGTAGTGGAGCAGTCAATACCAGCAATGCCTTCTTAAACACCATTTTGATTTGAAATTGCATTTGGAAAATTCTTTAAAAAAAATTATTGTAGAAACATTAAAATTAATAATTTAGAATCCAAGGTTAGATGTTCCCCCAAAAATTTACAATCCTTTACTTTTTTCATTTTTTTATTGCTGGCTCTTTACAATGTAAATAATTAAACAAACGCTCAATTGCATTAACCAAAAGCGTATATCAAGGTGTTAAAATGGAAAAATCAAACTAAAATGAAACACCCAATTTGTTGTTGGATTTTGAATATCTTCACTTTGCTAACGAAACTTTTATTGCTAAAATGCCGAAGGATTACTTTTACCGAATAGTAAATTAATCCTTCCTCACTGAACCCATATGATACAACAGACTTACATTGAAAAAATAATTGTACACCTACCCCTACCAAGCGTTTTATTAAAACCGGACGCTCCCCATTTTACCATATTATATGCTAATACAGCCTATAAAAAAATAAGCAACAGTACAGACGCTGACTTGCTGGGATTGGGCATTTTTGAAACATTTCCAGATAATCCAGCAGATGGCAATGCCTATGGTGTGCGCACATTAAGCAAATCGCTCAATAATGTTATAGCCACTGGCCAGCCCCAAAAAATGCAAGCACTTCGCTATGACATTCCTATCCGGGGTACCAACCAATTCACTGTAAAGTATTGGCAACCAAATAACATCCCCTTATTCAACGATGATGGCACTTTGTTCGCCATTTTACACATGGCGGAGGATGTTACCGAACAAACCTTGCTGGAACAAAAACACCTAAAAATTTTAGCTGATGCAAAAAAATTGGAAGTGTTAACAGAGGTGGAAGATGTACAGTTTGGCAGTTGGGAGCTAACCGTGGATAAGAATGAATTGTATTGGTCTGCGGAATTATTCGACATGTTGGGCTACAAGGCTGATGAGGTGACCCTTGATTTTGATTTTGGGTTGTCTGTTGTGCATCCTGAAGACAGAGAAAGAGCAGTGTCTGTTTACCAACAAGTAATGCAAACAGGCGGCACCTATCAGATTAAAAAACGGGTTATCAAGAAAAACGGGGACATTATTGAAGTGCAGGCTGTTGGTTTTGCAGTAACTGATGCAACCGGTAATGTATTTAAACTAACGGGAATTTTCCAAAACATGACGGCCGCAAACCGTATTGGTGCATTATTGCGAGAATCAGTAACCAGCTTGAGTGAGCGCAATGAATTTATAGAAAGAATTCTCAAGCACCTCCCTATTGGTATCTCCGTAAACAGAATCAGTGATGGAAAAGCTACAGTCATCAATAGTCGTTTTTATGAGATTTATGGTTGGGATGCAACTGACTTTGACGACATCCCTAGTTTTTTCCAAAAAGTGTATCCAGATGAAGCTTATAGAAATAAAATAGTCGAACGCATTGAGGCAGACATCGCTTCTGGTGTAGCGGCAAGGATGCAATGGGAAGGGGTAACTATAACTACTAAACTGGGAGAACAAAGGGTAGTAAATGCCAAAAACATTCCCCTCTTTGACCAAAATTTAATGATTTCTACGGTTATTGATGTTACTAAAGAGGCGAGACAGGCAGCAGAAATAAATAAAGCAAAGTTGAACCAAGAAGCACTCATTAATGGTGCTTTCGATTTAATTTGGTCATTAGACAAAGGGTTCAACATCATCAATGCTAACAGCAGCTTTGTGCAGCATATGTATCAGGCATCAGGCATTGAAGTTAAAGAAGGTAATAATATTTTTCAATACCTGTCTGCCTATCCACTTGAAGTGGCTGATAAATACACAGGATATTTTGAAACCGCACTATCGGGCACTGGCTTTTCTGTAAGGGATGTATCTTTTATGCCAACTACTGGCAAAACAGCATATGCCTTGCTTTCCTTTAATCCAATGTATAACGAGCAGAACGAAGTATTTGGCATTGCTTGTTACCTGAAAGATATTTCTAGCGATGTAGAAAACCAATTAGAAGTTCGCCGAAGCCGGGATGAGTTACTTCAAATTATGGACTCATCTGTTGATATTATTACCACTGTTGATGCCAATTACCAATTTGTCAAAATAAACAAAGCTTGTAGCCAAATAATCGGTTACCAACCAGAAGAGTTATTGGGCAAGAATTATTTAGACTTTGTAGTAAAAGAAGATACCGCTGCTACCATTGCCGCAGCTAAGTCAGTAATTGCTGGTGTGGATGGTAATCACTTTGAAAACAGATACCTGCATAAAAATGGTACAATAGTCCCCATTATTTGGTCTGGTCGTTGGGATGCCAAAACGCAACTGATGTACTGTGTAGGCAGAGATGCCTCAGAAATCAAACGAGTGGCTATGGAAACACAAGTGATGATTGACAATACGGAGGAAGCATTTGTAATGGTGGGTAAGCAATATGAAATACAATATGCCAATAAACAATTTTACGAGAATTACCAAAAGTATTTTGGTTATGAAGTAATAAAAGGAGCAAGTATTTTCAACTATACACTGCCTGAGAACAGGGGAAGGTTAAAAACCATTTATGATACCGTGTTTAAAGGAAAAATAGTTACCTCAGACATTAGTTTAAAAACAGAATTCGGTAATGAAAAGATATTTGTAATGAAATACAAACCAGCCTGTAACAATTCCAATGAAATCATTGGGGCATTTGTAAGTATCATAGATATTACCGAAAAGCAAATTGCCTTACAGATAGCAAAAGAAAGCAACCAACGATTCGATTTCATGGTAAAAGCAACTTTTGATGCCATTTGGGATTGGGATATTGTGAACAATACCCTGTACTGGGGGGATGTTTTTTACGAAGTATTTGGATATAATAAGGCAGATAAACGGGTATTGACCATTGAATTCTGGGAAGATGCCATACACCCTAACGATTTTGATAAAATAAATGATATTACACTAAAACTTTTAGAAGGTACGGAATCACTTTGTGAAACGCATTATCAGTTGCGAAAAGCGGATGGTACTTACTGCCATGTAATTGATAGGGGATACATTATAAGGGATAAACGGGGTAAAGCGGTGAGAATGGTGGGTTCCGTGCGGGATATTTCTGCCCGAAAAGCGGAAGAAACGCAGCTAAAATTGTTAGAATCGGTCATTACCCATGGCAACGATGCTGTGCTGATTACAGAAGCAGAGCCCTTTGACGAACCAGGCCCTAAAATCTTATACGTAAACGAAGCGTTTACTAGGCTATCAGGATACACCGCTGAAGAAGTAATTGGTAAAACGCCAAGAATGCTCCAAGGGCCAGCTACCGATATGGCTGAATTGCGAAAATTGGGTGCTGCTCTCAGAAAATGGGAATCTTATGAAATCACGACAATAAACTACAAAAAGAATGGACAACCTTATTGGATAAACTTTACCGTAAATCCTGTAGCCGATGAATCTGGATGGTACACTCATTGGGTGGCCATTGAGCGCGATGTAACGGAGCGTAAAAACAAAGAATTGCAGCAGGTGCTTATGGATGCTATTGGCCAAACCTTACATAAACCATCAGATTCATTAAACGAAACATTAGATAATGTGCTTCGGTTGGTGGCAATGTTTGGTTCGTATTGTGTTGCAGAAGCTTGGGTTATAAGTAAAGATGCCAAGCGGATGAATATGCTCGCACATTATGCTAATCTGCCTGCGATGGATACGTTTTATAAGGAAACTGCACACCATAAACGTTTTGATAAAACTCAGGGAATTGTTGGGTTAGCATGGAAAACAAGAAAAGTACAGGTTTGGCCAGGCACAAGTGAGCAACTAGATTGCCCAAGATTAGATGCAGTAAAAAAAGCGGGTGTAGAAAAAATATATGCCATACCATTAATGAATGCATCCGAAGAAATGGGTGTTTTAGTGTTAGGCTTGAATCAACCAGATGTTTTTGGTTGCGATTTGGATTTTTTGGTTGACACAGTATGCCCCACCATGGGAACAGAAATCAAGCATAAGCAACTAGAGGTGGAGGTTAATGAGATTTTCAGTTTTGCACCAGACATAATTTGTATCATGAGTATTGATGGGTATTTCAAAAAAATTAATCCGGCAGCATGCGAATTACTAGAATATTCAGAAGCAGAATTGTTGGCTCAACCTTTTGATCAATTTATTCACCCAGAAGACCGTTACACAGCACGTGCGCATTTGACTCAACTTGAATCAATGAAACATACGCATTATTATGAAAACAGGTACTTGAGTAAATACGGCAAAACCAAATGGTTGGCTTGGACATGTACCATAGCTTACGAAAAAGAAGAAGGATTGTTATTTGCAGTGGCTAAAGACATCACTGAGAAAAAAGAATTAGAAAATTTATTGAAAAAATCCAATGATTTGTCCCGCATTGGTAGTTGGGATGTTGATTTGGTTACCAATACCATCTATTGGTCAGACATGACCAAAGAAATTCATGAAGTGGAAAGCAACTTCCAACTTTCATTTGAAAATCCATTTATCTTTTATAAGGATGAAAAATTAAAACAACTATTACCCCTTTTAGCCGAAAAAGCCATTAGCAAAGGCGAATCTTGGGACATTGAAGCCCAAATCATTACTGCTAAAGGCAATGAAAAATGGGTAAGAATAATTGGTGATGCCGAAGTGGTCAATGGCAACTGTATAAAAGTTTATGGTAGTTTTCAAGACATTGATGACAAGAAAAAAGCAGAACTAGAAAGAGAATTGCTATTGAATGAATTATCGTTTAACAACAATGAACTCAAGCAATTTAGCTACATCACCACCCATAACCTGCGGGCACCGCTTACTAATTTAATCTCCATCTGCAATTTGTTGAACCTCGACAACATTACAGATCCGTTAACCTTAAAGCTCATTGATGGATTTAAAAAGTCAACTTTCCACCTCAATGAAACATTGAACGATTTGATAAGTATATTGATTATCAAGGAAAACAGAAATTTACCTACTAGTGAAATGGGTTTTCAAGAAATGCTAGATAAGGTGACCACCTCCATCAATTCCATCATCCAAAATTCTGGTGCAAGAATAAAAGCAGATTTTAGTGAAGCCCCAGTTGTTCACTTTAATAACGCTTATTTGGAAAGTATATTTTTAAACCTTTTAACCAATGCCATCAAATATGCACATACCGAAAGGCGTCCGTTAATCACCATTAAAAGCACCTTGGACAAAGCAGGAAAAGTGCATTTGGTATTTGCTGATAATGGTATTGGAATGAACATGGAGAGAGTCCGACATAAAATTTTTGGCCTATACCAACGCTTCCATAATAATGCCGATGGAAAAGGTATCGGACTATATTTGATACATTCGCAAATTACTGCGCTTGGCGGCGACATAAAAGTGGAGAGTGAAGAGCAGGTAGGTACCACGTTTACGATTGACTTTAACTAACTAAAACCCAAAAATGGTAGAAACTGTATTGTGCATTGATGATGATCCTGTTACACAAATGCTGTGTAAAATGCACTTAAAAAAAGCGGGAATTTGCGAAACCGTACTAGAAGCATTGAACGGAAAATTAGGCTTAGACTTTTATAACAACTTAAAGACAAATGCGGACTCAGGCAAACTGCCTGAGGTGATTTTACTTGATTTAAACATGCCCATCATGGGCGGTTGGGATTTTTTAGAAGCTTTCACTAATGAATATCCGGAAATAGCAGAACAAACTAAAATATTCATTCACTCCTCTAGCGTTGATCCCGAAGATTTTAATAAAGCCAAACATGAGAAATGGATAACAGGCTACCTTGCAAAGCCATTGGATGCAGCAAAATTGGCGTATCTAAAAAGTAAACTAGGGTAATTTTTTGGGGGTAATAGTGATGAGGGATGAGGCGCTTGTTAAATCAAAAGTTCGTGTACGTCAATATAAATTTGTCCCTGATGTTTTAATCAAAAGCCATTCAAATTCTGAATTGAAGAAACTTTTAATCGTCACTAATTGCTAATGTACCGAAACCCTTCCCTCAAATTAATTATCAATAATGAGTAATTAACCACTAATAACTAACAACTATTTGTCTGACTACTCCCTTCTAATTGAACAGTTAAGAAATCGGCTGCTAGATACGAGCAAACGAAATCGGTTGTTGTACTTTAAATTCAACCAAAGAACATTTCATTTAACCCAAGCAAGCACAACTAAGGCAAATTCCAAAAAATTGTTACTGAATTGGAACGGCTTACTTTCCACTTATTTTACCCAAAGCAAGCCAATAGATTTAGTACAATACTGCGATTTATCCCAATCAGATATTGGGATTCTGGATAAAATAAGGCAAGAAAACAATCGTCAAATTCAAGAATATGGTATCAGCCAACTGTATGTGGTCGTTGCTTTTATTCATTGGTTTCCTAGCATTTCAAAAATGGGAGAAGCACTTTTTAGTCCACTGCTAATGGTTGCCACTACCCTATCCAAAACCACTAAATCCATTGATCTTCAATACAATTGTAGTGCTACCGAAAATTATGCACAAGTAAATCCAATGGTGGTTTATCAGCTAAAGCAACAGTTCAGTATCCAGCTTCCTGAAACGGTTGCACTGAACACAAGGGATATTGAAGATTTTTTTTTGCATCTTACAAATATTCTGGCAACTAGCCATATTCGTTTATCAGTGGACGTTTCAACAGATGTTGAATGCACTTTTCCAAGGATACCTACTCTTGATTCGTCGTTAAATTTTCTTAAGGCAACTGAAAAGGATTGGCTATTAAGTACAGAAGATGCTGTACTCGGATTGTTTAACCATCGCAAAATGAGCCTGTTGCGCGATTATGATCAAATGCAGCCAATCTGCGCGCATCACCCAGTATTCAATGAATTATTCGCTACTAAGCCTAAAGACCCGATAAAAACAAGCAAGGCATTACCTGAAATTGTCTTTCACAACCAATACTTAGTGGTAAATGCAGACAGCACCCAGCTAAAAGCTATCCATAAAGCAAGAGAGGGCAATAGCTACCACATACAAGGTCCACCAGGAACAGGAAAGAGCCAAGTAATCACGAATCTAATTGCTCAGTTTACAGCGGAGGGAAAGTCAGTATTATTCGTTTGTGAAAAAAGAGCAGCATTGGATGTTGTTTATAGACGCTTGCAACAATGCGGGTTAGATACCCTTTGTGCCTATATCCATGATACCAAGATTGACAAAAAACAAGCATTCATTAGTCAGTTAAAAGAAACTGCTTCCCAAATAAATGCGAACGCAGATCCACTTAATGTTGTAGCCCGAAGGACTCAATTAGGACAAAAAATTGCTAAACTTCTTTCCTTCTTTGAAGAATATCGCAATGCCATTGAAACAATAATAAATGGGGTTTCTGTTGATCAGATAATCGAGAAAGCCATAGAAACCAAACCCTATCTTCCCAAAGAATTTCCAAATGTGCCATTGCCCGATTATGGGGAATGGCTACCCTACCAATCTATTTGTACTGATCTAGGAAATGAATTGGTTCGGCTAGGCTTACCTGATATTTTTGCTTATCACCCCTTTAGCAAACTGTTGTTTAGTTGCATCCTCAAGGAAAATCCGCTCAGCGATTTAAGACATACGCTTGCTACACTAAGCCGATTGTACGAGCAATTAAGCGGATCGTTAAAGGAAATCGGTATCCCCGAAAAGCACTCTGAATCCTTAGCCGGGTGGAAGAAAATATTCCATTATGCCATCCTCCTTGCACCTTTGGCATCTAGCAACCAATTATTCCTAATAAACAAAACGCATCCCAGCACTAGAAAAATGGAAAGGATGCGTAAAAACTTATTAAAGAAAGCTAAGGAGTTAGAAAATATTTGCTTACAAAATACAAATTGGAAGCTTAAATTAACTCAACTTGAAACCATGGAGGCATTGTCGATAGCCAAAAAATGGGAACAAAACAGGTGGCGATGGTTGCAACCAAAATGGTGGAAAACCAAAGCCTTAGTTGACGAAAATTTCCATTTTGTAGATAAAGAAAGAATGCCTAGCTATGTAACCATTTTAAGCCAGTTAGCTACTGAATGGGAAATAAAGGTTGAATTAGATAAGTTGACCCATGAATTTGCCAATACTTATGCAGTTGTGGAAGAAGGAATTGCTTGGCGGGGTGTAGAAAAACTAAGAGTGCTTTACCAGCAGCAAGATTCGATACTTGTCTATCTTACTAAACACAAGGAAGCTAGTCGTTTTATTTCAGAAATAAGCGGGTTAAGTAGTGCTTTTTTTGATTTAGAAAATTGTATAAGTCGTTGTTTATCGGAAGATTTTGAACACACAATTCCTGAAATAATATCGTTAATCAAAGCAGCAATAGAAGTAATCGAAAACCAAGATTACCAAAAGCTGTTTCCATATCTGAAGGTATTGTCGGCAGCTCCAATCAATATAAGGAAAATGGTTTGTAGCATACCGTTTAGCCCTAAAACAATTGATGCAGCCATCGTTGCTAAGACACTTACCGAATTTATGCACGAAAATCCTCGTTTTGCAGCAATGGATTACGAAACGATATCGGCAAATAGGTTGGAATTAACTTACTTAATTCAGGGATGGAGGCAGCTTGGCGGACCAGCAATTGTAGCTCATGCAAAAACACAATACCATAAACATAGTGCCTTAAGTATCCAATCTGTAAACGCCAACAAAGTAGTCGAAAAGCTATGGTTAAAGGAATATCGGGAAGGGAAAAAAATACTTGAAAAGGAATGGAATAAATCCGTTCGTTACAAATCAATTCGTGAATTGTGTGAATTAAATAGTCGACATATTATCCGCGATTTAAAACCAATCTGGCTCATGAGTCCTTTAAGCGTATCAGATTGTTTTCCACTGAAAGAGCAGCAGTTTGATGTCATTATTTTTGATGAAGCCAGCCAAATAACACTAGAAGAAGCCGTTCCTGCTTTATTAAGAGCAGGACAAATGATCGTAGTTGGCGATGATAAACAAATGGCTCCCAGTCAATTTTTTCAACGCAATAAATCAACTAACCCTATTCTAACACAGCTTTTGCCTCCAAATGAAAGTTTGTTATCAATCGCTACCAAAAGATTAGATGGAGTCCTTTTGCAATGGCACTACCGCAGTCGCCATGAGGCATTAATCAATTTTTCAAACAAAGCGTTTTATAATGGTTTGCTTTATACTATTCCAGATAAGCATCTCCCACATACATACACTAAACCTGTATTGACTAATTCACCAGAAAATATTGAAAATGATTCAGTACTAAGAAGCAGCATAAGTTTTCACTACTTACCAAATGCCGTTTACCAAGACAGAACCAATCGTGCTGAAGCAATGTACATCACCCAATTATTGCGGAATCTATTAGAAACTGACACTAAACAAACTATCGGAATAGTGGCATTTAGTGAAGAGCAGCAGCAATGTATTTTGAATGAAATAGAAACCAAGGCAATTAAAGATGAAAACTTCAAAATGCAATTGTCTATTGCGTTCAAAATTCAGCACAATGGCCAATATGAGGGATTGTTCATTAAAAATGTGGAAACAATTCAAGGGGACGAACGAGACATTATCATCATCAGCATTTGCTATGGAAAGAATGCCCAACAAAAGATGCGTATGAATTTTGGAGCTGTCAACAGAACAGGTGGTGAGAAAAGGTTGAACGTATTGTTTACAAGAGCAAAAACGCATGTTGCCGTAATTAGTAGCATAACCCATAATGAGATTAGAGAAATTAACAACCAAGGCGTAATGCTACTTCGCCAATATTTGGAATATACTTCGATCATTAGTTTGGGGAAATATCAGGAAGCCAACAATTTACTCCAACGATATTATCCCAACCCAATCACTCAATCCACAAGAAAATTACCGTTTTGGGTACAACAACTAGGCAATTCCATGAAGGCTTTTGGGTACGAAATAGACTATCACATAGGACAATCCGGTTTCACCATTCCTATTGCCATTAGAAAAAATAAAAATAACGCCCATTACACCCTAGGCATCATTACCTACGATACAATGGAAGATGAAAATGTACTCGATGTATGGGTGCAGTGCCAAGCCATACTGGAAGATTTCGGCTGGAAAATAATTATGGTAACAGCAAAAAACTGGCTAGAGGAATCAGAAACGGTACTGGCTAAAATCACTCAATTACTGTCATCCTCTGGTTCCATCGTAATAGATTCAGCCGATTGAACGGAATGAATCAAATTGGTTTTAAAAGTCAATGTAGCAAATTCCTCAATAGATACTTGCTCCGCACGTTTGTTGAAAAAAGAATCGGCCAAAACTTCTGCTGAAAACATACCACTCAGTGCATTTCGCAACATTTTTCTACGCTGATTAAATGCAGTTTTCACAATTTGAATAAATAATTTTTCCGACTTCATCGTATAAGCACTGTGCTTTCTTTTCAACCTGATAACCCCACTCATCACCTTTGGGGGGGGATTAAAACTCTCTGGTGGCACATCAAACAAGTATTCCACCTCATAATATGCCTGAATCAATATGCTGATAATACCATACACTTTACTACCTGGCCCGGCAGCAATACGTTGTGCCACTTCCTTTTGAAACATCCCAATTACCACAGGCACTTGGTCTTTCCAGTCAAGAACTTTGAATAATATTTGAGAGGAGATGTTATAAGGAAAATTACCCACCACAACAAACCTTCCTTCAAATGGAGGCTTGATGTGAAGAAAATCGGCGTTGATTAATTTGCCCTTGATGTCAGGAAAGGTGGAATGAAGAAAGTTAACTTTTTCGGTATCCAGTTCAATTGCCGTAAATGCAATATCGGGTATTTGTAATAAATATTTGGTTAATGCACCTGCACCAGGCCCCACTTCTACCAACTGTGTTATCGGATATGCTTGTAAATTAGTAACGATTCTTTGACAAATAGATTCATCCTTTAAAAAATGTTGACCCAGAGATTTCTTGAGTGTATACTGCATTACCGCAAATGTAATAGAAAGAAGACCGCTGTTCTTTTGAAAGAGTTTATTTGTGCTAGTTTACTAAATCACTTGTCCCAAAAAAAAGGATAGGCTAAAGTTTAATTTACACTGAATTAAGTAAATTAACCCAAAAATTCAAACAACCTAGTAAAAAAGCAATAAAATAAGAGCTTAATTAAATTTGAAACCCCAATAAAATTTAAATTCTTAATTATTCATACCATCAGTTAATAGATTAAAAACCGACTATAATGTAAAAAAAAGTCTTTTGAAACTAATTAAATAAACTATTAACTAATTTTTCTTTTTGTTCGATTCATTAAAATATCATAAACATCATTATAACTGCTACCGATTGGTATTTCTTTACCTGCAACATGTATTTTGGTCTTATTAAATCTTTCAACTTTAGATACTGGAACAATATAAGATCTGTGTACCCGTAAAAAATCATGTTTAGGCAATCTATCTAATATATTTTTAAGGGTCATTAAGGTTAAAACTGGATTAGATTTAGTATGAATCTTAATATAATCATCAAGTGCTTCAATCAAATCAATTTCTTTCAAATTAACCCTAGTCATTTCATAGTTAACCTTTACAAAAAGGGAACTATTATTTGAATCGATAACTGCAAGGAATTCTAAATATTCTTTTACTTTATGAACAGCCCTAAGAAATCTATCGTATTCAATTGGTTTTAGAATATAATCAATTGCATTTAGATTAAACCCATCCACTGCAAAGTCTTTATACGCTGTTGTAAATATTACTAAAGGAGGATTTCTTAATTTTTGTAAAAAATTCAAGCCGTTAATGTCAGGCATTTGAATATCCAAAAAAATTAAATCAACTTTATTCTTTGCAATAAATGTTTCAGCATCGTCAGGATTTGTAAAACATTTCTTCAAATCCAATAAACTAATTGTACTACAATATTGACTAATCAATTTTAAGGCTAATGGTTCGTCATCTAAAGCTATCGCTGTAATCATTTCAATGTAATTTCTAAATTTACTGAAAAAATATTTCCGTTATTAACAATATTCAATTTGTGACAATTGGGGTACAATAATTGGAGTCTCCTTTTCACATTTTCAATCCCAATACTGGTACCCTCACGTATAGAATTCTCTGATTTTACAATATCATTAGTTGAAATAAATGTCAGAAAAGAGTCTTTATATCCTAAGTAAAAATAAATATTAGTGTTCTGTCTAGCACTGACACCATATTTAAAAGCATTTTCTACAAAAGGTAAGAAAAGTAAAGGAGCAACACATTTATTTGTATCTAAACCCTCTTGTTCAAAACTTAAAGTTACCATATCGGTTACTCTTGTCAATTGAAGTTGAATAAAATGATTCAAGAAGGAAACCTCACTTTGTACCGACACAAAATTACTTTTAGCATCAGATATAATGTACCTCATTATTGCAGAAAGTTTAAGGATTGACGGAGCTGTTTGTTCGCTGCCTACAACCGCTAAAGAATAAATATTATTTAGCGTATTGAAAAAAAAATGAGGATTGATTTGTGTTTTTAAAAACTGTAATTCTGTATTTAGTCTTTCTCGTTCTATATCTTTATAAATTGATTCAAGTTTTAACCATTTTTGAATTACGGTTAGCGCGATACCTATTAGAAATACCAAAAAAAATATTATATAAGATTGAGGAAAGAAATGTTTTCTTCTTATTGGAAACCAATTTCCCTGATGATGATTATGTTCAACTGATAATGTATCTGAAATAGAATTTGTGTATCTACGTAGTCTTGCAGTTTTTATATCCTGTATAGTAATTTTCGGCCCAATTAACTTCGCTATTGCATCTGGTAAAGTATGAAATAGTACAAAAGAAAATAGACCGATAGATAAATAGATTCCCCATTTCTTACCATATAGAAATTTAGGTATTAAAATAAGGGTGTTAAAGTAATAGAATATAATTAAATAAATACTACTTAGAACTAATTCTATTCTAAAATGGCTAGCAATTGAAGGAGGAGTTCCGCTACTGTTTGGCTGGGAATAAAATATATAAGGAATAAGAACGAAACATGTCCAAATGGCTACATGTGTACTTATTATTAAATTATTTTTGTTTAAAATTGTCACCGTTATATTTTGTAACAAATATATCCTAAGGGAATAAGAGACATAAATTGATTGGCAAAAAGAATAATAGTGTCGGTGAACTGGTTAATAAGATTCATTCTTATTTGGAAATTCAAGCTCTTTAACATCATTGATATAACATTTTACAGCGCTTATTATTTGATTCTCAAGTTGTAGATACTTTCTAACAAACTTAGGGTTGAAATTATTATTCATTCCAAGTAAATCATGCATCACTAGTACTTGACCATCACAATCAACTCCAGCACCAATGCCAATGGTTGGTATTAAAAGACTTTTTGAAACATCAACAGCCAAATTTGCGGGTATCTTTTCTAATACAATTGAAAAACAGCCTAATTCTTGCAATAGAATAGCGTCCTTTTTTAATTTAGCTGCTTCCACATTTTCTGTTGCTCTTACAGCGAAAGTTCCAAATTGGTTTATACTTTGTGGCGTCAAACCCAAATGTCCCATAACAGGAATACCTGCCTTAACAATTGCACAAATGGAATCTGCAATTTCTTCACCTCCTTCCAGTTTTACTGCATTTGCTCCTGTCTCTTTTAGAATTCTAATAGCTGATGAAAGTGCTAAACTAGTATTTGATTGATAATATCCAAAAGGCAAATCGACAACAACCATACTTTTAGAAACAGCCTTACAAACACATTGTGCATGATATATAATATGATCAAGCGTGATTGGCAAAGTAGTTGAATTTCCTGCCATAACATTACTGGCACTGTCTCCAACAAGCAGTATATCAATACCAGCTAGATCAAAAAGTCTTGCAAATGAAAAGTCATAAGCTGTCAACATAGCAATTTTTTGCCCACTAGTTTTCATACTGAGCAATTTTTGAATTGTCATCTGTGCCATAAAAATATTAAATTGTAAACATTAAGATTGTAAAATCAATTGCATAAAAAAAGCCTTGTTAGATTTACTAACAAGGCTAAATAAATATGGCGACTACCTACTCTCCCGGCTTAATGCGAGTACCATCGGCCATGGGGGACTTAACTTCTCTGTTCGGAA
>JAIXOJ010000068.1 GCA_027486835.1 Chitinophagaceae bacterium
GGTTAAAGGATGTTAGTTTAGCCCTGAACGAAAGTAGTTTAGGTCTAAAGGATGTTCGTTTAGCCCCAAACCAAAGTAGTTTAGGGTTAAAGGATGTTAGTTTAGCCCTGAACGAAAGTAGTTTAGGGTTAAAGGATGTTAGTTTAGCCCTGAACGAAAGTAGTTTAGGTCTAAAGGATGTTCGTTTAGCCCCAAACCAAGGTAGTTTAGGGCTACAAAAAGTAAGATTAGTGCTAATTAGCTCGGTTAATAAGCTATAAAAGGCCAATATTACTGTAGTGATATTTCTTAAAAGGGTTAAAAAGTCACTTGTTAGAGATAAATGAGTTGAGCTTGTATGCTCATTGTCATTGTTTGGGTGTTGCTGCTTTTTAGAGGGAATTGCAATAGTGCCAATGGGAGCAATCAGGAACTTCCTGATGTTATTTGATCCTCTCCAATTGCCATTATTGAAAACCATGTGTTATCATCGCTTTTGTTGCGATATGGCAAAGAAAGGGAAAATCTTTTATTCAAATTACACACGATTGCGAAAAAATGGAGAGTTGGAAAAAAAAGGCAAAAATCTTCAACTTTTTAACCTTTTGAGGCAATTTTCCAATAAAAATGCCCCATTTTACTCAGTTTTTTCATTTTTCTTAGCACCTTTTCCTATACAAATTATTTACAAAGGGGTTGATCCAATTCAAAAACCCATCTTTATTTTGTTAACTAAAGGATGGGGATTTTACCATGAAGTGTACGGAAATCAATAGTAAGTACAAGGCTTTCAGTACCTATTGACTGCTTTTTTAAAAAATGGCGCTTTATTTAAACGCAGTATGTTTTTGCAATTACGCTTTAAAAAACGTAAGCAAGTTGACTTTTTTGAATTGTACTCGAAGTAATTATTTAAAATGAGGTGTACAAGTGTTCGGGCCATTAGAGCGAATGTGACTACAATCATAATTGGTAAAGTGTTAGTCACCATTCGAGCATTCGTGGCATTACCCAAAATGACTTATTTCTTAAACGCAACTATTTTGTTATTTAGGAAATTGCAAAAAATCATTCGTGCAATTCTATCAAACCCAAAGGAGGGCTTTTTACGATAGAATTATGTTGTTACCTCCCCACCAAATTCAATAAATCAGCTTTACTCAGTGAATGGAAAAAGTCGTTTTCGGCTGTTACTAAATGATTGGCTAAATCTTTTTTGCCCACTTGTAACAACTGAATTTTTTCCTCTACGGTTTCTGGACAAATCAGGCGGATGGCGGTTACTTTCTTTTCTTGACCAATGCGATACACCCTGTCTATGGCCTGCTCCTCTGCTGCGGGATTCCACCATGGATCTACTATATATACATAGTCAGCTTCGGTGAGGTTAAGCCCTGTGCCGCCTACTTTTAAGCTAATCAATAATACTTGGATGTCCCCATCTTGCTGAAAAGTTTCCACTACTTCTTGTCTGTTTTTCGTGCTTCCCGTGAGGCTTAGGCAGCCGATTTGCTGTTGCTTCAATTGTATTTCTATCAGGTGTAGCATTTTCACAAATTGGGAGAATACCAACACTTTATGGTTGGCCGCATTGGTGGTCAATTGCTCCAATAGCACTTCAATTTTGGCAGAAGTTCCTTCACCCGCAGGGGCATCATTTGCCAACAATAGAGTGGAGTTGCACAATTGGCGCAGCTTGGTAAGCCCTTTGAGCACGTGCATGGGGCTGCGCTTGATTTCTTCGCTGCTAGCCGCATCCACATATTCCCTAAATTCTTTTTCATAGGCTTGGTAAATCTTTCGCTGCTCTGGTTTCATTTCGCAGTAAAGAATCATTTCAGTTTTAGGCGGCAGTTCTGTAGCCACTTGTGCCTTGGTGCGGCGCAATAAAAAAGGGCGAATGCGTTCTTTTAATTCAGCAGCTCTTTTTTGAATTTTAAATTGGTCGATGGGTACGGCATACACTTCTTTAAAATACCGTTTGTTGCCCAACAGGCCAGGACATGCAAAAGAAAATTGCCCAAATAAATCGAACGTATTGTTTTCCATGGGGGTGCCACTAATAGCGATTCTGTTGCGGGACTGTAGCAGGCAAACGGCCTTGTATCGTTGCGTTTCTGGATTTTTTATTTGGTGCGATTCGTCCAGAAAAACATAACCAAATACAAACTTCTTCAAATGGGCAATATCCAGCAGTAGCGTGTTGTAAGAAGTGATAACCACATCATATTCACTAAAGGATTGGCTGTTTTTATCTCTGCCTGCACCATATAATATATGTATAGAAAGGGAAGGGGCAAATTTGGTTAACTCCGTTTGCCAATTGAAAATGAGGGTAGTGGGTACTACTATCAAATGGGTTTCGGCTGCTCGTTTGCGTTTGAGCAGCAACATAAATGCAATAATTTGAATCGATTTACCCAAGCCCATATCATCAGCTAGGCAACCACCAAAGCCAAAACCATCTAAGAAATTGAGCCAATTAAGTCCCTCCTGCTGGTAGCTACGCAGCGTACCATTCAGGGTTTCGGGAACTGCTACTGGTTCAATGCCTTTGAAATTGTAAAGTCGTTGTTGGTATAAGCTGAGTTCGGCCTGCACAGATTCGTCCAACATTTCCGCATCAAATAATTGTGCTACTGTTTTAAAATTGATTTTGGGAATGTGGATGGATTCGTCATTCACTATTTCCCCCGCTTCAAAGTAGGAGGCGAATTTTTCAAGCCAATCAACTGGCAATATGCCCACGGTGCCATCATCGAGGGCTACATATTTGCTCTTGTTTCTGGCTGCGACCACCAATTTTTTTAAGGAAGCCTTCTTTTTGCCAAAACGCACACCTACCTGTACATCAAACCAGTTGATACCACTCACCACTTTTATTTGGATGCTCACTTTGTAAGGATTCAAGCGGTTGTTGGCTATTTCATTAAATCCAAGAATGGTAATTTGTTGATTTCGCCATACTTCGAAGGCATGGAGAAACCATTCTTCTGCCATAAAATGTTTTTTATGCAGGTAGAAATAAGTGAACTCATTGTCAATTTGTTCTTCAAAATCGGGGTGCTGCTGCATCAACAAAGCCGTGAACCGAATTTCTGCTGCATCATTTCTTGCCACTAGAAACGGATTACCTGCATTATCTACCCCATAAACTTGTCGTTTGGTCCGTACTGGTATCTCCACCTCACCATATCGCATCACGGGTTCTACCATCACATATTGGCCCAAATCGGACAGGTAAATAATGCGTTCTTCGGGTTGATCAAATCCGTTTTGGGATAATTGCTGTTTGGTAGCGGGGGGGATATAGGCATAATCTATGGGGATGGAATCACCCAATGTGGCCAATAATTGTGTCTGAAATATTTTATATTTTGACTGATGCACCAAGAGTTGGCCTTCTTTTTTGCGAAGCCAATCTATTACTTGCAAAACCGGTAATTGGCTAATAAGATACCACACACTTTTTTCCGCCGATACAAAACATCCCATTTTCACCTGCAACTGGTGAAAACTGTATTCCTCTTCTGCTAATTGCACTCGTGCTCCTATGAAATAAAAGGAATCTTTTTGTTCAATCACCAACCTAAAAGTAGTAGGCAATAAGCTTATTTGAACCGATTCGAGACTATTTGCGATTATTTGGTCAGATATTTCGGATAGATGAACATAAAACTTGAAGTCAAGCGGATTTTTTACAATAGCTTTCAATGCCAAAAGGTCTGAAGCTGTAAATGCCACATTGGGCCGCTGTTGAAATCGGCTTACCGCAGTAAAAAAACGCAGTTCATCAGGGTTTATTGCATTCCAAATACGGTTTATTGCATCCAGTTTTACAAAGGGAGGTTTGGGCTTTCCTTCCTTAGTTATTGCTGTTTGGTACAATTCTACGAGCAGGTGTTTGTCGTATTTGTGTCGTTTAAGAATGATGGCAGTGCTAGTCTCTGTATCATCTTTGGTGAATGATGACTCAATAGCCGGGCTAACAGGAAATACTTGATGTTTTAATTGTGCGAGGGTTTCATTTGTTACCGGAGTTAGGCCAACTATTTTGGGGGTGATGTACAGTTGGGAATGTTCATAACGGAGTTGAAAATAAGCAGTTAAATCTGGTTCATTATCTAAGCCATAATCTTTGGCAATCTGAGTGATTTTTGTTCTGCGTAACTGTTCATCAAAAAATACGGCCCAATCTTCTTTACGAAGTACAGATAGCATTATTAGCGCTTGGTGGCTACACAGTTGCGAACCTGTAAAGCTGCAATTACAAAACAACATCAAATGCTGCCCTTCTTGTAGTAGCGACACCTGATAGCGTGGGGTGGTTTGTATTTGGAAAACAGCTTGATTGATTTGAAGGCTGGTAGGTACTATTTGTTGCCAAGCCCTTGCATCAAGAATAGGTACATTGGCAATATGTTGGGCGATGTGGGTTTCGGAAATGGCCGAAAGCTTACGATGCTGAAACACAAATCGGTGATTGTTTGCCAATTCGTCATTGGTTTCCAAATGTTGCTCCATGTATAATGCCTAAAGAATAAATGTCTATGGGGTGATAAGAAATATTTTAAGAGCGGCGAAGTTGAGGGAAAAGTGGATGCGTGATTTTTTTCATTTTGGAATCAATTTTTTTGGGTAGCCATCTTTGGGTGCAACTGTACATAATCATTTTCGGTTAGGTAATTTTTGATAAAAACAATGATTTGCACTTTTCTATGAGTGATAAAGATTCTTATGATGCACACCGCATAATGTCTATATAGGCAAGCAACCAACATTTATGTTACAACCTTCATTGTAGGAATCAAGTTCATGTTATACTAGGGTACTAGAGGGCTGGTAATACCAATGTCTTGTACTTACAAGAACATTTTTTATAAAAACAATTATCGCAATGGGGGTAGGTAATTAGTTTTTCGTCAATAAGCATATTGTTAATGATTCAAAACACTCCAGCAGTTTGTTTTGAATGCTTTGCCATGAAAATTCTAACGATAAATTTCTCAAAATGAAAGTCAAATTTTACAAAAGCAGTTTTGGCAGAGTTGCCATGTTTGCTCTTCTCTTGTTGGTAACATCAGTTTGGTGCAATGCCATTTATGGACAAACCACCTACACCTGGCAAGGAGGCGGAACAACGGGTTCCCCAGGTGCTTGGGCCACCGCCAGCAACTGGTTTTCGTCCGCCACAAGTGCAACGAGTTTGGTTGTTCCGGGCGGTACAGCTACGGATATCGTGGTTGTTAATAATGGTTGCGTACAGCTTACTACTAACGTGACGATAGCCAAATTGACGGTTGGCAATACTGCGTCCAACCAAGGGACATTCATTATAGCGAGCGGAAGCACGTTGACGGTGAGCGGTAGTGCGCCAGTCATTATCTCTGGCGGGGTTCTTAACAACGCTGGTTCGTTGACCATCACCGCTACAACGGGCAATGGCATTTCGTTCAACAACACAACAGGTACTACTGCATTGCTCACTTCCGGAACGGGTTATTTTGGCAGTGGATCTTTGAGCATAACCGTAAACACTGCTGGAGGTTTTGCGGTCAATTTTACGAATACCAATTGGGCAAGCCCTACAACAGTGCCTACCATGACATTCAACAACCCCACCATTTCGTTGCCATCAAGTACCTCAAGTTCTTTGGTAAACGTTGCGGCTTGCTCCACAGGAACTACAAATGGCATTATTGCTGGTTCCGGAGTAACGTTGGCCTCTGGTCCTTATGCTTTGATCAGCCAATTGGGCGCGGGCAGCAACACTACGGGAAGTGGTTCGAATTTGACAATCAATTCGGGCTGTACGCTTTCATGCACCGGCACTTCCACATCCACTTCTTATGGAATAAACATTAATAATAACTGGGGCGGTACAAGTAGTACCTCTGCCAACGCAACATTGACCAACAATGGCACCATCAACATTTCGGGTACTTACACCATAGGGGTTCGGATGGTATCCGCTATCGGCAACTCGGGTACCGGACTTACCAAGTTTACGAACGCCGGATCCTTGAACGCTAACCTGACCGCAGGTAGTAGCGGTGCGCCGATCACGATAAACACATCGAGCAGTAAATACGAAATCGCCAATAGCGGCACGATGAACCTTACCAACCTTACGGCAAGCACGGCCCCCATAACTTTCGCTTCCAGCCAAACTGGTACTTTTGCTTTTATCAATAGTGGTACAATCACTGCAATAGGTGGTGCAGCCATCACGGCAAACGGAACTTTCACTTCCACTTCCATCAATAACACAGGCGGTACTTTTACTGCTAATTATGCACCATCTGGTTTTGCTGCAACAACGGGAAATGCCATCAAAAATGGTATTACTTATGTTTGGGGAGGAGCTACTTCGCTGGATTATCAAGTTGCTACCAACTGGACACCTAACAGGGTAACAAGCAATATTTCATCAAGCGATATTCTGCAATTTTCCAGTAGTCCAGCAGGCACTATAAGCAATGTACCTACGCAATCAATTGGTCAATTGATTGTGAGTGGTTCCAATACCTCTGTGAGCTTACAAGCAGCCTCAGGTAGTAGTACTACTCTGACTGTAGGCAGCTTAAATAATTCTGGTGATGAAATAAGCGTGGCAAGTGGATGTACACTGTCTATTGCTCAAAATGCTACAGGAATTACTTCGGAGATTTTTACCCTTGCTTTGGCAAACATATCAGGGGTCACAGGAAATATTGCAGGGACATTGACCATTGCGAAAAATACCGCCACCACTTTTGCGAATGTGTATAACGCCGCAAACGGAGTAACAACTGTTTCTGGAACGGTTAACTATGCCGGATTGATAAATAATGCCACCTCTGGTAGTTTGTCTTTTACCAATACATCCACTTTCAATAATCAACGTTCAGATGCGGCATTTCCTGCTGCTTTTTCCAGTACCTACAACAGGGTGAATGTTAGCATTGCAACTGGCTTGACACAAAATACAGGGCAAATCCCGGTTAGCAATTTTCCAGCTTCCGTAAATACGCTAACTGTAAACGATGCTGGTATAACAGGATCTGCCATTTTGAATATTCGATCAGTTTCGGGAGGAGCAGGTGCTTCTCAGACCGCAGATATTACGACATTGAACGTTTCAAGTGGTAGATTAGGTTTTGGGGTCAATTCTACTGGTGTATCTACTGTCAATATAGGTGCAGGCGGTATCAATGTATCTGGTGGAACGCTTTCGTTGGCTTATAATAATGACCAAACCGTTATCGTAACAGGGGATATTGCACTTTCTAATTCAGGGATCATTAATCTTTCTTCAACAGGAACGACCAACACAGCCACCTTGACAGCGAACAATTATACACAGACTGGAAGTAGTACTTTTAATCTTAGTAGTTCAGCACTTGCTACTATAATTTTCAACGTAAAAGGTAATTTTTCGATTGCAATAAATAGTACGTTTACGCAAGTATCAGGAGCGAATGCAACCTTAGCTTTCAATAGTTCTAGTCAAGCACAAACTGTGAGCAATGCAGGTACATTCTCAACTTTGATCAGTAAAGTCCAAATCAACAATACAAATACCTCACCTAACAATACAGTATCGCTTTCAAGTACTTTATCTATCAATGGCACATTGCAGTTGACTGCAGGGTTACTCGTATTGGGTAGTAATAATCTCACTTTAACTAGTGCAGCCTCACTTTCACCAACAACACCAACTAGTACGAGTTATATAGCTACCAACAGCACAGGTAGATTAATCAGGCAATCTGTGCCTACATCCGGCAATACGATATTTCCTATTGGCACGACCAGTTATTATGCACCATTGTCTTTCACAGGAGGCACTGCAGGGGCCAACATAACCGTTGGTGTTGCTGGCTCGTTTACAAATAATGTAGTAGTACCTACCAATGTGGTTGTTCTGCAATGGTCCATTTTGGCTAGTGCCGCAACGCAGCCCCAAGTTACTTTCCAATACAATAATGATAATGTAGCAGGTGGTTATTCGTCCTCCGGTGCAGTGTTGGGCACTTATGCAAGCGGTGCATATTCCGAATCTGATTTGGGTACGGTAACCGGATCAGACCCTTTCACCGCGACCAAAACCTTTACATCTAATTTGCCCACCGCCACTGCAAGTCTCTACGGAATCGGAAATCCCTATTCGTTCATTTCCGGGGTTCCTGGGGCACCCACGGGTGTTTCAGCAGTTGCAGGCAATGCGAGTGCTGCTGTATCATTTTCTGCACCGGTTAATATTGGTTCTGGTGCAATTACAAGCTATACTGTTACCTCTAGTCCGGGTGGTATAACTGAGACTGGTGCTGGCAGTCCGATAACCGTGAACGGTCTAACCGCTGGCACTGCCTATACGTTTACGGTAGTTGCAACCAACGGTACGGGCAATGGTGCTGCAAGTACCGCTTCGTCCAGCGTTACCCCCACGGGCACCTACACTTGGACGGGTGCTTCTTCCAACAATTACCAAACTTCCACCAACTGGTCCCCTAATAGGGCCACGCCTTCTTCTTTTGATGTTTTGCAGTTCAACGGCAACGCATCGGTTATCAATGTGCCAACACAAACCATCAGCAGGTTGGTATTGTCCGGCACTGCTTCCGTAAGCCTTCAACCCATTAGCGGCACGAGTACGACCTTATCTGTCGGTAAATCACATACCAACGGTGTGGACGAAATCAGTGTGCCATCCGGTTGCACGCTCACTTTGGCTGGCAATGCTTCTGGCGGGTCGGAGTTTATTACCCTTGGTCTTGCCAGTGGCGTAACGGGTGCAACGGCCTCTTTTGCAGGCACTTTGACCATCAGCCCGAATGCAACGGGTACTTTCTTGAACGTTTACAGTGCTGCCAACGGTGTTACTACCATTTCGGGCACCGTAAACAATGCAGGAAGTTTCAGCAGTGCAACCACATCCTCATTGCTGTTCAGCAGTGGTTCAACTTATAATCATACAAGGACGGACAACGGAACATTCCCTGCGGCTAGCTATACCACCGTCAATGTGGGCATGAGCAGTACAACTGGATCTTCGACCATTGCGGTCACGAATTTCCCCGCGTCCATCGGCACATTGACCATCAATCAACCTGTTGGGTTCACAGGCTCTTTGAGCATCAATTCATTGTCGAACGGCGGTGCGACATTGGGTATCGCAAATCTTACCGTACAGAGCGGAACGATAAGTTTTACATCCGCCGTTACAACGATCAACATCGGTTCCGGTGGCATCAACATTTCGGGCGGTAGGATCAATTTCGCAGCAGGAAGTTCCGCATATAGCTCGACAATTTTTTGCACGGGGAATTTGAGCTTATCGGGAACCGGCTATATCACGGTGTTTAATTTCTCTGCCGCAGCGTCAACCTGTAGCCTTACGGTAAATGATTTCACGCAATCAGGTTCCGGCAGCATTTTCTACATAAACTCCGCTTCCAACACCAGTTCCTCAGCAACCTTGACAGTATTGGGCAACTTTAGCAAGACAGCAGGAAGCTTCACGCAAGCAACTGCCGGCACAAGCGGCACTTTGGTGATGAACGGAAACGCAGCGCAAACATTTAGTTCAAACGGCTTTGGTACTGGTTTCCCTTCCATCGTTGAAATAAAAAATACAGCTTCATCCCCTAACAATACCGTTACGCTAAGCACATCGGCAACATTGGGCGGTACATTGAAAATGACAAGTGGCTTGTTGGTTGTGGGTTCATTGAACGTTACCTGCGCCGGCACAAGCGGCGGAAGCAGTACATCTTACGTAAACGCTAGCGGTACAGGTAGAATGATCGTAAACGCAGTTCCTTCCGTAGGCAACACGGTATTCCCTGTAGGTACGGGTAGCAGCTATGCACCACTGACATTTACTGGCGGAACGGCCGGGGCAAACATTACAGTAGGCGTGAAAGGGTCGTTTACTAATGCGGTTTTATCGCCCAACAATGTGGTGAGCTTGCAATGGTCGATATTGTCCAGCGCATCCACCACGCCCATGGTGACCTTCCAACACAATTCTTCCGATAGAGCCGTTGGGTTTACGTCAACAGGTGCCATCTTGGGAACTTATGCCAGCAGTGCCTATACGGAATCCGCTTTAAGCAACGTGAGCGGCAGCGATCCTTACAGCTTTACCAGAACGTTTACTAGTTCATTGCCAACAACTACGGCCAGCCTATACGCCATTGGTAATCCCGGATCCTTTATCGCTACGGTTCCTGGCGCGCCGACCAATGTCGTAGCCGATGAAGGAAACGCAAGCGCAACCATCACTTTCGATGCACCCGTTAGCAACGGAGGCGCAACCATTACAAGCTATACGGTAACCTCAAGCCCTGGCAATTTCACGGCAACAGGTTCCGCAAGCCCGCTAACGGTTACGGGGTTGACCAATGGAACTACATACACCTTTACGGTAAAAGCAACCAACAGTGCAAGTGCCAGCGCGGCAAGCAGTGCTTCCAACTCCGTAGTCCCTACGCCAACAACTATTTGGGACGGTACTGCTTGGAGTTCAGGGGTGCCGACAACCACTTCCACTGTGGTATTTGCAGGGAACTATAGTACTTCCATTGCCTTGTCCGTTAAGTTGTTGACCATCAATTCCAATGTTACCGTCTCTACTACATCTACCATTACCGTAACCGGTTCAACCTTTACTAACAACGGTACTGTTTCCAACGGAACGGTGGTGCTAGCAGGAACCAGTGCGCAAACCATTGCAGGTACGGGAACCGTAAGCAATATCACTGTCAACAACAGTGCTGGCGCAACCGTAGCGAGCGGAAGCAATAAACTGAACATCACGGGCATTTTGACCTTGCAGTCAGGCACATTGACTACCAACGGCAATGTGGTGTTGAAATCTACTAGTATCACCAATAGTGCATTTGTTGCCCCAGTAGGTACAGCTGGCAATAGTGGTAGCATTAATGGAACAGTACAAGTAGAGCGTTTTATTCCAAAAGGATATAGGGCTTGGAGAGATATTGCACCTAGTGTGTTCAATGCTGGTAGCATATTCAATAACTGGCAAGAGACTGGTGGCTATGCCAATAATGGTTATGGTTTGTTTATCACAGGTACTACAGCGGCTACCAACGCCCATGCAGTAGATGCTACTACTGGGCTTGACCAGTCTAGTAATAGCGTTAAATCTGCATATACCTACACAGGAGGCACTTGGAATGCAGTAAGCAACACCAAGACCACCAACCTCAACCCATTCTTAGGTTACCGTTTATTGGTTCGTGGGGATAGAACATCCAATTTATTTACTACACCAGTTTCTACAGTAGGCACTACCGGTTGGTTGTTAATGTACAATGCAACCATACTTCGTGCAAAAGGCAACTTGATTACAGGGAATGTACTTTATAGTACTTCGGGCATCACCAATAGTGTTGCTGGATCAACCTACAACAGTGCTTCATTTGGGTTAAACAGCAGTTCCACCACTGGATTTAGCTCTGTTGCCAATCCTTATGTTGCGCCGATTGATTGGAAAAACATTTGGGACAATGGCCGTGCGGTTAATTTAACTGCTAACTATTACTACCTAGACCCAACACTAGGTTCATCTGGCGCTTATGTTTCTTACAACGCAATTAGCGATGCTACTAGTAATGGAGCAATAGGTACACGCCGTTATATCCAGGCTGGTCAGGCATTTTTTGTGGAAAACAACAACAGTACTGCACCAAGCTTAACCATTATTGAAGCAGACAAGGCCATTACTTCTGCCAAAACAACAGTGTTTGGTAGCACAAACCGCAACCGTTTGACCATCAATTTGATAAAAGAAAATGGAAGTGAGTTGAAACAAATGGATGGAGCTGTTGTAATTTTTGACAAAGGTTTCAGCAATGGAATTGGTCAAGAAGATGCAAGGAAGATGACCAATCCAGGTGAAAACCTCGCTATCAACCACAATGGTCAATCATTAAGTATCGAAGGTCGTCAGCCAGCAATAGCAGATGAAAAGTTGCCTTTAAGCCTAAATCAAATGGTTAATGGTACATACCAGTTATCAATCGATGCATCTGCATACAAAACCGAAAATCTATCAGTTTATTTAGTGGACGCTTTAGATAACAGTGAAACATTGTTGAACAATGGTATCAATAATAGCTGCTTTACAGTTGATGCAGCCAATCAAGCTACTTATGCCAACCGATTCAGTGTTGTGTTCAAAGCTGCTTCTAAAGCCGATAGAACTGTTCCACAAATTATTGATGCAACATTCCAAGTTTATCCAAACCCAGTGGTTGGAAATAAAGTAAACATCAGAATGAGTAGCGATGCAGTATCAAATAAATATGTGGTAAGTATTATCAATAGCTTAGGTATGAAAGTGTATAGTAATCGTTTCAGTTATACGGCAGGTAAGAACGGTATTGAATGCATATTACCTGATGGTTTATCCAAAGGGGTTTATCAAATATCCATTCAAACTGAGTCGAAGCAACCCATTGGAACTACTAGCATCATTGTAGAATAATGGTATCATAAAATTGAATTTTAATAGAGTAATCAATAATAAACAAACACTTATCAAAATAATAAGTGTAAAAGCAGTGCAGGATTTGTATCATTCCTGTGCTGCTTTTCTTTAAGTGGGTATTAATGAATATGACCTAACGTAGGTAAGGAATCCTTTAGCGATTAGTTAATTCTTATTGTGACTTCTAAAGTAAGCAATGGCTAAAAACCAATTAAATTCTTCAAAAAGGAAAATGTAGTTCTAAGGATTTAATGTAAATTATCCATTCCTTTAATTCTAATTTTCAACTAAGTAACGCAGATTGGGCGTTAGTTTTTTCACCTGAAAAAAATGCATTTTGATTAAGTTTTTATTATCACTAATGAGTTATTGTTTTTGTTGTCAAACTTTTGCCAACGAATATTTCGTATCCAAAACCGGCAACGACAATAATGCCGGAACAAAAGAACAACCCTTTGCCACGATTCAAAAAGCAGCTTCGGTGATGAAGGCGGGCGATGTGTGTAATGTTCGGCAAGGCATTTATCACGAGTCGGTAGTTGTTCCCAACCCAGGACAAAAGGGGCTGCCCATCCGTTTCCAAGCCTATCAGCAAGAAAATGTAGTGTTGGATGGAACCAAGACGATTGTTACCGAATGGAAACCTTACAAGAACGGCATTTACAAGACGCATGTGGACATTGGCAAAATAGAACAGCTATTTGCGAACACGGCCATGATGACGGAAGCAAGATGGCCCAACTGCAGCCTTGACCACATTTTCGAGCGCAGCAAATGGGCAGGTGTTGACAAGGGAAGCGAGCATGGCAAAATCATATCCGATTCCATAGCCAAGACAGGCATCGACTGGACGGGCGCAATGGCTTATCTCAACGTGGCGCACCAATGGTGGACATGGAATCGACCAATCACGAAACACACAAAAGGCAGCAAGGAATTGTTTTACGATGCCAATTTGGTCGGGTTATGTGGTTATACCGCAGAGTTTCGGGACAAGAAATGGTTGGACGAAAAGTGGGGCGACGATAACTTCTATCTCTTTGGAAAATTGGAAGCCCTTGATGTGCCGACCGAATGGTTCTTTGATGAAAAGACCCATGAATTGTATTTTTTCCCGCCCGACAATAAGAAGCCTAAAGACATGACGATCAGTTATAAAACCGATAACTATGGTTTTTACGCCAACGAAAAACAATACATCGAAATAGAAGGGATTAATTTTTTTGCCACAACTTTTTTATTGGAAAAATGCAATTATTGCAAAGTCACCAATTGCAACCTGAAATATCCAACCTACAGCAGAACGATTACCGAATATGATGCGGAACGGAAAGAATCCGTTATAACAAAAATCACCGGCGACCACAATACGGTCGATAAGATTTCCCTTGCTTATGCCAATAATATGGGGTTGATGGTGATGGGGAACGACAACAAGGTCAACAACAGCATTATACACGATGTGAACTGGTCTGGCACGTTGATTTATCCTGCCTTGCAATTGTCGGGAAGTCCCTATTTGGGAGTCAATTGGTTCAATACCATTCAGTATCCACCAACCCCGGTTACCATCGAAAACAACGAAGTGACATCCTATGGGAATATTGCCAGTAACAATTCCCTTTTTAATTGTGGCAATGCCTTATTGGTGTATCAAGCTGCCAATAGCATCATTGAATACAACCATGTTTACGATGGTGGAAAAGCCGCCAAGGACGTTTCATTGATTTATGGTTGTTGGCCATTTTCGAGAGGGAGCGAAGTCCGCTACAATTGGGTTCACGGATGCGTTACGGACGATTGGTTCGGCGTAAAAGGAAATGGCGGCATGGGCATTAGGGCTGACGATCAATCACGGAACAATATTTTTCATCATAACGTGATTTGGGACATTGGCGGGGAAGGAATTGTAGCCAAAGGCGAGTTTAATTTGATCTATAACAACACCCTTTTCGACATCAAAGGAAAAACCAATCCCAATAAAAGCATCGCCATTGTATTGGAACAAAATCCCGAGCCGGTCAAAATATGGGCAGCACAATGGCCGCAGTTGCAAAAGCAAAACCAATGGAGCAAAGTGTTCAATAATTTGGGAAAAACAATTAGTACCTCTGGAAATATCAAAGACACCATCCAAGATATAGTGCCCAATATTTTCAATAATTACAGAAAAGAAGAACAGACCCTGCCACTGGTCGATAAATATCATTTTGATTTCAGGCCCAAGGAAGGCTGTGATTTGATAGACAAAGGAAAATCCATTACGAAAGACAAGTTCATAGGAAATGCACCTGATATTGGGGCTTATGAATTTGGTGGTGAAAAATGGGCGGCAGGCGCAAAATGGGAGGAAAACAATGATTGGTTGAAATTGCTTTTACCTGCTTTGAAAAAAAATTAAATAATTAAAAGGAAGGCTTGTGTTCATGTAAAACCTTCCTTCATTAAACAGATGAATATGATGATGCTTAAAAAAATTGCGTGCTTGGTTGTTATGGCTTTTCCAATACTGGTCGCAGCTAATGAAATTCACGTATCTCCAAAAGGGAATGATGCTAACGATGGAACACTCGCCAAACCGCTTCTTACCATTTCCAAGGCAATTGATAACATGCAAGCTGGTGATGTTTGCGTTCTTCATGGAGGTATTTACCGGGAAAATGTTGTGTTGAAAAAATCAGGCGAACCAAATGCTTATCTCAGTTTTCAAGCAGCAAAGGGCGAGACACCGATTGTGTCGGGTTTGGATGTGTTGGATTTGAAGTGGAGGGCTACTGATAAAAAGGGAATATATATGGCTGATTATAAAAACAACAATTTTGAACAACTTTTTTTAGATGGGAAGCCAATGTTGGAGGCTCGTTGGCCAAATGTTCCAAGAGACAAGAAACAGGATTGGAATTTTTTCTCCCCCGATGCTTGGGCAATTGTTGATAACACCGGCAATCATTATGGAACCGTAAAAGATAGTCGCTTGGCTGCTACAGGTTGGGATATCAATGGAGCAAAAGCTGTTTTAAATGTATGTCATCAATTTTTCACTTGGACTCGAGTGATTACGGGTTATACGCCCAAGAGCGACACCTTTAACTATCCGAAAGATTTAGGAAAAAGCATAAAGGCAAAAGATGAATCAGGCGCAACGCTAGCTTTTAATGACGACAGGTATTATTTAGTTGGTAAAAAAGAATTTTTAGATGTGCCAGGAGAATGGTATTACGACAACGAACAGCAAAAGCTTTATGTCTATACCGATGACGGCAATATGCCAAAGTCAGGTTCAATAGAAGTAAAAACAAGATGTTTTGCCTTCACTGCCAATGAAAATGCCAATTATTTGACTTTTGATGGACTTACTTTTTTTGGCACAGCTTTTAAAATCGGGAAGGATTTTAATAAACGAAACAACAATATCGTATTTAGAAACAACCAAGTCCTGTATTCATCTTGCACCGAATATTTTTCTTTTGCCAATGACGACAGTAAATCAAAATTGGACAAAAACTTCCCAACAATTAATGCTGATTTTGCAACATTAATCAATAACACATTTGCCTATGGAACACTGAATGGGCTGTTGGTCAATGGTAAATATACACTTATTGAAAACAATATTTTCCATGATTTCGACTATAATTCTTCTCTTACTTGTCCATTGTTGGAAGTGAATAAAAGTTGGCCGGGTTATATTGGCAAGGGGGGAGAAGCGGTTATCAGGCACAATACTTTATACAATAGTGGCGGTATAATAGCTCAAGTGGCACAGAATGATAACAATGTTTATCTCAATGATTGCTACAATGCTTTTCGTGCTTCTTGGGGCGGCAATAAGGATGCTTCGGCATTTTACACGCAGAATGTTTTTTGTCATGGCACACGATTTCACCATAATTGGGTGCATGATAGCTACGCAGGAAATCCCCCACTTGAATGGGGTGGTGGTATGGGGATCAGGGGCGATGATAAAACGGCAGGTTTATCCATAGATCATAATGTAGTTTGGAATATAGGTAGTGTAGGCGTGGAATTGAAAACACCTGATAACCCAACCCCTGATCAAATTAATAAGGTATACAACAATACTATTTTCAAGCACAGCAAACATAATCGGGTAAAAAGCGGCATGATCATTCAAACCATTGAGGGTCAAAATAAATACAGCTTTGTATCTAATAATTTATCTGAATCTATTTATGGACATTGGTTTGCCAAACCTTTGGAAACACTTGCGGAATTTAGTAATAATAATACAGGTGATGTAGTTGAATCTGTTTTAGAAAATCCTGTTCACTCAGATTTTAGACCAAAAACTTCAGCTACAAAAGTTTTAGATAAGGGAAAAGTTCTGGATGGATTTACTACTACCACAATTGGTTCAGCACCCGACATCGGTGCATACGAATACGGCGATAGTGTTTATTGGATTCCGGGTAGGAGAGAGTTCAAAGCCAGTTTTCCAATCGTAACTGATGGAGCAACAATTGCAACGGATAGGGACGTGTTGATGTGGAAACCTGCTTATCAAGCAATAGGTCATAATCTATATTTCGGCACGGACAAAGACAATTTGAAATTGAAAGGAGGTTTTTTGGGAGAAAACAATGTGTTCAAATTGCCTAAGCTGATGGCCGGTAAAAAATATTATTGGCGGGTGGATGCGGTGATGAAAGACATGTCTGTTGTGAAAGGGGATATTTGGAGTTTCGCTACTAATTAAAATTAAATTCAGTCAACAAGTTATTGTTTATGAAATACGTATTGTTTATAGTATTTATTCTGCCCTCTCTTGTATTTGCCCAGCAAAACAATCGTCCCAATATCATCTTCATTTTCAGTGACGACCATGCCAATGCTGCCGTGAGCGCATACCATGATGACCGCAAACTATTGAACACGCCCAATATTGATAGATTGTCCAAGGAAGGGATGACGTTCAACCGTTGTTTGGTCACGAATGCTATTTGTGGTCCAAGCCGTGCTACCGTTTTAACCGGGAAATACTCGCACCAAAATGGTTTTTACAACAACGAAACCACCCCGTTCGACGGTTCGCAACAAACTTTTCCTAAGCTATTACAGAAGGCAGGATACCAAACGGCACTCATTGGCAAATGGCACCTCATCAGCGACCCTACTGGTTTTGACCATTGGGAAATATTGGTGAATCAAGGTCAATATTATAACCCGCCCATGATCAAAGACGGAAAGAAAGTGAAATACGAAGGGTATGTAACAGATGTTTTGACGGATTTGTCTTTGGATTGGCTGAACAGCAGGGATACTGCAAAACCATTTCTATTGATGTGCCACCAAAAGGCGCCGCACATGCCTTGGGAACCTAACTTGAAACACCTAAACTTTGATAATGACCGTAAATATCCTGAACCGCCCACTTTGTTTGATGATTACGGCAATAACCGTGGCTTGGCATGGAAAGACCAATACATGTCCATTGCCAAAACCTTCAACGATGACCATTTAAAATTGAACCCACCTGTTGATGTAAACGAGGAACAATTGAAAGAGTGGAACAAATATTATGAACCCAGAAATGCTGCTTTTAGGGCTTCCAAACGCTCTGGTCAAGATAGCATCCGTTGGCGTTATCAACGCTACATGCACGACTATCTGGCCTCATTGGTATCGGTCGATGAAAGTGTGGGCAAAATATTGGACTATCTAAAAGCGCACGGATTGGACAAAAACACGATAGTCGTTTATTCCAGCGACCAAGGGTTCTTTCTGGGGGAACATGGTTGGTTCGACAAGCGTTGGATATTGGAAGAATCCCTGCGCACCCCGTTTTTATGTCGTTGGCCAGGCGTGGTTAAACCTGGGACTGAGAACAATAAAATCGTGTCATTATTAGATGTGGCAGAAACATTTGTAGAAGTAGCAGGTGTTCCTAAACCTTCGGATATGCAGGGCAACAGTTTATTGCCATTGTTAAAAGGTGAAAGCCCCAAGGATTGGCGCACCAGTTTTTACTACCATTATTACGAATATCCCCGTTGGCATCGGGTGCGTCCGCATTATGGAGTGGTAACGGACAGGTACAAGTTGGTGCATTTCTACAAACCCGATTTGGATGAATGGGAATTGTACGACCTCAAGGCAAACCCAAAAGAAACCATCAATTTCATCAAAACACCCTCCTACGCCAAAACCATCGTGAAGCTGAAAGCAGAACTTTCGAGGCTGGAGAAGGATTTGAAAGTCCCGCCCATCAGCGAAGAACATCGTTCCGATTATGGCAGTGCCCCCTTCAGCGACCCTGCCTTGATGCCATTGAATAGCGAGAAGAAGCATTGATTAGTGGTTAGTGATTAGTTGTTAGTTGTTAGAGGTTAGACCTTTTTTGTAAATGGAACCAATCATTATAGTTGGCATGGGATAAAATCGTGCATCAACTTCCCGAAAGCTTAAAGCTTTCGGGAAGTTTTAATTTGAATGATTCTTGTTACATCATTTTATCCCGATTACAGTAGAGATTCAAAAAGATTCTAAAAGCCCTGAAAGGGCGAAATATGTTAGCCAAGGGTGTAGCCCTTGGTTAATTGGTTATTGGTCAATTGGTCAATTGGTTAATTGGTAATTGGTAATTGGTAATTGGTTAGTTCATTTTTTCATTAACCCCAAAAGAATAAATTGTATGAATAATAAAACGATTGTTATGCCCCGATTCAAAACCTTATTCATCGCCCTATTAGGAATCTTATCAGCGCAAAAAGCCATTGCCCAAGAAAAGAAAACCACCAAACCCAATATCATCATCATCAAAACCGACCAGCATCGGTTTGATTTATTGGGGTGCATAGGCAATAAAACCGTGAAGACCCCCAACCTCGATAAGCTGGCGGGCAGGGCATTTTTATTGAAAAATGAATTTACCGTTGCCCCTATTTGCACCCCGAGCCGCACCAGTTTTTTTACGGGCAAATACATCATTCGTACTGGCAATGTGTTCAATGGCGATGAACACCATTTGCAGCCCGATGATTGGAGTTTTATCGAACCGTTGAAAAAAGCAGGCTACATCATTGGGCTGGCAGGAAAGAACCACACATTCTCGGAAGGATTTTTCAATAAATATTTCGACTACAGGGAAGAAAGCTCCCATTTTGGAAAAATACACGGAGAAATCAGCAAAGAGGACAAAGAAGTTAGAACCTACTTGACCAAGGACAGCCGAAAAGGCTTTGAAAAATCAAAGATGTTGTTGGAAGGATTGGTGGACGGCCCCATGCCTTTTCCCAAAGAAGTTTGCCCTGCATATAGGACGGCTATCGACGGGGTCAATTTCTTGGATAAATACCACGACAAACCTTTTTTTCTGCATTTTTCCTTTGGCGACCCGCATTGGCCTACCGTTGCCCCCGAGCCTTATTATTCCATGTACAACCCCGATTCATTGACCCTGCCCGAAGAAAATTTTAATTGGAAAGGGCATCCTTTCAAGCATTTTGTGCAATCGCAGGCTGCTGGCTACGACCATTATAACCACCAAGAAAAAGCAAGGATACTCGCCACCTACTATGCACAGATCAGCTTTGTAGATGCTTGCATCGGCTTGTTGTTGGACAAGCTCGACTCCTTTGGGTTGATGAAAAATACCATCATTGTTTTCACTTCCGATCATGGAGATTTTGGTGGCAATTATGGAATGGTTGCCAAAACAGGCGGCTTCCAAGAATCGCTTATCCGTATCCCGGGAATTGTGTATCTCCCCAAATTGGAAGGAAAGGGCAAGGCTGTGGATGCCCTTATCAGCAATATCGATGTGATGCCTACGGTCTATGATTATTTAGGCATGGCCTATCCCAAACAAGTGCAGGGCAAATCGTTCTTGGGTGTTTTGCAAGGGAAAAATACCAGCCACCGGGATGTGATTTTTTCGGAAGTAGGTACCATCGATACACCGCCCCCTGCCATGCCACGGGAACAATACAAACAATATGCAGCCGAACGGGCCAAGAAAGACGGGATGTTCTGGTTTATCGATTATACCACCAAGGGCAGGAGCGTAATGATACGAAAAGGCGATTGGAAATACACCTACAACACGGGCGATTTGAGCGAGCTGTACAATTTCAAGAAAGACCCGCTCGAATTGAACAACCTGATTGACAAACCCAAATATGCCGCAGTTCAAAAAGCGTTGAATAGTGAATTGATTGCTTGGTTATTGGCGGCTCCTGTTGAGAATATCAGGATGAAATAGTAATAAATTACTCAGGATATGAATAAAATGAAAAACAGTATTTTTTGTTTATTACTGCTTTTGTTAGTAAGCAACTTAGGCTTTGCGCAGCAAAAAAAATCCCTTAAACCCAACATCATTTTCATTCTTGCAGATGATTTATCGGCAAAAGAATTGAGCATGTATGGCAACCAAGAACACAAAACCCCCAACATAGACAGGTTGGCAAAGGAGGGCGTTCATTTCAGCACTTGTTGGGGTGCTGCGGTTTGTTCACCAGCAAGGGCCATGTTGCTTACTGGCAAATATGCCTATCAAACCCAATGGTACAGCGTTCGGCTTACGCCAAAAGGAGATGAACCCAATGCTTGTTTATATAAACAACATGCGCTATTGAGCACGATAGCCAAACAAGCGGGCTACACAACGGCCATGTCGGGCAAATGGCAAATGGGCTGTGGCGACCCCACCAAAGATTGGAAGTGGGACGAATGGTCGTTGCCCTATAAATATTTGCCTTGGCATGGGGATGTTTGTCCCGATTCCTTTATACTGGCTGGGCAAGTGCCCATGTATTGGGGTGGACCTTTCGGTGCAAACGGGATAGCCAAGAAAACATCCCAACAAGATTTTACCGAAGATTTACACAACGATTTTATGCTCGATTTTATAACAAGGCATAAAAATGAACCTTTCTTTTATTATTACACCACCAATTTGCCCCATGTAAGTTGGGATTACGAACATCGAAACCCGAACGACATAGACAAGAAAACAGGTAAATACAATTGGAACTATGTGGAGATGCCCAAACGGGACAGCAATGGTACACAGCTTTTTCGTCCCGACGGTTCAAAGCAAAAAACAGAAGGCACATTGAAAGCCGATATTGAATACTTGGATTATCAAATAGGTAAGCTCATCAAAAAACTAAAAGACCTCCATATCTACGATAACACCCTGATTATTTTCACGGCAGACAATGCAACTAAAGGCTGGAAGGGAAGCGTGGAAGAAGAACATGGGCCACGGGTGCCTTTGATCATAGAAGGGCCGGGCATCATCAAAGACCCCAAGCCTCAAACTGCACTCGTTGATTTTACGGATTTTCTGCCCACATTGGCCCAGATAATGAAAACAGAATTGCCAAAAAATGAGCACATGGACGGTAAAAGCTTCTACCCATTGCTCTATGGCAAACCCTTTGAAAGCCGTGAATGGATCTATACCAACCACGACCAATACAGAATGTTCAGGTCTTCGCAATGGATTTTGGATGGCTATAAAACACTTTGGTTCTCTGGCGAAAACAGAAACCACATCGGCTATAAAAAACTACCGTACCAAGCCAACGATAGCACAAAGAATGCAATGGATTATTTCAACAAAGTGTCCAAGCAAATACCCGATTTAGACATCACCACCGAGTTTTTCAAAAAGTCTAAATCCTATTACGAAGACTATAAAAAAGTAAAGGAAGTTGAGAATAGTACTATGCCGTTGGATAAGCCATAAATACTAGGCTTAAAAACAATATATCGATTTAAAATAAGTGCATTAATATTTTGAATAGCATTAAGCTCTTAAGAAGTTTAAAAGCAGCGGTTTTTTCGGGAATCTTTTCACCCAATTTTATGGTTCAAAAATTGAAAGAAATTAATTACTTTTTGTAATTCCCAGCATACATTCATTCATACAAGTCATCCAGCACTTATTGCCATTTGATTGGATGCTAATAAGTTTACAATGGATAGTATTGGTCACGTAATAATCTCCAATTGTTCATTAGTAGCAGCTAACCAGAAGGTCTTTTTTCTTTTTTGGGTAGTATGCTTATAGGTTTAGAAAGCTTATATACTCAGCTTATTTGTTCTGTTGCTAAGGGAATTTTGAAGTATCCGTTTGCTGAATCGAGTGTTATTTACCATTGGAAGCTAGTAAGTTTTATTGTTTTTTTCATCTTGCCAATAGGGAAATTAGATACTGTCAATTTGTCTTTAGCAGAAACGAATATTTGCTTAGTTGTGACAATTTGACTCCTTTTGAGGCTACTAACCTCCCTTTTGCGGCAGCTAAGTCCCCTTTTGCAGCAGCTAAGTTCCCTTTTGCGGCAGCTAACCTCCCTTTTGCGGCAACCAACCTCCCTTTTGCCCCTTTTGAGCATTTTTAGAGCGTTTCTAGACTATTTTTTTAAGCATTAGCGTTTAAAAAAATATAAGCAAGTAGTAACTTTTTGAAATTACCCGGATTCCTATAATTGGTTCAACTCATCCAACGATTAGTACCATTTTAGCGAATGTGATTATGTTAATATTTGGTAGTATTTTACATGTATTGATTGTATCCTTGTATTCTTAGCAATAACCCTTAATGGCTTTTTTGTTTGGTTTAATAAGACTAGATTTTTTGAACCGCATTGTTTAATGTCGTTAAATAAAAATAGAATAGGGGCTTCAAATACTAATTACGTCATTGTTACGAATGATTGATGTAATTGTAAAAAATATTTTGCCTAAAAAAGTGTTTGCAGCTATGAAAATTTCGTCTGAAGCTAATTCCCTTCTTGAAAAAAACGATTGCCCCCAAAAATATTTCTTAAAGGTTGCTTTATTGATAATTGGATTACTCAGCCTTTTTTATACAAACAGTCTCCATGCTCAAACCACCTACACTTGGAAAACTTCCCCCGTTGATAACAACTGGACTAACGGCAGCAATTGGACCAAATCGGGTACAACCACTTCTAACACTTTCCCTGGATTGACAGCAACGGATATCGTGGTGATTGCTTCTGGTGCGCCCACGATTTCATCGGGTAGTTATACCATTGCAAGGATTTCTGTCAACAATACCAGCTCAACGGTTCAAGGTAATTTGACCATTAATAACAATGCTACTTTAACTGTGAATGGCACGGGTACTACTGCCACTCCTACAGTATCCATAGCGGGTGGTATCATCACAAACAATGGAACTTTATCCATTAGCACCACAGCCACAGGAGCTGGTTTTGGAATTATTTTCAACGATGCTCCCGACAAAACCATTGCCACCAAATATGACGGTACGGGCACATTGAACATCAACACTTCGGCAGGCAATACATCGAGCGGTGCAGTGTTGTTTAACAATACCACTACTACGTCTAACCCGCCCAACCTATTGTTCAATGGCACCACCAATTTGACTCTAAAAGCTGGTGCTTATGCCATCGTGACTACATCGGGCAATGTCAATGCCGTGGTGGGCGGCACTGGTTTTACAATGGGTACGGTTGCCAATCCTGTTTCAAATGGCTTGATAAATCAAGCAGGTGGAGGAAGTACTTTGACCATTAATAGCGGTACAGCCCTCAATTGTGTAGGCGCAAGCACCAATACAATCAATGGGGTGCAAATAGCCCCTTCAACAGGCAACGCCAATTTTCTAAACCTAGGAACAATCAATGTTGCTGGTACTTATACTTCCGGTGTTCGGCTCAATAGCTCTTCCACAGGAACCAACACTTTCAATAACCAAGGATCGATTACTGTTGACATCACAAGCCCGACCAATTTTGCTGGGGCTTTGCATGTGGCAGGCAATGTGACTGCTACCAATTTCAGCATCACCAATAGCGGCACAATGAGCCTAAACAACAATCGCTTTAGCTCAAACACCAGCACGGGCTATGCGGTTTTTATTGGCGGTACAAATACCCCCAATGTAGCAATTACCAATAGTGGAACTTTTACAGCTACAGGAGCCAATACTTTTTTTGGCGGCACATTGAGTACTACCAGTTTGACCAATACCGCAACGGGTGTTTTGACTACGAACTATGAGTTGGACAAAATGACTATAGAAAATAGCGGTATCATCAATTTTGTGAATACAGGCAGCACACCTTCGGTCAATAGCGCGGCATCATATGTATCCATAAGCAATAGCGGAACCATCAACACGAATGCAGGGAATAGTGGTATTTTAACGAAATTGAGTAGTTTAGTAACCACTGCAAATAGTGTGTTGAACCCTGGCGGAACTGCTGGTTATGGCATTATTGATGTTTCAACCTCAGGCATAGCAACCATGCTTGGCACTTTGCAATTGCAAGTGGCTGGAAGTACTGCCGCTGGTACCGACTTCGATCAGATGAAAAACACAAGCGGTACGTTTTCGCTGAGTGGGCTTAACTTGAAAATATCTGGACTCTTTACCCCTACCACCAATTATACGCCCATAACCATCATCAGTGCAAGTGGAGGTACAATCACTGGCACATTGGCAAGCGTGACAGGATTAACTTCTGGTTGGTCGCTGCAATACAATAGCACGTCCGTTCAGTTGGTTTATACGTTATCAACCTATTTTGTTTCACCTACGGGAAATGACAACAATGTAGGGTCTATCGATTTTCCTTTTTTGACCATTCAAGAAGCATTTAATACGGCTGTTGCTGGCAATACGATCAATCTTAGGGCTGGCACTTACCGAGAGTCTGTGAATATCAATACCCATAATATCACTTTACAAGCATACAATAATGAAGCAGTCATAATATCAGGAACGGACGTATATAACAACCTCACTTGGACACCAACGGCGGGAAACAGTGCGATTTATTCCGCTCCTTACACGGGTGCAGCATTTGAACAATTGTTTTTCAACAACAAACCCATGATCCAAGCCCGTTGGCCCAACCTGCCAAAGGATGCCAACGGTGATTGGAACTATTGGGATACTACTTTTTGGGCTGATGCAAGCAAAGGAGCCGTCTATGGAACAATGGTAGATTCCGCTTTGTCCACCTCTGGATTCAGTGCTGTGGGCGCATGGGCAGTGCTAAACGTTAGCCATCAATATTACACTTGGACAAGACCCGTTTTGAGCCACACCAAAGGGGCGCCTAGTTTTACTTATGCGCAAGATTTGGGCGGTACGATTAGTCCAACATTGCCATATACCGATGATAGATATTACCTATTTGGTAAGTTGGATTTGTTGGATGCGCCTGGCGAATGGTTTTATGACACGATAGCCAAATTGATTTATTTCTATCCGCCCAATGGGCTCAACCCGAATACTTTGGGCATAGAAATTAAAAGCAGGAATTATAGCATTTCAGCAACTAGCGATACCAACTTGACCATTCAAAACCTAACTTTTTGGGCCACGGCTTTTAAGTTCAATTCCATGACATCGGGATGCAACAATTTGATATTTAAAAACAATACTGTTCGTTATTCATCTTCTACGGAGTTTTTCAGCGTCAATACTGGGCAATATGGCGACAGTTTTGAAGATAATTATCCTGTCATTAATGGGAACAATTGTAAAATAACAGGCAACACTTTTGCCGACGGAGGCCTATCTGCATTGTTGGTGAGTGGTTATGACAACTTGATAGAAAACAATATTGTCCACGATTTTAATTACACATCCTCCTTAGTTACGCCCCTCTTTCAAGTATCAAGGACTTGGAATTCCTACATTGGCTATGCAGGCAGGGCTAAAGTTCAGTATAATGACTTTTACAATGGGGGTGGGGTGCTTTTATCTGTAGGCCAGAGTTACAACGATATCAGCAACAACCATTTTTACAATGGATTCATGTCCTGTTCTGGCGGCAACAAAGACCATTCAATGGTTTATACCAACTGTGCGAATAACAATTCATCATCCATGGGCACAAGGTTTCACCACAATTGGATTCACGACGGCTATTGTGGCACGACCAAAACCGATTGGGGCGGCGGCACTGGCATCAGGGGCGATGATACCACAACTGGGGTTACGATGGACCATTTGGTCACATGGAATCTCGGAAGCGTGGGCATCAACATGAAATCACCAGTACCTCAAACTTCCAATCAGGCAAACTTTGTTTTGAACAATACCTCTTTCAATAATTCCAGCAACAACACGATAAATAGTTCTATCATCATAGAAACCACAGGGTTGAACTCCAACAAGTTTAGTTCCCTATATAACAATGCAGGTTTAGGCACTTATGGAGGATGGTTTGCCACTGCCATACAATATCTAACTGCAAAGGGCAACAATTATGATACCTCATCGAAAGTGTTGCTGGAAGACACAGCTTCGTATGATTTCAGACCACTTTCAGGTTCAGTTATGGTGAATAATGGAACTGCTATTTCGGGCATAACCACTGATGTAACCGATGGCTTGCCCGATATCGGGGCTTATGAAAGAGGGTTGACCACCTATTGGATTCCTGGCTTTCGGGATGTAAAAACAAGTTTCCCGATTATTCCCGATGGCAGCACCTGTGTTTCGATTACAAGAGATCAATTGATGTGGAAGCCTGCCTATAAATCCGTTTCCAACAATATTTATTTTGGTACATCTGCTGGTAGTTTGACATTCCAAACCACTACACCTGCCGAGCAGAACGTATTTGCATTGCCAACATTGAGTAATAATACAACTTACTATTGGCGAGTAGATGCGGTTATGAGCGATAATTCAGTGGTTACAGGCACGGTTTGGTCTTTTACCACCAAAAATGCCATTGTACTTTCTTCTGCTGTTGGTTCCAATGCACAGACAGCTTGTATCAATTCGGCCATTACCAATATTACTTATAATGTTGGAAGCGCAACAGGCGCAAGTTTTAGTGGTTTGCCAACAGGTGTAACTGGGTTGCTTTCTGGGAATACAGTCACCATAAGTGGAACACCCACTCAATCTGGAACTTTCAACTATACTTTGACGCTTACGAGCAATTGCGGTACGTTCACCACCAATGGTACAATTGCGGTAACTGCAAACAATACCATTACAAGAACATCAGCAGCCGCCACTACTTCCCAAACACTCTGCATCAATACTGCAATCACCAACATCACTTACAGTACCGTCAGGGCAACAGGAGCCAATTTCAGTGGATTGCCCACTGGTGTTACTGGGGCTTGGTCGAGCAATGTGGTAACCATAAGTGGTACTCCTACCGTGTCAGGCAGCTTTTCATACACGGTTACCTTGACAGGCGGATGTGGAACTATTACAGCATCAGGAACAATTACCGTAAATGCGACCAATACAGTAACACTTTCATCGGTCACAGGTACGGATGCGCAAACGCCCTGCATCAATACCCCAATCACCAATATTACCTACAGCACGACTGGAGCAACAGGGGCATCGGTAACAAGTTTGGGAGGTGGAATAACTGGTGCTTGGTCAGGCAATGTGGTAACCATTTCTGGTTCGCCAACTGCAGCAACCAATAGAAATTACACGGTTACGTTGACTGGAGGTTGTGGTACGGTAACAACAACAGGAACTATCAATGTCATAGCCAACAATACCATTAATAGAACTTCTACTGCTGCCACTACTTCACAAACTGTTTCGCTGAATGCTGCCATTACCAACATCACTTACAGTGCTGTTCGTGCAACAGGAGCCACTTTTAGTGGTTTGCCCAATGGAGTAAATGGAGTTTGGTCGGGCAATGTGGTCACCATAAGTGGATCCCCTAGCCAAGCAGGTACCTTTAATTATACGGTTACCTTAACAGGAGGATGTGGCAATGTAACCACCACAGGGAGCATAACCGTAAACAAGGCAACACCAACATTGAGTGTTTCGGGGACACAGACTTTTACGTACAATGGCAATTCACAAGGACCAGCAACCATTAATTACAATGGCGATGGAACAACCACATTGTTATATACCAATACATCAGGTTCTGCCTATTCGTCCAATACACCCCCGACCAATGCAGGCAGCTATCAAGTAGTGGCAAGCGCAACGGCTGGTGCAAACTACAATGCCGCAACTTCAAGTACTTATAGTTTTACTATCAATAAAGCAACACCAACGATAAGCGTATCGGGTACACAAGTCTTTACCTATAGTGGTACATCACAAGGTCCATCGAGCATTAGCTACAGTGGCGATGGGGCTACTTCTTTGTTATATACCAATACATCAGGAACAGCTTATTCTTCCAGCACACCTCCTACCAATGCAGGCAGCTATCAAGTAGTGGGAAGTGCAGTATCAACTACGAATTACAATGCTGCCACTTCATCAGCTTACACATTTACGATAGGAAAAGCCACTGCAACCATTAGCGTTTCGGGCGTTCAATCTTTCACTTATAATGGTACTTCACAAGGGCCTGCCACGATTACCTATTCAGGCGATGGCGGCACTACTTTGCTCTATACCAATACATCTGGCACTGCTTATTCATCCAACCAAGCCCCGACCAATGCGGGCAGCTATCAAGTAGTGGCAACGGCAAGTGCTGGCACCCACTATTTAACTGTTAGCTCCAATGCCTACACTTTTACTATCAACAAGGCAAATTCAAGCATATCGGTATCGGGTACCAATACATTCACTTACACGGGCGCTGCCCAAGGTCCAGCCACCATTACCAATACAGGCGATGGAAGTGTTTCATTATTGTACACCAATACTTCTGGCACGGCTTATTCTTCCAATACCCCACCAACCAATACAGGAAATTATCAAGTGGTAGCAACGGCTACTGCTGGAACGAATTATAATGGAGCTGTTTCCGGTGCGTATTCATTCACGATAACCAAAGCAACTTTATCCATAACCGCCAATAATCAAACTGTAACATTCGGAACCAATGCTTCTACTGTACTCGGCAATGGTAGTTATACGGCTTCTGGTTTTGTAAATGGCGAAACTGCAACTGTTATCACGGGTTCGGTCACTTATTCGACCAATTATACCTCGATAACAACACCAAATACTACTGGGGTAACCATTACACCTTCAACGTCAGGATTGTCAGCTACCAATTATACTTTTTCAGCGGTCAATGGTTCAATAACTGTTGCTTGTAATACCATTAGCGCAACCTTGAGCGGAACTGCTACGATTTGCGCGGGTTCGAGTGGCAATATTTCCTTGTCGATAACCGGAGGCAATGCCCCTTATACGATAGTGTATTCCGATGGAACGTCTAATACGACTTTAAACAACTATTCCGACAACGCCTTGATTGCAGTATCACCAACTATAAATACCAATTATACCCCGATTTCCGTTACGGACATCAACGGATGTACGGCAGCATCACTCACCGGTACTGCATTCATTTCGGTCTTGTCCAATTCCACGGCCGCTAATTCCTTAACCGCTTCCACTTCTCCGATATGTTCTGGAAGCAGCACGACAATTACACAATCAGGTGGCAATCTTGGCTCGGGTACAGTTTGGAAATGGTATTCAGATGCAGCATTCACTACTTTGATAGGAAGTTCCTCTTCTTCAAATGCAAGCTTATCCGTATCGCCAACTGTCACTACGACCTATTATGTTAGGGCAGAGTCGGGGTCGGCTTGCGGTCCAGTGAGCGACAATTCAAAAAGCGTTACAGTGACCGTCATCACGCAATCCATAGCAGGAACGACTATTAGTGCGACGGTGACCAATATCTGTTCAGGAAGCAATACGCCAACGACCCTAACCCAATCAGGCGGTACACTCGGCACGGGGGCAACTTGGAAATGGTATTCCAATGCCACGTTTACCACCTTGGTTGGAACATCCACAAGTCCGAATGCGAGCTTGACGATTACGCCCACCGTTACCGCATCCTATTATCTAAGGGCAGAAGGCACTTCAAGCCCTTGCGTGAGCGTTAAAAGCAATAATTCTTATTTCGTAACCGTAACAATCAGTACCAATTCCACTGCTGCAACATCGGTTGCTGCCAGTGCCGCTTCAACCTGTATTGGTTCAATCACAACGCTTACGCAAACGGGTGGAACGCTTGGCAACAATGCTGTTTGGAAATGGTATTCCGATGCTACTTATGCCACGTTGGTTGGTACATCCTCACAGGCAGATGCTAGTTTGACAGTTTCTCCAACCAATAGCACGACCTATTATGTAAGGGCAGAAGGTTGCGCCAATGTGGGCGATAACAGCAGAAGCGTAACGGTTAGTAGTGTGACACCTTCCGTAGCTGCCGTTTCGTTGAGCGCAACGACCACCAACTTTTGCGCAGGCAGTGTTTCCTCCACTACTTTGACCCAAAGCGGTGGCTCATTAGGATCTAACGCTGTTTGGAAATGGTATTCCAATCCTGCATACACCAACTTGGTCGGTACTTCAAGCTCGGCCAATGCCAGCTTAACCATCACACCTTCTGCTACAACCACGTATTATGTAAGGGCGGAAGGCACTTCAAACCCTTGTACGACCAATGTGGGCGATAATACCAAAGCGGTTACGGTCAGTGTCAATACATCATCAGTAGCAGCTACTACAATTACCGCTTCTGCCAACAATCTCTGTGTAGGAAGCAGCACCACGCTCACGCAATCAGGCGGCACCTTGGGAACGAGTGCCACATGGAAATGGTATTCCGATGCCGCATTTAACAATTTGGTGGGTAGTTCATCCAATGCCAACGCAAGTTTGACCGTAACCCCGACCGTAACCACCACCTATTATGTTCGAGCCGAGGGAACAGCAAGCCCTTGTGTTAGCGTTAGGAGCAACAATGCCTTTTTCGTAACTGTAAACATGGCTACTTCAAACACTTGGACGGGTGCGACCAATTCGGACTGGAATGTGCCAAACAACTGGTGTTCGGGTCAAGTTCCGGCAATAAATGCCGACGTAATCATTCCCAATACTTCCAACAAACCTTTATTGACTTCCAATACCACTGTGGGAGCTTTTAACCTCGCCAATGGTGCAACCCTCTCCTTAGCGAACAATACTTTGACCATCAACGGCGCCATTTCAGGTACAGGATTGATATCCAGTTCGCCAACTTCTAACTTGATTTGTACTGGCAGCAGCAACGGCACGGTTTATTTTAGTACAGCCACCAAAGACACGACGAACGTCTTGAAAAATCTTACCATCAATACTACTGGAACCGTTGTCTTGGGCAATAGTCTCTCACTGAAAGGAACCCTGTTCCCTTTATCAGGAACATTGAACACGGGGGGAAATCTTACCTTGTTATCCGATAGTAACGGAACAGCAAGGGTGGACAAAGTGCTTGGTATTATTTCGGGCAATGTGACCGTCCAACGTTACATCACAGCGAAAACCGCCCGCAAGTATAGTTTCATCGGTTGCCCTGTTAGTGGTAGTAGCATCAAAAACGGTTGGCAACAGCAGGCATTTATTACAGGTAGCGGAAATGGAGGAGTGGTTTGTGGCAGTACCAATGGGTTAGGCGGCACAACGGACAAATACAACAGCAATGGATTTGATGTTACAGTCAGCAACAAGCCTTCGATGTTTCTATATGCTGCAACCCCAGTAAGCGGGACACGTTGGGTAGGTATTTCGAATACCAACAATGCCAATTTAATCCCCGGAAAAGGATACCGCCTGAACATCAGGGGCGATAGGAACAGTGCCAACACCAATTGCAACAATCAATTGAACTCGAACGCCCCAATGGCTCCGGAGGCAGTAACCCTTTCGGCTACAGGAGCTTTGACTACGGGCGACTTTTCGGTTGCCTTGAACGATACAGGCGTCCATAAATACAGTCTCATTGCCAATCCCTATCCCAGCCAGATCAGTTTCACCGCATTGCAAGCGGGCAATCCATTGATTGATAACGCTATGTGGGCATATAGCCCTTTTGGCAACGGGAATTATTCCACCTATTCATTGGGCATCATCGCCAATGCGGCAAGGGGCTATGACAATAATTCCGCCGACATCATCGCAAGCGGCCAAGCGTTTTACGTTCGGGCCAATGCCAACGGCAACATTGTTTTCAAGGAAAACCATAAAACCAATATCGATTTACCAAATACCCAGTTTTTTGGCAACCTAAATCGTCAACTAATAAGAATTAAATTGCTTTCATTAAATCAAACATCTTTAGATGAGGTGGTTGCACGATTTAATAATAATGGTGCTAATAACTATCAGCCTTCCTTCGATGCAGAATCGTTGAATGCTGGAAGTGAAGCTTTGGCAATTATGAAAGGAAATAACAGAGTTGCCATTGGTTCTTTTTCTGAAACTAAATCTACCGATACCATTCGTTTGGATTTAGGCAATAACTCAGCGGGTGGTTATTCTTTGAAATTTAGCGAGATGGAAACATTAGATAGCTTAAGTAGTTTGGTATTAGTAGATCAATACCTGAACTTTAGACAATTTATTACAGCATCTCTTATTTACAACTTCAATATCACAGGAGATTCACTAAGTAGAGGTAACAATCGTTTTATGTTGATTTTTGTTAGAAATCCAGTGCTACTTCCAATTAATATCAATTATTTCAATGCAGAAATGAAAGGTGCCAGCAATTTGCTAAGTTGGGAAATCACTTCTAATAATAATGTTCGTTCTTTCATCATAGAAAGAAGTGCTGATAAATACGCATGGCAAACAATTGGAAATGTACCCGTTCAGCATAACAAAATTGACTATACTATAGAGGATAGTTTGCCGCTAGATATTTCCTATTATCGATTAAGACAGATTAATGGCGAAGGCAAATTTGTTTTTTCGAGAATTTGTTTGGTAAATAGAAAACATAATGTATCGATAGTGATATTCCCTAATCCAACCAAAGAAAAAGTTTGGATTAAAGTACCTACCACTTTCATTAACAATACAGTTAGTAGCACTCAGCTAAACATGTACAATTCATTGGGGCAAAAAATCTTTGTCCAAAAATTGAGTAACGAACTGAATGAAATAGATGTAAGAAAGTTTGCAAAAGGATGGTATTGGATAGAAGTAAAATGTGGTCTTCAATTATGGAAAGAGAAAATCTTGATTCAATAGCTATTTTTGACCAAATTTTAAGTAATGATGCTTGTTAGTATGAGAAATGTAAAGCGTTTAATGACATTGTGTATTTACTTATTCTTCGTCCTTCCTCAACTAAAAGCTTCCACCTATTTTGTTGCACCAACTGGAAAGAATAGTAACACTGGTACAATAAACGCCCCTTTTCAAACTATTGCTTATGCACTTACAAAAGCTAAAGTTGCTGGTGATACCATTTATGTAAGAGCTGGAATCTATAGGGAAACAGCAAATTTTTTATATGGGGGTTCGATATCGGCAAGGATTACTTTAACTGCCTACAACCATGAACAAGTAATTATTTCAGGTAATGATGTTTATTACAATTTGGTTTGGACTCCTAATACTTCAAACCCCGCTATTTATCAAGCAACTTATACAGATGCAACCTTTGAACAAATGTTTTTTAATGGAAAACCAATGATTCAAGCCAGATGGCCAAATTTGCCAACAAAAGCCAACGGAGATTGGGATCAGTGGAGTGCTAATAAATGGGCAGACACAGATACGGGTTCTACTTACGGTACAATCAAAGACTCGGCATTAGCGAAATCTGGCTTAAATGCCAACGGAGCGTGGGCTGTTCTTAATGTAAATCACCAATATTATGTTTGGACAAGAAAGGTGTTAAACCATCTTGCAGGTTCTGATACTTTTAACTATACCCAAGATTTAGGACAATCAATTAGTACCACTGTCTCCAATGCAGACGACCGATATTACTTATTCGGAAAGCTATCTTTTTTAGATGCACCAGGTGAATGGTACAATGATACTATTACCAAGACACTATATTTCTATCCACCGAATGGTCTCAATCCGAATAATATAGGAATAGAAATTAAACGAAGAAATTATGGGTTAACCGCAACCAACAAAGATTACTTGACAATAAACGGCATCACTTTTTTTGCTTCCGCTTTTCAGTTCAATAGTTTAAATAGCGGGAGTGATTACCTTATTTTCTCTAACAATACAATTCAATATTCCTCATTTACTGAGTTTTACAATGTTGTAGCAGGTCAGACTGGAACAGGTGCTGAAGCCATTTTCCCTACTATATTTGGTAGCAATTGTAAGGTTTATGGGAACATTTTTACCGAGGGCGCTTTAAGCGCACTGTTAGTAAGTGGATTTAATAATCTCATTGAAAACAACATTGCTTACAATTTCGATTATAATTCATCCTTAGTTACCCCGCTTTTCCAGGTATCTCGCACTTGGGATGCCTATATTGGGAAAGCAGGAAATGCCATTGTTCGATATAATACATTCTACAACAGTGGTGGTGTCATTCTTTCTGTTGGGCAATCAAACAATGAAGTATATCAGAACTATTGTTACAATGCTTTTTTAGCTTGCTATGGGGGTAATAAAGACCATTCTATGTTTTACACCAATTGTCAAACAAACAGTTCATCTTCATTAGGTACACGATTTCATCACAACTGGCTACATAATGGATATTGCGGTACTACTGCATCTGATTGGGGTAAAGGAATCGGCATCAGAGGTGATGACAATACATCAGGAATCACCGTAGATCATAATGTTATTTGGAATTTCGGAAGCACGGGCATTCAAGTAAAATCTCCTGATACACCTACATTAGCTCAAGCAAATATTACCGCTAACAATACCATTTTTAGAACTTCCAGAGATAATACACCGCAGGCATCGATTATCATGCAATCTCGCACGAATAATCAAAACAAGTATAGTTCCATTTATAACAACATAGGGAAAGGTATTTATGGTGCTTTTAGTGGGCTTAATTTCACTTACCTAACACAAATTGGAAATAATTACAACAACACTGCTTTGCCTGTAGAAGATACGATTGATTATGATTTTAGACCAATAAGTACATCTACGGCCTTAATCAACAAAGGCAAAACAGTTGGCAATTTAAACACAGATGTGACAGACGGATTACCTGATTTAGGTGCTTATGAAAAAGGAATACGTACTTATTTCATACCAGGGTTTAGAGATGTAAAAGCAAGCTTCCCTATTTTGCCCAATAACAAAACCAATGTCGCTACTACAAGAGACCAACTGATGTGGAAACCAGCATATAATGCCCTTTATCATCGAGTTTATTTTGGTACCTCGCCCGATACACTTTTGTTCATGAAGACAGATAGTGCTGAACACAATGTATTTAAACTCCCTACGCTCAAAACTGCTACCAATTATTATTGGCGCATCGACTCCAAAATGCCTGATAGTAGTCTTATAACAGGAGATGTATGGAGATTCTCGACCAAAGGCGCAGTCTTACCATTGAAATTGTTGAGATTTATGGCTTCGGCTATCCAAAATTTCAACCAATTAACTTGGCAAATTAACCCTGATGCACCCGTCCATAATTTTGTTGTTGAGCGAAAAACAGCTATGGATGATTGGAAAACAATTAGAACAATCAACAACCAACCCAATCAAACTCGCTATACCTACATAGACTCTTCTCCAAGTACAATAAGTAGCTATAGAATAATACAGCAATCATTAGACGGAAGTGCTACTCTATCAACCGTAGAAACTGTAAATAGGGCATCAACTCAGAAAACAAAAGTGTTGACTTATCCAAATCAAGGCAAAATCGTATTAACTTTTCCGTCCACAATAAGCTTAACCAGTAAACCAAGAGAAATTGCTTTGTATAACAGTAATGGCAAAAAGGTATTAAGCACACTTCAAAAATCTACCATACTTGCGCTCAATGTAGCCCATTTGCCAAGTGGTATTTATTTGTTAGAAATAGTATCCGATACAGAAATGCAAGTTGAGAAAGTGGTACTGTAATTTAGTAAAATGCTTCTTACACTAATTTATTCCATTTTTTCTCTTTGTTTTTTCCAGAACAAGCCATTTTATTTTGACTAGTCTTTTTCATTACTAGTATGATGATGAATCAACTTCTTATTATTGATAGTTACCTGCAAGGTTGATTGTAAATAGTTTTTTTCAGATTCTTTTCCTGTTTTATCAAAATTACTTTCATGTAGCACACCTATTTGAAATGCAAGCTGCTTGGTCAATTGCATCCCCCCACCCCAATAATACCTATTTGACTCAAAGCGTGGGAAAACATTACTCAAAAATATTTCGTCAAAGCAACTTACAAAGAGTGTGTGCGGTAGCAACGTAGCATGATTAATCAATAATGTTGTATTCAATCGATATCTTAACCTTGCTTTGTAATCATTGTTAATCCACCGTAGTTCTAATCTTATTCGATGTTCAATTTTTATGTGGCTATATTGATTATTGATAGTCATCTGCTCCCACAACCTTGTTTCAGAAGTACTGATTGGCAATTTGAAATTGCCAGTAACATCATAATTAGCATATCTGCCAACACCAACAAACAAGGTATAATCTGTTTTGGGGATGTTAAAATACATTCCACCTTTAAATTGATGGTGATAGAAGTTATTAATTAGTTGCTGTGATCTTGTGTGCACTTCCTCCATCCTGTATAGTTGTTATTGACCTTAATATGTCCATCAAGCATATTCCATGTACCTAATTCCGCAATTTGTGCCTTACAAACGGTAGCTAGCAATAAGCTATTTAATAGCATTATTTTATCATTATATGGCTAAGCGTTTTGGTAAATTAAGTAAAACGAAAAGGGTTATAATTTGCCAAATCAATTTTGTATTATTTTCAGGAAAACATATAAAATATGAAAAAGAATGCATGTGTAGTGTCTTTTTTAATAAAATATACTGCCATAACCCATGGTTTTGACTGTGAATTAAAAGCGAGGGTAGCCTACTTCAAACCTTTTTAATAGTTTCAAGCTTTCATCGCTTCAATCCAAATTCATACAATCCCTAATCTGCAAAGAGATGTATCTACAATAGCTTAGGACACAGTGACTGTGTTACAAAAAGCATCTAAATAAACTGATTTTTGTATCTAAAACCGACGGCATGTCATGCGTCATCGACAGCATGTCATGCGAAAAAGACGGGATGTCATTCGTCATCGACAGTATGTCATGTGAAAAGGTCGGGATGTCATTCTTCATCGACAGCGTGTCATGCAAAAAGGACGGGATGTCATGCGTTGCCGACAGCGTGTCATTCGAGAAGGACGGGATGTCATGCGAAACCCTCGGAAAATGTCTTGAATACCAAAGAAAATGTCCTGAATACCAAAGAAAATGACCTGAATTTGAGATAAAATGTCTTGAGTTCGAAAAAAAATGTCTTGAATTGCAATACAAATAACCTGAACAATGCAGTATGCCTCCTAAAACCATTTGAAATCATCATGAATACGCTTGTTGGTGTCATCAAGTCTTACGAATAAGCCATTGCTCCTTCTATAAATCAACATGTTTTCAAAAAATTTAAGACGATTGTCCTCGTTTTCAAACCATCCTTACAAAACATGAATTGCTCACCCACAACAGATTAATCCTACTGCCATACCGATTTCAATTCATGAACCACCAAAGAAGTAATTTTCGTATTCCCATTACCGCTAATAGACATTCCCAATTCATCTGCTTTTGGCACACCAAAAAAACTGGCAACACTTGCACCTTCATTGGCAAATAGTTCTATAGAAGAACGATCTATCAATACACGCAAACTCACTTTGCCATTTTCCCTTATGGGTGCAGGAATCATGACGCTGTTATAAGCAAAAGCACCGAGGCTTTTGTTATAGCTCATTTCAAGCCCTCTAAGTGTTAGTTTTATTGAATCTGTTGGTTCAAATTCTATAGAAAAGTCTATTAGGGCTGCTTTAATGGGGGCCAATTTCTCCGTTGCTTTATCTAGGTGTAGGTTTTTAAATTGATACGACTTGGTATATAAAGCTTCAATTTCTTTTATTGGCCAACGAAATAGTCTAATGCCTTCTTTAGTATTTTTTAAATCTAATTTACTCGGAAACGAAAACTGCCCACTAAACGGCATCCCTTCTTTTTCGTGCGCACCATTGCTGCCATTCATCCATCCAATCAATACTTTCCTACCATCGGGGCTGTTGTTGAAGGTTTGTGCAGCATAGTAGTTTTTGCCAAAATCGCCTTGCAATTTGATGCTATCTGTTGTGAGTGTTTTGCCATCAAAATCGCCAATTTCATAATGGAATCCTGCATCAAAAACCACCCATTTTTTATTTTTCTTGTTTCCATCCACGGGTAGTTCTATCAGGTTCATACATTCATACACCCATTCCCTATCAAAATCACTTGCCATCGTCCAATCTGTTAAATTATGAGAGGTGAAAATGCGAACCTTACCCATTTTATCTGCTGCCGACCCTTCCTTTGCCGCCCTTTTTATCCATAAAACCATGATCCATTTCTTGCTTGCCTCATGCCAAAAAATAGACGGGTCTCGCTCTCCTTTGTTGATGCCCGTAGGCTTTACAATCGGGCCGCCATTGTTAAGAAGTAGAAAACTACGCCCCTTGTCGGTGCTGTATGCACCCGACTGCCCATTGCCCCAAGCAGTATAAATGGCAACAATAGTTTTGGTTTTTCCCACTTGTTTGCCCAACACATTTTGCTCATCTACTACGGCACTGCCAGAAAAAATAGTGCTTTTGCCATAAGGCAAAATAGCATGGGGCAATTGTTTCCAATGAACCATATCTGCACTCACAGCATGTCCCCAAGTCATATTCCCCCATTTGATGCCTACTGGGTTGTGCTGAAAATACAAATGATATTCTCCATTATAATACACCATCCCATTAGGGTCGTTGATCCAATTTTTTAAAGATGAGAAATGAAATTGAGGGCGCAATGTTTGGTTATAATCAACATCTTTATAAGTATTAAATGTCTGCCACTGCATATCCTGAACAGGGATGCTATCGCTTTGGGCAAGGATATTTGTGGAGAGCAATAGTATCCAAATTGCACTTAAACTTACTTTTTTACAAATCATTAAATTCGTTTAAACTTATTTTTTGTTAGATCAATTGCGCTTGACTTCCTTCGTAAATAATTCCAATAGTTTCATCATTAATTGTTATGATTTTAGAATAACCACTGCCCTTTAATTCGTCCAGTAAAATATGTTTTTCGGAAGGCAAAGTATTGCTTGCGTTCAAATTTGATGTGAAGTAAAAAGCAATAACAAGCAGGTGCAGCTTATTATTACTTTTATTTTAGAGCGTATCATATTTTAATGAGATAAAAATTATTCAACTGATTCTTTGAAAAAAAAGCTTGAACACATACCTATTGATTTGAGATTGCAAAACCCTGTTCATTATTTCAATATCACCCATTGCTTTGTCATTATCTTTTAATTGAAATTCATATTTGATTATGGATTTTGATTCATTTTTTTCAACTGTAACTCAATTACTAATCAATCCTTATTTTCAGAGATTTTATAGAGTATGCTGGAGCTTTCATAAAGTATTTGGGAGCTTCCACGTATTGCGTGAGAGCTTTCACGGAGTGTGCGTGAACTTTCACGGAGTACGCGTAAGCTTCCACAGAGTGCGCGTGAGCTTCCACGTATTGCGAGTGAGCTTCCACGGAGTGCGTGGGAGCTTTCACGGATTGTGCGTGAGCTTTCACGGAGTACGCGTAAGCTTCCACAGAGTGCGCGTGAGCTTTCACGGAGTGCGCGTGAGCTTTCACAGAGTGAACGGGAGCTTACATGATTTGCAATAAAATATAAACAGCTTAATATGTATTAAGCTGTTGCAGTAGCAGCTTCTTCCTTCTCACAATCTTTAACAATGTTCTTTCCTAATAATATAGATAACAACATAATGGCAGCAATAAAGAACAATCCAAATCTTAAAGCAAAATCTACATTGATTTGAAAAGCCAAGAACAACACGATTAAAATGGCACTTACCCTTCCAATAAACAAGGTAAATTCATGATTGATGATATAGGCAAACTCATTGCGTCCTTCCTTTTTACTCACAATATCTATTACCCTAAACTCAGTTGGAAAATAAGAAACATCATGCAAAGGCTTGGCTATAAATTGCAGGATATTATAGATAATAACACCCATAACCGAATACAACGTTCCATGTATGGCAATAGCAGCCACAAAAAAGGAAATTGAAATAATATAAATCAACATCCTGTGTTTGGGCTTTGCAAAACGACCAATTAAATAGAGCATTATGGCAGATAAAATTTGCCCGCCCGATACAATAATGCCCAACATATTCACCCCGCCAATTATAGACAGGATTAATAGTATGGGGAAAATCATGATTGCCCCCTGCATTACTCCTTTGGTAATGGAAAAAAGAATCATTTTATTCCATAGCTTATCGAACTTAAAGAACAGTAATTGCTCGCTTTGTGGGTTATTGAATTTTTCTTTGTTGATAATAATTGCTGCAAGGGCAGTAATGATAAACACAGCTATAGTAACCCCTATGTAGGCACTTTTTTGGGTGTATAAATGACTATCTGTACCAAAAGTGATAAAATAGCCTACAGCTGCCGGTACAATAATCCAAGTAATGGTATAAAAAATAGTATCGATACTGAAATAGTAATTTCTGGTTTCATCATCAGTTACGCCTAAGGACATAAAATCTCTATTTGCCCAGAAAAACCCATAAGATGCACCCATGATTAAGCCTGCCCCTATTACACCCATATTGTCTAAATGCTTTAATGACATCATAAACGTCATTGAAACACCACTTAGCATCAGTCCCAAAGAGTATAAATAGGTCACTTTTATTTTGCGCAGCAAAAAACCATTGATGATAAAACATACAGGGATGCCTGTGTAGAGTGCAAATTGATAATAGAGGTATAAATTGATTTTATCGTGCTTTTCTATTGCCGTTAATGCAGTGCCCGGGTCAGGTGGCGATACAATATAAGCACCAACAAAAAGTTCGATAACGGGCAAAACAAATGCGTAGAGCATACCTGCGAACAACAGATAGCGCATATTTCGTGGAAACGACTTAAAATGGTTAATCTCTGATGATAAAAACATGGTGGAATAAATTTTAACTTATGGCAAGACAAATAAAAAAAGCCGAGAAGCAAACTTCTTCGGCCTTTTTTTAAGGTTGAAAACGATTAATAGTAAGTGAGTTCAGAGAATATTTCTTGTAAGGAAACTTCTGCATAACAAACAGAGGTATCAGCAGCACCATAATATAGTTTTACGGTATCGCCTTCTACAAGGCATCCACATAAGAATATTACTGGACCATAAAAGCCCCATTTCTCATAAGAAGCCAAAGGCTCCATCAAAGGTTTGAAAGATTTACCCAATACTTTGGTTGGGTCGTCTTTATCTAACAATAATGCACCTAAGCAATATCTGTCATTTGCATCTGCAGCATGATAAATTTCTAACCAACCTTTTTCGGTCATGAATGGCACAGCACTACAGCCAATGCGACCATTGTCCCAATCAGTTTCATTCACAGAAGCCAAATGTTTGTGGTTGCCCCAATGAACTAAGTTGGTGGACTCAGAAATCCAAATTTCTCTTCTTTTATATTCAGCAGAAGCAGGGCGACACAAAGCCATGTATTTTCCATTAATCATTTCAGGGAAAATGGCTACGTCTTTATTGTCTGGCGTAAAAATGACTCCTTTGCGCTCAAAGGTTTTGAAATCTTTGGTTACTGCAAGACAGGTGGTAACGCCCACACTTGCACAACAACTATAGTTAATCCAATAATTGCCATCAATCAAAGTAATACGAGGGTCTTCAATACCAAATTCTTCATACTTATTGCATGGATACATTGCAGGAGTTTCTTCTACTACGAAATTGATTCCGTCTTTGCTTCTTGCAACTCTAAGGTGAGAGATAGTGGTTAAAATTCTATCTCTTTTATCAGCAGGTTCAATTACACGTGGGTCACTGAAATCAATTGTTGGATCATGGGTATCAAAGGTTTTTACTTCTACTTTGCCAGTGGCTTCGTTGAAATAAGGTGCCATTACGATGTTTGGATTCCGATTAATCGGCGTTTCTGCCACACGCAACAACAACAACACATCTCCTTCAAACTCAGTAACACCACAGTTCATTACATAATGTACTTCAAAATCTTCCCTTGATGCTTTTACATTATCGGGTAAAATCAGTGGGTTGTGGGGACTTCTTAAAACTTTCATTTTTATTTTATTTTACAGTGAAAAAAATTATTAGCATTTTATTATTTAAACTATAATGTTCTATTCAAATTAGAATTACAACCTTTCCTTTATTTGCCATCTGCTACACCAGCTTTTCTAATGTCGCCATTTCCTTTTCTTTTGGTTAAGCCATCGCCCAAATCCGTACGAGCAACTTCTGCGATTGTTTGCAACTCAGCCACCACTTCGGGGTATTGATCTTTTACGTCATACCGTTCATTTGGGTCGTTAGCTAAGTCAACCAAAGCCAATTTAATATCAGTTGTAGAAGTTTTGCCAGGAAATCCATCTTTACCACGGGGCAAATCTTCATTAGACAAAGTGCCATTATTGGGCAGTATCAGTTTCCAATTATCCCTTCTTACAGCCTTCAAATCGTTTTTGCCATAGTAATAGTAAAAATATTTTCTTGGCGATTCATCTATCTTTCCCTTTAATAACGAGATAATGTTTAACCCGTCAATTGTTTTTTTGGGTAAATCAGCGCCAGTGATATAAGCAATCGTAGGTAAAATATCAAGGGTACTTGTAAGTTGATTACAAATTAATCCTGCTGGAATTGTTCCTTTCCAGTTCATGATACAAGGCACTCTCGAACCGCCTTCGTAAACAGTGGTTTTGCCCTCTCTAAAACCACCATTTGAACCAGCATGGTTACCAAATTTTAACCATGGACCATTATCACTTGTGAAAATAATAAGGGTGTTTTTATCCAATCCTTTCTTTTCTAAAGCCTTCACCACTTCGCCAATTGACCAATCAATTTCCATCATCACATCGCCATACAACCCTTGCCTACTCTTGCCCTTAAACTTGTCTGAAACAGCTAATGGTACATGGGGCATAGAATGAGCTAAATAAAGAAAGAAAGGTTTTTTGCCAGCATGTTCAATATAATCAACCGCTTTCTCGGTATAAGTAGTCGTAATCTTCTCCTGATCTTTCAAACTGCTGATGAGCGATTTTTTTTCATTGCCTTCCAAATAGGCAAGTGGCATATCAGCATATTTTCCTTTAACCGTATCATCTGGGTGAATGGTTCCATCATAGCCAACCTGCCACATATCATTAGAGTAAGGCAAACCAAAATACTGGTCAAAGCCCTGTTGCAAGGGCAAGAATTTAGCGTTATCGCCCAAATGCCATTTACCAATCATGGCAGTTTGATAGCCTTTGGTTTTCAGCATTTCAGGCAAAGTGGTTTCATCGGGATTTAAACCTATCGGGCTTTTGGGCATGAGAGCGCCATACATTCCAATTCTATTTGGATAGCAACCAGTTAATAATGCCGCTCTTGATGCTGTACAAACAGGCTGTGCCACCAAGAAATTGGTAAACCTGATGCCATCATTTGCCAATCTATCCAAATTAGGAGTGGTATAATTTAAAGCACCCGTAACACTCAAATCGCCATAGCCCATATCGTCCATTAAAACGAGTACGATGTTGGGGTTCGCATTCATTTTCACCATATCCTTCGATTGAGCAATACCCCAATAATTAAGTAAGGAAAAACAACCAATGGCAATTATTTTATTTCTTTTCATTTTGCTTTGAATAGGAGCTTGATATAGAATAGCTATTTACCAACCAAAGTTTTGACTAATATTGGCATTAACCCCAATTTCATTAGCAGGAATTGGGTACAATAAATACTTTTTGTCATAAGGAATAATGTTTGTTTCTTCTGTTCTACCACTTGACCAACCTGTAGCTTTAGTATATTTAGGTTTGCCAGGAGGTAGAGTTGGTAAGAAAGTGCCGAACTGGTATTCATACATGGTTCGAGTATTGTCTATATAGCGCATTCTAACTAAATCGAACCATCTATTAAATTCAGCAACCAATTCCAAGCCCCTTTCATCAAAAATTGCCATTCGCATGTCCTCTTTTGTTGGCGCATCAGCAATAGTTAGGTCGGCAGGTGTAGTTCTAGCAGTTCCATTTGCGTTTCTTGCTCTTTGTCTTAGCTTATTAAATGATGCAAAGGCATTTGCTGGTCCATTTATTTCGTTTTCTGCTTCTGCTCTTATCAAATAAATTTCAGAAAGTCTTAGTAGAAAAAGGTCATTCTCTGAGTTTTGACTATTAATTGCATTGGGGTCAACATATTTATTAATGTAGGGTTGAGATTCAATCAGAAATACACTAGCAGGGGGAATCAAAGGAAATGTAACAACAGTTCTTGCAGAAGGGTCAATCCATGTAGTAGTAAACGAAACTTCAGTTCTGTAATCCTTCACATATTGCCCTTTGGTATATTTTTCATAAAACCAAGGATGCACTCTAATTTGACTACCTCCAACCTTGTTGGTTCCATTACCACCTGAGTTTGGTCGAGATTGAGGATTGAAGATAAATGGCCAATTGGAACCATCGGATGTAATATCCGTTACGGTAGCATCTCTTGTATAGGCAATACCAAAAATTACTTCATTGTAAGCATTTTTTTCTAAAGTAACATCCCACAATTTGGCATAATCTGATATTAATGAATATTGACTGGAGCTAATTACAGAATCAGCATAATCTCTTGCTTTGGCATAGAAAGTATTTGATTCTGATGTGCGATTGTTCAAGTTTAAATAGTTGGCATAAGTTAAGTTAGCCTTTGATAAAAAACCAAAAGCAGCACCACGAGTTGCTCTATTAAATTCTATACTAGGTTGTGCAGAACGTGTAGGTAAAGCTGTAGTTCCTACAGCAAAATCACTAAAAATTTGTTGATAAACAGAATCTACACTGCTTCTTTTAGGTTTCAAATCTGAATCAGCATTAAACACAGTTGTGGTAATGGGTACTGCACCAAAATACTGCACCATATAGAAATAGCTTAACCCCCTAACAAATTTTGCTTCTGCTATCATTTTAGCCCTAGTACTATCGGTCATGGAAATATTATTGGCATAATCAATAACAGCATTGGCATTTGAAATAGCTTTATAATATCTGTTCCAAATATTGGATAAATTGCCAACTCCAGAATTGATATTTACTTTAGCTCCCCAAGTGCCAAGATTATTGACTGCAACAGATGATAAATCATCAGCAAATGGATAAAGTATAAATTGTTGGTCTTTAAATCCCGACCATGAATTAAATTGTGCATAAAGACCTATGATTGCATTGTCAACATCTGCTGTAGTTTTTATGGCATTAGCAGGTGTGGGCGTATCAAATATTTGCTGATCTACTTTAGTACAGCTATTTATTGTAATTAGAAGAAGAACCAACGAATAAGAAAGAATACTATTTTTCATTGTATTATGCAAGAATATCTATGATTGAATAAGGATTAATGTATTACTGAATTAAAACTTTAGATAAATACCAGCAGAAAATGTTTTTGATTGAGGGTAAGTGCCATTATCTACACCTGGAGTAAGGGGATTATTATAATTGGTATTTACCTCGGGGTCATAGCCAGTGTATTTAGTAATTGTAACAAGGTTTGTTGCTGTAACAAAAACTCTGGCGTTTTTAACCACTTTTACTTTGCCTATAGGAATATTATACCCAAGCGTTATATTTTTTAGTCGAATAAAAGAGCCATCTTCTAACAAGAAATTGGAGAACCTACTATTAAAATAACCACCCGACAGCCTAGCCCTTGGATAATAATTGCTAGTTCCTTCGCCAGTCCATCTACCATCAAAAGCTGTTTTTGAAACATTATTCAGTGTACTAGTTAAGGCATCTAGGCGGTAACGATTTAAGTTGGCTATTTTATTTCCATAGGTACATTGTATAAACACAGCCAGCGTAAAGCCTTTGTATTCAAAATCATGGATTATGCCCATGATGAATTTGGGATTGGAATTACCAATGATAGTTCTATCATCTGCTGTTATTTTTCCATCCCCATTGATATCTATAAATTTAAAATCACCAGGTTTTGCAGAAGTACTTTCTGGACCATTGGCAACTTCTATATCATTTTGATAGATACCATTTATTTGATACCCATAAAAAGAGCCAATAGCATTGCCTAAGCTAGTAACGTGAATAGGCTGGCTAAGCAAGCCTCCTGAATTCAAAAAGTTAGAACCGAAAATTTTTCCTGACTCTCCTAAGGGGCCCATATCTATCATTTTGTTTCTATTGATAGATAGATTAGCGGAAAAGTTCCATTTGAATTTGTTCTGTAATAATCTTGCCTTCAAGTCAAACTCTATACCCTTGTTTTCTACTGCTCCAGCATTCGTAATTAAAGTGTTAAATCCAGAAACACCTGAGATAGGCAACGTAATTAAAAGATCGGTTGTGTTCTTCTTATACAAATTCACTTCAAGAGAAATTCTGTTTTTCAATATACCTATTTCAGTTCCCAAATTGATTTGTCGGGTGTTCTCCCAACCCAAATTAGGATTACCAATATTATTTAGGATATAGCCCCTAGTTAGCACACTACCAATTACAGCAGCATCATTGGTTAGAAATTGATCTGTTGCACCAATGCTTACTGTTTGGTTACCAGAAAGACCATAGCTAGCCCTTATTTTAAAAGTAGATAGCCACTTTAGTTTTTGTACAAAGTCTTCTTTATTTACATTCCAACCAACAGCAGCTGAAGGGAAAAATGCAATTTTATGCCCAGGAGCTAATCTTGAAGCTGCATCCTGCCTTCCAGTAAGTGTAAGCAGATACTTATCCTTCAAACTATATACTACCCTTCCAAGAAAAGATGCTAGCGACCACTGTTGGTGAGATGTAAAGGTTTGCCCATAAGACTGAGCCATTTGAAAACTATAATAGCCCAAATTATCACTTGGAAAACTGGTAGCTTGAGCAGCAAAACCATCAACAAACCATTTTTGATAGGTATGCCCAATAACTGCATTGATATTGCTTTCTCCAAATCTTCGATTATAGTTGATGGTCAACTCTCCAAGATAATTAAAACGCGAGTCTTGATTTTGATAGGCATAGCCACTAGCGGCATTTCCAACAAAAGTACCCTTAGGATAATATGTTTGTCTTAGTGATTGTGAAAAGTTGGCACCTACATTTGCCTTTACACTCAAATATTTATTTACTTGGTAATTGCCAGTCAAATTGCTAAAAAACAATGTGTTAGCATACACATCTTTTAACAAGTCAGTTAGCGTATACGGATTTGCGTCAATTGTTTGATCTATATCTCCATCAATATTAAATGGTTGGATATATGGACGAGCATATAATGCACTAGCTATAACACTAGAAGAGTTAAGCCCTGTAGAAATGCCATTAACGCCTAATCTCGATCTCGATTTACTAGCATTTACATTCACCCCAATTTTAAATTTGCTAGATACTTCTCTATCAATGTTCACTCGAATACCACCTCTTTCAAAATTTGAATTTCTCACAATTCCGTTGGTCTTAGCATAATTACCAATAATAGCATAGTTGGTTTTACCCTCTCCACCAGAAATACCCAATTGATAATCACTAGATATTGCTTGTTGAAAAATTTCTTCCTGCCAATTGTGGTTGATACCTACATTTTTTGCAATTGAATTGGTATCAGTTGAACCCATTTCTTTAGCATAAGTGAGAAAATCATTTGTTCCTAAAACTGGTAATGTTTTTCTCACATTTGCAACATCCGTTCTACAATTAAATTCCACTTTGTCACCACCTTTTTTTCCACGTTTGGTGGTAATCAGAATAACTCCATTTGCACCCCTAGAGCCATAAATAGCAGTAGAAGAAGCATCTTTTAAGATCTCAATATTTTCAATTTCATTGGGATTCAAATTTGCCAAAGGATTGGTTGGTGGTGTTGCTACTGCTTGGCCATTTCCTCCACGTTGTAAATCACCATTACCAACTTCTACTGGGTAACCGTCAATAACATACAATGGCTGATTATTGCTTGTTGAATTACCCCCTCTTACTACAATGCTAAAGCCTGCACCTGGTGCTCCACTTCCTGATTGAATCTGTACACCTGAAACCCTGCCTTGTATCAATTGTTCAACTGACATAATTGGTTTTTCTGAAACCCCTTCTGATTTCAACTGCGATACTGCCCCCGTCAAATCACTCTTTCTTACACTTCCATAACCTATTACTACTACTTCGTCTGCTTTTATTTCAGACTGAGGTTTTAAAACTACTTTTAACTCTGTCGCTTTTGAAACCTTTATAGTTGTCGGTTCAAATGATACAAATGAAAAAAAAAGCGTTCCCCCATTAGCTGGAGCAGTAATGGAAAAGTATCCATCTTTATTTGCCTGAGTTCCCTTGTTTGTTGCAACTAACACAACTGAAGCCCCTTCTAGCGGCTTTCCTTTTTCATCCATTACTTGTCCTGTTACAACAAAAGGTTTATTTGGTCGCACAATAATGGAATTTGAAGCAGCTTTTTCTTTTATTATGATGTTTTTCCCAGAAATAGTATAGCCAAGGCCAAGGTTTTTGAACAATAAATCAAGTGCTTCAACTATATCAATATTATCAACTTTAAAATCAATAGGTTTTAATTTTTCAATTTGTGTTTTTGCATAAATAAACGAATACGAAGACTGGTTTTCAAATGCTTTAAATACTTGTTGTACCGCTTTGTTTTTTACATCAATGTTTATTTTCTGACTATATAAATTAGTACTAATAAACAAGGTAAAGAAAAAGGCAACCGAATAGAATAGATTTTTATTAATTAAAAAAATAGGATAAAGTCCATTTCTTAGGCAAAAAATAGGCTTTAATAAAGCGTAAATCATATTAAGCAATCGTTTAGATTTAATTAGCATAATTAAATGCTATAAAAAGTTTTACAAAAAACTATCAATTACCTGTACAGAGCGTTTATAATAATTGATGTTAATTATTCCTAGAGACTACTTCCTTACAATTACCTTATTACCTTCTATAGTAAAATGTACTAGGTTCGTCAATTCAAGTTTTTTTAAAAACTCTGAAATATTTATTTGGCGATCTACTTTAGCGTAAAATTCATAGTTTATGTCATCTTTGAATTCTACTTGAACATTATAATAGTTTTCAACTTGATGCATAATGGTTTTTAAATCAGTACCATTGAAATAAAATCGACCATTTTTCCAAGCCATTACTTCTTCAATATCTACATTTTTATTAATTCCTATACTTCCATTTGTTACATCTGCTTGCTCACCCGGTTTTAGTTTTACCTGATTATACCCCATTGAAACACTTACGCTTCCCTCTAATAAAGTCACTTTATTGCTAGATTCATGTTGGTAGGTACTTACATTAAAATGAGTGCCATATACTCTTACAGTCATGTCATTATGAGTTACATAAAATGGCATCTTCGCATTATGAGCCACTTCAAAATAAGCCTCGCCAGTTATAGATACTTTTCTTTCAGAACCAGTAAATGCTGTTGGATATGTAATGGATGAAGCTGCATTTAACCATATAGCAGTACCATCTGCCAAAACCAATCTCAATGGAATACTACCTTTTGGTAAACTTATAGTGTTGTTTGTAGCAATAGCATTGATTTGCTCTTCATACACTATTGAACCATTTTGGGTTTTGTTTATTTTTATATTTCCCTCAGCAGTTATTACACCAGCATCAATACTTTTTAAAGCAATTTTTTGTCCATTTGCTAAAGTAAGTATAGGAAAACTACCTTTTGGTGCAGCAATATCTTTAGTGTATCTATGCGTATTTTTAGTGGATACATCTGTTGCCCTTTGGGTAGAATAGATGATATTAAAAAGTAGTCCAGTGCAAACCAAAATCAAAATTGCAGCAGCAACTGAATACCAGCTACGCGTCATAAAAACCACTGGGAGGGGGTTTTTTTTCTTCTTTGTCGTTTCAAAAACATCTGATTCGCTTATTGCCGCAAGTACGTTTTTTCTGATTTTTTCAATATTTATCTGCCGATGATGGATTTTATCCTTTTTTGAATAAGGTAAATCCCAATAATCTTTCATCCATTCTTTAATTGTAGCATCATTTGATGGGTCTAATATAAATTGCGTTACCTCCTCCTCTTCTTCTGGGGAACATGAAGTTTCAATAAATTTTTTAAATAGTTTATCCATAAATGTACTTTATAGCTAGAATAATGACGAAATAACAAATGGCAACCCCTATTCGATAAAAAGAAAAACCGAAACAAGCATAAAACAATCGATATCATGCTTTTTAAAATGGGATTTAAGATAAAATAAGGCAGCGGTCATTTGGTTTTCCACGGTTTTCACGGATATTGATAACTTTTCTGCTATTTCCTTATTCGTCAGCCCTTTGTGCCTACTTAGAATAAAAATTTCTCTTCTTTTTGGTGGTAATATTGAAAGTCCTTCGCTATAGATTTGTTCAAATTCATGTTTATTTAAGTAATCTTCAGTTGTATTTTCATGCTTGATGCCTTCATAAGTATTTGTATAATCAATTAATTGAGCGTACTTACCTCTGGATGACCTAAAATAATCAATTGCAGTTCTATGAGCTATAGTAAACAAGTAACCCCCAATGGAATTTACATCTTTTAAAGCGGCTCTTTTTTCCCAAATTTTAATAAACACAACTTGAGTTAAATCTTCTGATTCTGTAGGATTCTTCAACAAATTGTTGATGAATTCATAAACCTTTTTGGCATAAAAATCAAAAAAGCGCATGAAGGCTTTTTCGTCAGAAGAGCTAATTAAGAGTAGTAATTCTTTTTCATTTGTCATTTACAATACCTTTGAATTAATGATGCAAGCATTTAAAAAGCAAATTTTATTATAACGAGAGGATTTAATTCCATTCTAATGATTTAAAAAACTGATTTTTTATTTATGATGAATAATAAAATTGGTAGGTCTTTTTGAGAAAGATTGTTAATAATTTCAATTAGCTGATTAGTCTTTTCTATATTCATCATGCAACAAGCTTTCCTTTCCTTTCTTTTAGGTTGTATGATTGACTAGATAGATTAAGGATCACATATAAATTGCAAAGGGGTAACCCTAATAAACATTAGAAAAAAAAAAAAAAAATCATGGGTTTATGAAATTGGGGTTGTTAACATAGGCAAAACTAAGGTATTGTTTCAATACTCATAATAGCACAAAAGGAGAGTAGTTAAAAGTTAAAGAGATACATTATTGGAAAAAGCCTAGTCATTAATTGTAGGAAATATTTTTTAATGATGAATGAGCTTATGAGTGAGATTATTTTAGAAATAATTGAATTGATAAAGTATTTATTATTTGGTGATGCTAATTTCTAAAAAATGAATAAAGAGGTGGAATAAAGTGGCTGTTTACGCTTTCCAAATTATCTTATATGCCAAACAAACGATTAATTAATGCCTATTATTTTAGATACTTAATTACAATCTGAGTGTTTGGGGATTTCAATCGGTACGAAACTATTGGGAGATTGTAATTTGAAATTGATGAATTGTTTTTCAATGCTTCAACAAATAAATTACTCCAAAAGCCAAGCAACAGATAGTGAGAACAATCAAAACGGTGGTGATTGTCCCATTGATGTCCATTAATGGCTTTCTTTTTTTCAATTGTTTGGTTCCTAATTTCTTTTCCAATTGCTTATTTAACTGGGCAACAGTATTTGAAAGATGGATTGGATTAGACACATGTTGAAGCCCTTCTTTGGCGTCATTCTCAAATTCATCCGCTAAATTGTCATGATTGCCAAGTGGAATCTGATTCATAAATAGGCGATTTTCTGGGGTAGTATTCGAGTTCATAATGATTCTTTTAGTTTTTTTTCCACCAATATTTTTAGATTTCTTTTGCCATTTTGGATATAGCTTTTCACTTTAAGCATATCTATTGAAAGCAATTCGCTGATTTCCACGTAGCTTTTATTTTCTAGATAGAATAAAGTAACACAATTTCTTTGGTCTTCTTTCAAATCTATCAGGCTGCTTTCCAATGCAGATAGTGTTTGCTCGTTCAATAAATGTTTGTTAAGATCAAAAGTGTTGTCATCCATTTGGTCTATTGTTTCTATAGAAGAAACATGCAGCATCTGACTGCCGCGTAGGCACAAAAGGCAATGATTTTTTGCAACGATGTACAACCAACTTTTAAAAAATTGAACCTGCTGATGGGGCAATACCGTAATTACTTTTAGGAAAATCTGCTGCACAGCATCTTGCGCAGCAGATTCATTTTTAAGGTATTTCATGCAGGTACCAAAAAGCAAGAGCGTGTAGCGTTGTAATAAGCAGCCCAACCATTTGTTGTCAAGTGTTTGTTGATACCTACTCAAGAGGTCTGCATCAGAAAGTTCGTCGAATTTTTTTCCCTGCATGGGTCAATTTAATTAATGGCTCAAAATCAGTAGAGAGGAATTATTTGTTTTTCCATAAAACCTAAATGTGTAATGGTGTGTAGCAGTAGAAAGAAAATTCCAAATTGAGTACATCTTTAGAACCTTTATTTCACTTCATACGCCACCACTTTGTTAGCATAAAATGTGGGTATGTACAGTATTTTCTTCGTAGCATCGTAGCCTAAGTCTGCACTATTCAATTTTTGACTGCGGTTGTCAAATAAGATTTCTTTACTGCCATCTACAGTTACATAATAAGTTATACCGGCCCAGCAGCTAATAATAAAATCTGTAGGATTAACCATTACAATTCCATCGGAACTTGCATCCATACCATCTGCAATTTTGAGAACTTGCTTATTCTTGTCCACTTTCAAAAATCGCCCTTTGTCTAAAACAAGTAAATCATCTTTCACACACAGTAAACCATTAGGGCTTTTGAGGCCATTAAGACTATCTAAGTAAAGGGTGGCTTTACCTAGTTCAATTTTATGGATTTTAGAGGCTCTGGTATCACTCACAAACACTACACCTTTATCATTTACCGTAATATCGTTCAAGAAAATGGCATTTTCAACAGGAATTCGTTGTGTAATCAGAGCCTTTTTTATGTCGATAACCACTACCTCATTTAAGTCGGCTACATATAAAAGATTGCCGAAACGCCCCATTCCTTTCGGTGCATTTAAGCCACTTACCCAATCGGTTTGAATGATTTTACCATCTAGTCCAATTTTTCCAATCGAACCTTTTCCATCTTTTTCAGCAGGTTTTCCATCAATGTTAGATACAAAAAGCAGTTTGTCTTTTTTGTCGAACAAAACACTTTCCGGTGTTTTTAAAGTGGTGTCTGTTTCCCACAATTTTACTAACGAATGTTTTTGGGCAAATGATTGGTTTTGCCACATCAAAATAGCCGCTACAATGATTAATTTCTTCATTTTATACATTTTTTGGTACGATTCAATTACAAACAAACAGATTTTTGTTCGGAATCGCTCGTACAAATCTTTAGGAATTATGGGTTTCTGTGTGGATGCGATAGCGTAATGACTATTTAACTATTAGGTCATGAATCGCCGTAACATTTGTACAGTCGTATTTTAATCAAAAAAGAAAGAACATTACTTTGCGCCACAAATAATATATGCACACTTAGGCCAATCTAAAGTGGATAAGTAATTTTAGGTTTTAAAAAGAAAACACAAATAAATTGGCTCATTCCCCCTACATTTGCCGTCCGAAAAAATTAGATAATGTCTAGAGTATGTCAAGTAACTGGCAAGAAGCCAATAAGTGGAAATAGCGTTTCGCATTCAAATATTAAAACCAAGCGTAGGTTTTTGCCAAACCTACAAACCAAACGTTTCTTCTATGCTGAAGAAGATCGTTGGATTGTTTTAAAACTTTCTTCAGAAGCCATTAGAACCATCAATAAAAATGGTTTGTCTTCTGTGGTAAAGGAATTAAGGGCTAAAGGAACTAAAATTTAATTGATAACACCCAAAACTATTTAAATAGCCATGGCAAAGAAAGGAAATAGAGTTCAAGTCATCTTAGAATGCACTGAACATAAAACTAGTGGGCAGCCGGGAACGAGCCGCTACATCACTAAAAAGAATAAGAAAAACAACCCCGAGCGTTTGGAGTTGAAGAAGTTTAACCCGATTTTGAAAAAAGTAACTGTTCACAAGGAAATTAAATAATCATGGCAAAAGCGGCTAAAACGGCGATTAAAACGAAAGATCAGAAAGCGGCAGCAGAGGCTAAAAATTACACTAAAGTAATTAAGGCTGTTCGTAGTCCAAAAACTGGTGCATATACTTTTAAAGAAGCCATCGTCCACAAGGATAAGATTAAAGATTTTTTAGCAGATAAGTAATCTTGCTACAAATTCTCACAAAGCTACCATACAAAATATGGTAGCTTTTTTTGTTGTCCCTAACTCAACATTAATTTACCAGGGTAAAAAGGAAGCAGTTTTGGGCGATATCTGGTTTATAATTTTTCCAAAATCAAATGGGACTATTATAATTTCCTACCACCATTTGCAAACGAGCAATGATTAAAACGGGAAGAGGCACGCAATGCCTTGTGATAGATCTTTTCTATAAAAACGCTAAAACGGAGTTCATTTGTCCATTGAAATATGGAACTTGGAAGCCACTAATTGTGGTTTTTTGTTGCAAAATAGCTTGATGAAAATCAAAGTTGGTACTAATTAGATTACTTCTTGAAAAAGGTTTTGTTTAGTCACAGAAACTTAATGCTATAAGCTACTACATTTGTTGGCTATCGATTGCTATTTGCAAAACCCAAAACATTTTTTAAAACGATGAATATTCTAATTGGCGATGACCACAGTGTGGTGAGAAGAGGTATTATCATGATACTTTCAGAGTCCTATCCTCATGCAATTATCGAAGAAGCAAATGATGGTGCTGAACTAATCAAGAAATTAGGTGAAAAACCATGGTCGGTGATCATTTCAGATATTTCGATGCCAGGTCGTTCTGGATTAGACATCATTAAAGTGGTGAAAGAACATTATCCTCAGATTCCTATTTTAATTCTGAGCATGCACGCCCCCGAGCATTATGCCATTCGGGCTTATAAGGCTGGCGCATCAGGATATTTAACTAAGGAGACAGCCACCGAAGAATTAGTGAAAGCAGTAGAAACTGTACTTGCAGGCAGAAAATATATTACCAAAGAAGTAGCGGATATGCTGCTGGAGTACCAACTAGACCACAATACAGAAGAACCACATAAATCTTTATCGGATAGAGAGATGGAGGTTTTTGAATTATTGGCAAAGGGCAGAAAATTATCAGAAATCGCTGAGGAGTTATCCTTGAGTGTTAATACTATTAGCACGTATAGAGGTCGGATTTTAGAAAAGCTACACCTTACTTCTAATGCAGAAATTGCAAAGTATGCGCTACAGCATGGCTTTTCTTAAACCAAATTTGCACCTAGAAAAGGAGAGCCTTTTGTTAAGAAGTTTTTATTGAGTGCTGTTATACCGCAAATGGGGTATTTTTTCACTAAAGGGCTTGCCTTTTATTCGTTGTTTGTTGCAAACTCCACATCCAATCGCTATTTTAAAATTTATTTTCTGAAAAAGTAAAAAATTAATTGCGTTGTATGCTTTTAATCTACAAATTTGCCACCGAAATGGAATGTGTAAAATGTACACATTAATTAACCACTTTAAATTGCTATTATGAAAAAACTATTTACTTTTTTGTTTGTGCTATTGGGTATAATAGCTCAAGCACAGTTGCTAAGTTGGACGCCAACTTTTATTAAAGAAGGTTCTGGTTCCATAACCATAACCTGTGATGCCACCAAAGGAAATACGGGCATCAAAGATTACACCCCAACTTCAGACATTTATCTACACATGGGGGTAATTACCAACAAGAGTACCTCATCAAGCGATTGGAAGTACTCAAAATATACTTGGGCCACTACAGTTGCTGGTCAAGCTACTTCTTTGGGTGCAAACAAGTGGTCTTTTACCATTAATGGGGGTTTGCGTTCTTTCTTCGGAATTACTGACCCCACTGAAACGGTGAAATACATTTCTATCCTTTTTAGAAATGGGGCGGGTACAAAAGTTTTGCGTAATGCTGATGGAAGTGACATGTACATTCCTGTTTACGACAATAACTTTAAAGTAAGAATTGACAATCCTTTTAGGCAGCCTCTGTTTGTTCCTGCTCCTGAAACCATTAATAAGGTGGTAGGTGATGCCATTAGTATTACAGCAAACGCTACCCAGTCAAGCAATTTGGCGGTTTACTTCAACGGTAATTTGGTGAGCTCACAATCTGGCGCAACGACTATTTCCACGAGTGCTAACATTACATCCGCCGGTAATCAACAGATTATTGCAATGGCAGATAATGGTTCTACTTCTTCCAGCGATACCATCAATTTTGTGGTAGCTAACCCTAACACAGTTGCTAACTTGCCTGCAGGTGTTGTAGATGGCATCAATTACGACCCTTCTGATCCTACAACTGCTACATTAGTATTGTATGCACCTAACAAGCAAAATGTATTTGTAATTGGTGACTTCAACAACTGGCAGCAAAATGCAGCTTATCAAATGAACATTACCCCAGATGGTAATCGTTATTGGATAAAATTAAACGGACTTACAGCAGGAGTGGAGTATGGGTATCAATTTTTAATTGATAATTATTTGCGCGTAGCGGATTACAACACCGAAAAAGTGTTAGACCCTTGGAACGATAAATACATTCCTGCTACTACTTACCCTAATCTTAAAGCTTACCCTGCTGGATTAACTTCTGGGGTGGTAAGTATATTGCAAACTGCAAAACCAGCTTATAATTGGAATGTAACTTCATTCACTAGACCCAATAAGAATAATTTGTTGGTGTATGAGTTGCTAATTAGAGATTTTACTGCAGCACAAACTTACCAATCAGTTATTGATAGTTTAGGGTATTTAAAAAGATTAGGGATTAATTGCATTGAATTAATGCCCATCAATGAATTTGAGGGTAACAATAGTTGGGGCTATAATCCAAGTTACTATTTTGCTCCTGATAAGATCTATGGTACGGAATACGATGTACGCAAGTTTGTAGATGCTTGTCATGCACAAGGAATTGCAGTAGTATTAGATATGGCACTTAACCATTCTTTTGGTATGTCGCCAATGGTGCAGATGTATTGGGATGCTGCCAACAGCAAACCAGCCTCAAATAGCCCTTGGTTTTATCCAGATGCGCACCATCCTTTTAATGTTGGGTATGATATTAACCACAATACCCAAGCAAGTAAGGATTTTGTAGATAGGGTAATAACTCATTGGTTAACCAACTATAAAATTGACGGTTTCAGATGGGATTTATCTAAAGGATTCACCCCTGACAACATGAATACAACCGATATTGGCGTATGGTCAGCCTATAGTCAAGGAAGGATTGATATTTGGAAACGTATCTACGATAAAATGCAATCTGTTTCCGCTGGTTCTTACTGTATTCTTGAACATTTAGGTGACAATGGCGAAGAAGCGCAATTGGGCAATTATGGAATGATGTTGTGGGGTAATATGTCTAATCAATATGGCCAAGCAACTATGGGTTTCCCTACCAGCAGTGCCGATTTATCTTATTCATTTGATAGACAATTTTGGACTAAGAGAAATCTTATTGCTTACCAAGAAAGCCATGATGAAGAGCGTTTAAATTATAAAAACAAAACCTTCGGAGCTAACCCTGGAATTAAGTTTGATCTTACTACGCAAATGAAAAGGAATGCGGCTGCTACTGCTTTGTTTGCCGTAATGCCTGGTCCAAAAATGATTTGGCAGTTTGGTGAAGTGGGTTATGATTTCAGTATTGGTACTTGTACTAACGGTACTATTGATGCTGGTAACTGTAGAACAGACCCTAAACCAATTCGTTGGGATTATTATGCTGACGCAAAAAGAAGAGGATTGTACGATGTATATGCTCAGCTATTTAGCATGAGAAATATTCCACAGTTTGTTACAACTTTTACTGATGGGTCTGTAATGAATGGAGGTACCCCAACCTATAGCTTAAACGGAAGTGTTAAACAAATAAGGATGTATCACGCCGATATGAGTGTAGTTGCTTTTGCTAATCTTGGTACTGGTACTACAAGTGCTAATATCGATTTTCCTGCTAATGGTACATGGTATAGAGTAGTGGGAACTGCGGGTAGTGCCACCATTACCGTGTCTGGTTTTGCTGCTAATTATAGTTTAGCTGCTGGGGATTATGCAGTTTTTGCTACTAAAAATGTTAACCAAATACTACCAGTAGATTGGTTAAGTGTAACTGCCAAGAAAGGATTGAACAAATCTGTAAGCATCGATTGGTCAGTTGCCTCTGAAGTGGGCAACCATCACTACGATGTGGAAAGAAGCATCAACGGTAAAGAGTTTGGTTATATAGGTACTGTTAATGCAACCACTAGCATTTTCAAATCTGTATCCTATCAATTCACTGATTTGTCAACACCAACTGGCACCATCTATTATAGAATCAAGCAAGTGGATAATGATGGAAAATATAGCTATTCTAAAGTGGTTTCAGTAACGGTTTCTAAATCCACCGATTGGAATTATACAGTTATTGGTAAACAAGTGAAGCTAGTTGCTCAAGAAGAGGCTAACATGTTTATCATCACTTTACATGATATCTCTGGCAAAACATTGTATCAACAAAATGCTGAGAAAGTAACGGTAGGACAAACATTTACCATACCAGCTCAAAAATTTGCTGCTGGGGTTTATTTAGTAGAAGTAACTACACCTTCTGGAAGTAGAACTGAAAAGATTGTACTACCATAGTTTGATTATAATTGCATAGAGAAAAAGGCGTGGTTTCTTAAGTGAAACCACGCCTTTTTATTTTAATAAAAGGATGTTATGCTAACACCAATTTCAAATCCTACATTAATTTGAGTCATCCTAAAAACTGTTGAAAAATTTAGGTGTAATTGACAAAAATGTAGTTGTTTTTTGTCTTAGTGTTGTTTTTTTTACACCCTTTTTCGTTGTAAGTTTTATAAAGCTTTTTCAATCAATATCAGCCTTTGTTTAAAGCCTTATTTTTACTCAAAACCATTCCAATAGATCGTTTTGAGGCCATCGCTGAGTTAAGAATGATGGTAATAAATGGCCCCATACTTAAATTCTAATAACAATAGGAGAATTCCGACTGGTACAAATTGACCGATTTGCCCTGGTGGGAGAACTCCGACTGGTATAAATTGTCCGATTTGCCCTAGTAGGAGAACTCCGACTGGTACAAATTGACCGATTTGCCCTGGTAGGAGAACTCCGACTGGTATAAATTGTCCGATTTGCCTTGGTAGGAGAACTCCTACTGGTATAAATTGTCAGTTTTGCCCTAGTAGGAGAACTCCGACTGATACAAATTGACCGATTTGCTACGGTAGGAGAACTCCGACTGGCATAAAACAGTTGTTTTGCCCTAGTCAAGAGAAGGCGACTGGCATAAAACAATTGTTTTACCCTAGTCAAGAGAAGGCGACTGGCACAAAACAATTGTTTTGCCCTAATCAAGAGAAGGCGACTGGTACAAAACAATTGTTTTGCCCTAGTCAAGAGAAGGCGACTGGCATAAAACGATTGTTTTGCCCTAGTCAAGAGAAGGCGACTGGCATAAAACAATTGTTTTGCCCTAGTCAAGAGAAGGCGACTGGCATAAAACAATTGTTTTGCCCTAATCAAAAGAAGGCGACTGGTACAAAACAATTGTTTTGCCCTAGTCAAGAGAAGGCTACTGGCGTAAAACGTTACCTTTTTATGGGCGATGATTTAACTCTGTAGGTTGTTTTACTCCTCATTTATAAGCAACAAGAAGTGGATATTCACAGAACAAAATGGTGTAACTACATTCTTTAGTTGCAAATAATTCAAAGCCAATTTACAGACTCCAATTTAAAAGGTATTCAGCAGCTTAATCTCATTCCGATACAACAATAATTTACCCTCATTTTCCAATTGTTTAAGCAGTCTAGAAATAACAACTCTTGATGTGGCTAATTCATCGGCAATTATATAATGCGAAGCTTTGATAACACTAGAGCCAGTAAGCCTTTGTTTTTCTTTAAGATAAGCAATTAGTCGTTCATCTAGTTTGTGAAAAGCAATACTCTCTATTGATTTCAACAGCTCAAGAAAACGTTCATTAAAGCTGCGCATGATATAGTTTTTCCAAGTGGGGTATTTACACAGCCATTGGTCAAGCTTGTCGTGTGGGATGGCAATGAGGTCAACATCATCCTCTGCAATGGCTCTTACCTCGCTCTTTTTTGCTTCCATACAGCAGCTATAAGCCATGGAACAGCTTTCGCTGCTCGACAAATAATACAGCAACAATTCTTTTCCAGATTCATCCATTCGCAACACTTTGATGGTTCCTTTTATAATGAGCGGCATCATGCGGATGTATTTGCCATAGTCCATGATGATGTCGCCTTCTTTAAAAGATCGCAACTGACCGTACTGTTCAATTTCTGCAAGTAATTCTGGTTCGAAACTGATATTAAAATCCCTAAAAATATTCATGCTAAAACGATAAATGAGTGCAAGTAATGCTCGTAAAAATAGCGCAATACTTACACTTATTTACTTTGTTTTTTTATTTAGCAACATGTTTTATTGGCTTCATCGTTTTTAACTCCAACTGCATCTAATAGATAGTTTAATGGACACCATTGGGTGAAGGATGATTGCAATAAATTCACTCCTACAAAAACACCTAACCATAACCAATTGATACTGATAAAATAGGTTAGCGTTATGCTAGTCAACATTACTAAACCTGCTACAGCCCTTACAATTCTTTCTTTCATGTTTCTTAGTTTACTATTATTAATGGTTACGGATTTCTCTTAAAACTTGTTGATTCAACTGGAATAATAAACGCTCTTATTGGAAAATTAGACGCAAAATTGCTATTAAACTGCTTGATTAATTCCATACCATTATTGGCCTGAGCGGTACTTGTGAAACTAAACATCATTAAGGAATCGAATTTTTCATCGCCAGCGGCAAACCATGCTCCGAGCAAATTTTCTGCTTCTGCATCTTTGAAGCCTGTAACATCGGTGGTACTAAAAGTTTTAATGTTGGCTTCTTTAAATATTTGATATACGGTGTTAGAATTTTCTTTCAAACAAGTTACTATTAAGCACTTCATACTATTATTTTTATTTTTTGATGATAGGATATTGTTTGCGCATCATTTTAAAGTAAAGCAACGGCACCACCAAAAGAGTAAGGAAAGTGGAAGTGATTGTGCCACCCATTAACGAAATGGCTAGCCCTTGGAAAATGGGGTCGAACAAAATGATGATTGCTCCTAAGGCTACAGCCCCTGCAGTAAGCAAAATAGGGGTGGTTCTTACAGCTCCAGCCTCAATAATGGCTTGCTTTAGCGGTACATTTTCCCGAAGGCGGATATTGATAAAATCTATCAGCAGCACAGAATTGCGCACCATCACACCTGCTAGGGCAATAAAACCAATCATAGAGGTAGCTGTGAAATATGCCCCCATCAACCAATGACCCAGCACAATGCCCACTAATGATAAAGGAATGGCTGCCAGCATAACAAGTGGTACTGTGAAATTCTGAAACCAGCCTACTATCAAGATATAAATCATAATAATCACAACCCCGAAAGCAATACCTAAGTCTCTAAATACTTCATAGGTAATTTGCCATTCGCCATCCCATTTTATGGTGAAATTATCTTCCAAATCTGGCTGGTGCGTATAGGCTTCTGTGAGGGTAAAGCCTGCTTGAAGCGGCGTGTGTTTCAAACTGTCAGATATTGCGGCTATGGCATAAGAAGGACTTTCTAAACTACCAGCCATATCTGCCAACACATATACTACTTCTTTTTGGTTTTTTCTGAAAATACTCTTCGGTTTTATTTGTTTTGAAATAGTTACAATATCTCTGATTGCAACTTTATTGCCTTGCACGCCTATAATAGTTAGGTCTAAAATATCATCGATATTGGCTTTGTTTGAGTCGCTCAACTGTAGGTTAATAGGGTTTTGGTTATAGGCATTGGGTGCATACATATTACCTACGGGCATACCTGAAAGTGCAGCATTAATAGTGGCCACTACTTGAGCAGTTGCAACTCCAAAGTGCATAGCCTTTTCTTTATCTACTGCAATGTGAAATTCGGGTTGGTCGGCTTCTACCATCCAATCAATATCTACCACATCTTTGGTTTTGCTAAAACGAGTTTTTATTTCAGTGGCTATTTTTATTTGTTCTGCATAATCAGGCCCATAAATTTCTGCCACCAAAGTGGATAGAACTGGAGGCCCTGGTGGCACTTCCACAATTTTTACATTGGCATTATATCTTTTTCCAATTGCCTGAATAGCAGCACGCATTTCTTTGGCTATGCCATGACTTTGTATTTTTCTATTCTTTTTATCCACCAGATTCACTTGTATGTCAGCCACATTTTCACCACGCCTTAAATCGTAATGGCGAACCAATCCGTTAAAGCTTATTGGGGCAGATGTGCCAATATAGGTTTGATAGTTTTCTACCATTGGCTGTTGAGCCACAAAGTCTGCAATGTCTTTTGCTACAGCTTGCGTTTTTTCCAAAGTAGTGCCTTCTGGCATATCAATAACTATTTGAAATTCATTTTTATTATCAAAGGGTAGCATTTTCACAGCCACAGCTTTTGTATAAAACATGGATAAAGAGCCCAAAAGAATGCCTACTATTACTAAGATAAAAGTCCAACGCTTCCAACGAGATTCTAGTAAAGGATAAATAAATGCTCGGTAAATCTTGTAGATGCCCGTGTTTTCTAAAGCAATTGGTTTACTTGATTCGTGAGCGAAACTTTGCTTTTCTTTTTCACGCAAAAAGATATACCCAAGATAAGGAGTGAGTGTGAGGGCAACAATGAGCGACAGCATCATAGCAATAGATGCCCCAATAGGCATTGGACTCATGTAAGGCCCCATCATTCCAGAAACAAAAGCCATAGGCAATACAGCAGCCACCACCGTAAAAGTGGCCAAAATGGTTGGGTTGCCCACTTCATTGATGGCATAAATAGCCGCTTGAAGTGGTGGTAGTTTCTTCATTTTGAAATGGCGGTGCATGTTTTCAGCAATAATGATGGAATCATCTACCACAATACCCGTAATAAACACCAAAGCAAAAAGGGTGATTCTGTTGAGTGTGTAGTGCATCATGTAATAGCTAAACAGCGTTAAAGCAAATGTGACTGGCACAGAAAGAAACACCACCAATCCACCACGCCAGCCCATTGCCAACATCACAAAAAGCGTAACCACAACAATGGAAATAAACAAGTGGAATAGCAATTCCGAAACCTTGTCTGAGGCAGTTTCGCCATAATTTCTACTCACAGTTAGTTGCACTTCACTGGGTAGTAATTTGGCTTTCAAATGTTCTACTTTGCTCAGAATTTGTGCAGACAATTGCATTGCATCGGCCCCTTTTTTCTTGGCAACTGAAAGGGTAATAGCTGGATAGTTGCTTTTGAATTGTCGAGCGTGTGCAGTATCGGCTTTGCCATAACCAAACAGTACATATTGGTGGGGCGTTTCAGCGGCCTCCATCACTTGGGCAACTTGCTTTAAATAAACAGGATGTTGCTCATATATACCCACCACAAGATTAGCAAGGTCATCTGAATTGGTTAAGAAATTACCTGTTTCCACAGAATACGCCGTGTCTTTTTGTAGCAAATTGCCACCTGGCATTTGCACATTCGCTCCCTGAATTTGCTTGCTGATGCTTAGAAAGTCCACATGGTTTTCAGCCATTTTGGCTTTGTTTAGTACCACTTTCATTTCCTTGCTTCTGCCACCAATTACTTGTACATCTGCCACATCATTAATCTTTTTTATCTCGTTGGTCATTTCCTGACCAATTTGCTTTAGCTGATAGTCGTCATATTGTTCGCTCCATAGCGTAAGTCCCAATACGGGTACATCATCAATGGCTCTAGTTTTAATCAAGGGCAGTGTAACACCTTGTGGCATTTTGTCCATGTTTTTCATGAGTTCACTATACAGTTTTACCAAGGAACGTTCTACATCTTCACCCACATAAAACTGCACAATCAGCATGGCTTGCCCTTTCATAGAAGTGGAATACACATATTCTACCCCTTTTACGTTAGAAATCATTTTTTCTAAGGGAGCAGCCACTTTTGTTTCCACATCCTTTGGGTCTGCACCGGGGTAGCCAATAAAAATATCTGCCATAGGCACCTGTATCTGCGGTTCTTCCTCCCTTGGTATGAGATAGGTGCTATAAACCCCAATGAGTAAAAAAGCTCCCATTAGTAGTATAGTTAGTTTAGACTGTAAAAAGGCTTTCGCAATATTTCCTGAAAATCCGTTTTCCATAATGTATGTTAAATAGTGTCCCTTACCCTAAACTTGGTAGGGCTAAAGAAGGTGGGTAGTTCAAAAAAGTGTTATTTAATAGGAAAGAAACATAGACACTAACTGGCCATGTACTTTATAGATGAATGATTGCCTGCCTAATAAGTTGGCAATACCCAATTTGGACAATCATCTATATTTTAGCCAATGTTGATTAATAACTCACCATTTCGCCGTTATAGAGTTGACCATTTGCAGAAGCAATAAATGATTCATTAGCAGACAAACCGCTCAATACCTCCACTTGATTGCCAAAGGTTTTGCCTAGCCTTACCCATCGCAAAAGAGCAGTCTTATGTTCGCTGACAGTATAAATGCCAGTTAATTCATTTTTGCGTTCAATGCTTGAAAGGGGAATTAATAGGCTACTACTTGTTGCATTGGTATTAGCAGCAGAATTTATATACATGGTGGTATATAATCCAGCATACAATCCATCTTTTTCAGCCTCGGGAATGGTTACTTTAATCATGAATTGCCCACCAGTGAATTGGGAGGATTGGTTAATCTGGATAATGCTTCCTTTAAAAGTTTTCTTGACTGAAGCAATTTGAATATCCACTTCTTGACCCTGCTTAATCAGTGCAATTTCCGATTCAGGTACATAAGCACTTATTTCGTAAGAGTCTGTTTGTTCTATAGTTACAATTGGCATACCTGGCGTGGCCATACTGCCTTCATTCACCATTTTTTGTGTGATGATACCACTAAAAGGAGCCGTAAGATTGGCGTATTGAAGATTGGCATCAACCTCATTGCGCATTTGTTTGGCTGCTTCAAGTTTAGCTTGGATAGTATTATATTGAAGCGTGATATTGTCCAATTCTTTGGCAGTAGCACTCTGTTGTTTATAAAGGGCGGTAAAGCGATTGAAATCTTTTTGGGTACTCTTTATATTAGCTGTTGCTTCTGCAATTTGCGCATCAGCTTGTGCCCTTTTAGCTACCAAATCTTGGTTGCTTATGGTAGCGATCAATTGTCCTTTGGTTACTTTATCTCCCACTTTCAAGCTTAAATGGGTAACATAGCCCATGATTCTGGTACTAATTTGTGCTGTTTGAGCAGCAGTAACCTGACCACTAATTTGCATTTTATTTCCTTGGTTGGAAGTTGGTTTGGCAAGTGTTACTATAATTGGATTTTCCAATTGCTTGCCCTCACCAGTTGTTTGCTCTTTAGAAGAACAAGCGGTAAATAACGTAATGCCTATCACTGTAAAGAATGAAGCCGATTTGAAATGTTGAAGTATCATTTATTGAGTATATATTAGTTTACTGAACTGGTTAAAAAATGTAAATAAGCAACGCTAATTTGTTGTTGAAAAATAGATTGAGCAAGTTCAAATTGCTGTTGCGAACGCTGTGTTGTTGCCATCATTATATCGGTCGTTGATACCAATCCCTGTTGGTACCTATTTTCTAAAATCCGAAGGGCTTCTGTTGCTTGGGTTATAGCTAATTGATGTTTAGCGATGGCTACACTTGCCTCGTTGATAGCTCTTTTTGTTTTGTTTATTTCTACATTGCTCTGTTCTTGCAATTGACTTAATTGTAAGGCTATTTTATCTCTTTCTAATGTTTGAGATGCAATAGTGTGTTTGGTAGAGAATCCTTTAAAAATATCCCAACTTACCTGTAAACCAGCCATATATCCATTTGCGCCAAAGCCTAGCATCGATGCATCGTTTAATTGGTAACTACCAAAGGCATTTAGCTTAGGCAAATAACTCATCTTGCTAGATTTTATCAGCAGATTATTGGCTTCCACAGCTTTTTTCATTGCTATAAAATCTGCCCTTTTTTTAATCACAGTATCAATGAGAGATAGTTGGGTTGCTAAATTTTCTTCTATAGTATAATTTGTTCCTAAAGGTTGCCCCATTAAAGCACTTAGATAGTCCGATAAGTTTCCAATATTGTCTTTAGCTTGGGTAATATTATTTTCAATGGAAGCATTTTGAACTTGTACATTTAATACATCAGATTTTTGTACAAGCCCTTGATTAAAATGGTTTTTGGTATTGGTTAGTACCGATTGTATAGTTGCTAAAGCTTCTTCTGAAACCTTCAAGGCTTTGTAAGCCAGTTGCAATTGCAAATAAGTTTTTTCTACCTCGAAGCTGGTGTAATCAATTGTTCTTTTGCTTTTAAATTGGTAAATCTCCTTTTGTTTTGCTGCTGCCTTTCGCATAAAAACCGCATCCATATTTATCAAGGACTGTTGAATAGATAGTTTAGTCGTAAAATCACTTGTTGCAGAAGGATGATTGAGTAAATCAGGATTAAAATCGCTCAAACCAATTTGCTTCTGCTGCAACTTGAAGCCAAAAGCATTCAAGGGATTATTGGTACTAATGCCTGTGTAAGAAAAGTTGATTTGGGGTAAATAAATAGCTGCTGACTGTTGATAATTAGCAACGGCAATAGCTTCATCCAAAGAGGCAAGTTGCAAAGATTTGTTGTTGGTTAGTGCAGCATTTTTGGCTTCTTCTAACGATAATTGCTTGGACGGTTGTGCTTTAAGCTGTTGCAGAAAAGCAGCAATGGATGTAATTGCAATTACACTTAGTTGGATTAAAAGTCGTTTAGTCATCACTTTATTAATTTAAAGCAAAACTACCCGTCAGAATATGGGCAGACGGTAACATTTGTAACTTTCAATTGCTCAATTGTTTGCCGCTTTTTGCTTTCCTATCTTTTATATAGGTATAAAAAAAGTATCACTTGCTGGTGATACTGCTACTACATGTGCTTAGGCTGTTTAAATTATGGATTGAATGATTATTGTTCTATTTGTTTAGCTAACTCATGTACATCAACAATACTTTGTTTTCTCCAAATTTCCTTGCCTCTTTTATAAACAATAAAAGTTGGAAACCCATCCACTTTTAGCAATTTGGCGAGGTCGGTCTGTTCGCCACCATCTATTTTAATTAACACCCATTTTGAGGTATTTTGTTTGGCAAAAGAATCAATAATAGGGGCCATTGCCCTGCATGGTGGACACCAAGTAGCACCAAAATCTACCAATGCTGTTTTGTCAAGAGGAATCATCTGGTTGAATTCCGTTAATGTTATTTGTTTTACGGGAACAGTTTGTTCAATTGGCTGGTCTGCTCTTCGCCATGCATTAATGCCCCCAGCCAAATTATAGGCTTTATATCCATGCTCGTTCAGCCATTCTGTAGCTGCATTACTTCTGGCACCACTTAAGCAGTAAGCATAAACGGGTTTAGATTTATCCAAAGCGGCAGCCCGCTTTTCAAACTCAATTGTATTATTCCAATCTGCAAGCAGGGCGTTTTTTAAGTGGCCTGATTGGTATTCATCAGGGGTTCTAACATCTAGAATTTGAATGTTAGGTTGCAATATTCCTTTGGAGAAATCAGCAACGGCTAAAGTTGTATTTGTTATATGCTGGCTATTGCAACTAGTAAATAACAGCAGGCAGATAGCGATAATAGGGGAGATTCTTTTCATTTTGTAGTTAGGTAATAAATTGCTTTGTATAGGGAGAAATAATAAAGGGTGCATCAACAGTTGAATCATACTTTAGTGGCCACCAATCGTATGATATAAGCCTCGCCTTGATGGTAAGCACCTTCTCGAAGTATTGTTTTTACTTCATTCAATTGTTCAATTTTCATTTCACTAAAATCATCTTCAAGCAATTCTTTCGTGTAAAGCATCGAAATATCTTTAGGTCCACCAGAACGATATTGTAATTGATTTGGGTGGAAAGCTTCTAATATGATTTTGCCTCCAGGCTTTAACCATGAGAAAGCGTTTTTGTGTATTTGCTGTCTAATGTTAGCTGGAAGGTGGGCATAAATGAATGCTACCACATCTACACTTTCTGTGGTGTATTTCATTTCAATGGCATCACCCACTTGATAATTTATCGATACCTGATGCTTTTTAGCTAATTGTATTGCCTTTGTTTTACCTGCCTCGCTGCTATCAAATGCATCCACTTTCCAGCCTTTTGATGCGGAATATACTGCATTTCTACCCTCTCCTTCGCAGGGTAAGATAATGGTGTCTGGGGGTAATGCGTTTAGCTGATCGGCAAAAAAAAGATTTGGTGTTTCGCCATAGGCATAGGAAGCAACATTGTATCGTTCGTTCCAAAAGGTACTATTCATATTTATATCTTATTTCAAATGGAAGAAGTAAAAATGGGAGATGGCATCTCTATAAACACAATCCCCATTTTATCGCATCGCCAAAAGGGTTTAAATATTGTAAATTGCTAAAAAGGTTAACAACATAAACATTTTTTGAAAAGCTTACTAAGCTTATTCAAAAAAATAATCCTTTTTATTGTTGTTTTATGGAGCAAGTGTTCACACCAATTAGCGTGTACAATGGACAAAAGCTAACGAAACTGGTTGCTAAAAATATGCCCCCTGCTACTAATAATACTATTCCCAATGTACCAGTAACTAATCCTGTAAAATACAAAGCAACGATGACAACCGCAACTACAGACCGGATAATTCTATCGGTCATACCCATGTTCTTTTTCATAATTTTTAATTTTGTTGCAAGCTACATTACTGTATTTGCATTTTGAGTTACAATTGTTACACTTAATCTATCCCACTAGTAAGTGGTTGGTTATTAAAAATACTTTTACCATTAAAAGTTACTTGCCAGGTGACGGGGAGTGCTTTTTTCAGCATGTGGCTTACCCCACAATATTTTTCCTGAGACTGCATCACCGCATCTAGAGCAGCTAGTTTATCTACTTCCTTGCCTGTAAACTCATACACTAAATGGATTGCTGTGTATTCAATAGAAATTTGAGTGCTGAGTTCTCCCGTAACTATTATGTTGAGATTGTCAACAAGGTGGCTATTTTTTTTCAAAAGGGCAACTATGTCCATACCTGTACAACCCGATAAAGACGCAAGAACAAAAGGTTTGGGAATAGGCCCATTGTCCTGCCCGCCAGCACGTTCGGGAGCATCCATTACCACAGTATGGCCGTTAACAAGTGCATTAAACTGCATATTGCCCATCCACTGAGTTTCGATTGTGTGAGTGTTCATAAAGTTATGAATTTCGATGATTGCTTTATATTGGTTTGAGCAATGGGGTGTATCTATTTATCCTTGTAGCTATAGGGGGCATTGTAAACGCCAACGATTATAGTTGTGAATTATCCAATATGGATTAGGCCATTAATTCCATTTGTCCAGGAATAACCCTTCCCGTTTCAATTGGTTTTTCCATAAGCCAGTTTTTGTTAAATCTCACAAAGAATGAAAGCCAAATGGTTCTGGCCATTCGCATGAGCAAGGGTTGTAGTAACAACAGCAAAAAAGCATTTAACCCTAACCACCAATATATGCGGTTATCCTCCGCTCCAATGCCTACTAATACCCACCAAGCTACGAACGAAGCAATGGATATGGCCACTGTAAGTGCATAGCTCACATAACCCGAGCCTACATAAAACCCTACTTCTATTTCTGTACGTTGGCCGCAGGAGGGGCAGTGTTCGTGCATTTTCATGAAACCTTTTTGGTAAGGATGAGTACTGCAAAACAGGTTGCCAGTTCTGCAACGGGGACATTTACAGGTAAGCAATGCGCTAATAATGTTCATACAATCAAGTTTGGTTGATGCAAAATAACCACCTACCTAAAACACAGTTTGTAACAATTGTCACTTTGCCATCAAAAAGGCTTTTAAATAATCGTTTGTTTATTGCTTTTTGTGATTTATTAGGTCAATAAACGTACATAATTAATTTTATGCACTAATAGAATTCCATCCTAAGCAAAACAGATTCAAATATGGTTTTTTGGGTTTAAGCGTATGAAAATAGTGTTGTACATAATTAAACAATCGAGTGGTGCATCACCATCCAATTATATTTGTGGCTATTAACTTCGAATGAAAAAATTAGATTGGTTCATCCTAAAAAAATTTCTAAGCACGTTCTTTTTTGCTATTGTTCTATTTGCCATCATTGCAATTGTGATAGACTTTAGCGAAAAGACAGACAATTTCGTTAAGTCGAAGCTGGGGTTTATGGGCATTGTAACTGGGTATTATTACGGATTTATACCCCACATTATTGCCCTGTTGTTTCCCTTGTTTGTATTTATTGCAGTTATTTTTTTTACTTCTAAAATGGCTAACAATACGGAAATAGTACCCATATTGGCCAGTGGAATTTCCTATTTTAGATGGTTACGCCCCTACATTGTGGGGGGGCTGTTTTTGTCCACTATATTGTGGTTTGCTAATCAATATGTGATACCAAAAGCAAACCAAATACGAAGTGCTTTTGAAGCGAGATATGTAGATAATGACAATTCCTATAATCGGTTGGTAATGAATACCAATACGGCCATCTACTTTAAGATTGATTCATTCACTTATGCAGGAATCCATAGTTACGACACCCTTTCTAAGCGCGGAAATACATTTTTTATGCAAAAAGTGGTGAATAACCAAGTGACCCAAAACACTAGATCGGAAAGCATACAATGGGATACCGCAAATAAGAAATGGATTTTGGAAAACGTTATTTACCGTTCGATGAATCCGCTTGGCGAGGTAGTAACGTACAAACCAAAGGAATTGGCGGCTTTCGACTTTAAACCTATTGACCTAAGTAGGGATAAATACACAAAAGATAAGCTCACTTCGCCCCAATTGGCGCATTTTATCCAATTAGAAGAGTCTAGAGGTTCCGAGGGCATTAATGATTTAAAAGTAGAACTATACCGTAGGGACGCAACATCGGTCACAGTGTTTTTGCTTACCCTCATTGGTGCCATCATTGCAGGCAGGAAAGTGCGGGGTGGGAGTGGAGCACATCTTGCCATCGGCTTTATCACCGCGGCTGCATTTATCATTACAGATAGATTTTCCACCATTTTCTCCACCAAAGGAAATCTTCCACCTATGATTGCTGCATGGATTCCCAACACCATTTTTGTTTTTGTGGTGATATATCTATATAGAAAGGCACCAAAGTAAATTTGATAATTACTTTATCGCTAGAAAAAGCTGAAAGAAGCCTCTAGGATTATAAGGAGGAAAAAATTGATTGTTGTGTCTTTTTCTCCCTCCAAACTCAATACCTCCCTTTTTATTCATTATGAACCATTACATTTGCGCCTCTCAAATGCGGCGATGGCGAAATTGGTAGACGCACTACTTTGAGGTGGTAGCGCCTTTAACGGGCGTGGGAGTTCGAATCTCCTTTGCCGCACAATTCAAAAGAAGTTTGGTAGTCTTTTCTGCCAAACTTTTTTTGTTTTTTGAAAAAGAAAAGTTGTTCTATTGCTTTTATAATTGAAACCCCTATTTTCGCCGCCCTCACACAACAAAAGGGGAATTAGCTCAGTTGGTAGAGCGCTTGCATGGCATGCAAGAGGTCAGCGGTTCGACCCCGCTATTCTCCACACACTTTCAAGGTTATTTTGAAGAAACAAAATAACCTTTTTTTATGCCCTTACTTTCCCATGCAACAGATTTAAATCAAGCAAATTTTGAATCATCATGCAATTGTTCTTATTTTACGCAAACGCTGTCGTATTTTTAATTGTGTGTTAGTTCTATTTTAATGCTGTGCGAAACTATCTTTGAACCTTAAACGATTCGTTTTGTGAAAAAAATTCTCCTTTCCTTTTGTTTTATAGTCGGTGTTAAGCAGCTAATTGCGCAACAACGCCCTTATTTTACCCAGTATATCCTCAATAATTTTTTAGTAAATCCTGCCGTAGCGGGCATTGATAATTATACGGATATTAAAATGAGCCACCGCTTGCAATGGGTGGGTCTTCAAGATGCGCCTGTTACTACCTATTTTACTGTAAATGCCCCTTTGCACAAAAGGGATTACGATGTAGATAGGGATAATCCTACAACAGTTCATCCCAGAGGGGTTAATCCCATGCTGGGGCTAGATGATTACCAACCCCCAGATCCCCATTCCGGTATTGGATTTACGGTGCTAAATGATAAAACTGGCCCTTTAAATCGTTTTGCAGCATACGGTACTTATGCATACCATATGAATATTTCCTCGAAAACCAATTTATCATTGGGCATAAGTGCGGGTATCAATCAAATGAGTCTCGATGCTAGCAAATTGAATTTTGGAAACAATAGCAATACAGATCCGTCTGTTGCCACTTCCAAATCCAGTACCTTGGATAAGATAAATCCCGACGTAAGTGCTGGTTTATGGATCTATTCTCGGGATTATTTTATTGGGTTGGCAGCGCAACAAATTATAGCAGACAAACTTTATTTTTCTGATTATTCCAACCAGAGTCCACTTATAGAAACCAAAGGAAAATTAGTGCCACATATTTATGCACAGGCTGGTTACAAGATGCGATTGAATGAGGAATTAAGTTTACTGCCTAGTGTAATGGTAAGATATGTAAACCCATTACCCATTAGTTTTGACATTAACGCAAAACTACAGTATCAAGAAAGTATGTGGGTAGGTGCAAGCTATCGTCATAAAGATGGGTTTGCCGCAATGCTCGGGGTTAATTTAAATTACTCCATCAACCTTGGATATTCTTACGATTTAACCACTTCTGCATTAAATACGGTGAGTAAGGGAACGCATGAAATTGTAGTTGGGTTTCTTTTAGGGAATAAATACGATGACTATTCACCAAGAAATGCGTGGTAGTTGGATGTTTTTTTGATACTTTTTGTACAGTTTGATAAGCTGCTTCTATTAAATGGAGCAGCTTTTTTTATGTAGGTATCCTGTCATTGTATTAAGTAAAATATTTTGGTATTTGAAGGTGGCAAGTGGCTGTAACGTTTAAGTAAATTTGCTATGACAAAATTGCAACCGTTGTCAAAAATAAAAAGTAGTTTTTGTTAACGGCTAAAGAACCTACCAACTATCTTTAGCCCAAATAATTTTTTTTATCATGACAGTTAACAGAAAAATTCTCACGTTGGATGAGTTTACGCTCCAGCAACTGCGACAGTTTCCTTCGGCAACAGGGGAATTGAGCAGTCTTTTGAGAGATATTGCCCTAGCAGCCAAAAGAATTAACGTAGAGGTAAACAAAGCAGGATTGGTGGATATTCTTGGCGATGCTGGTACTATCAATGTACAAGGCGAGGACGTAAAGAAGTTGGATATTTATGCCAACAACCAATTTATGGGTGTGTTGCAGCATGGTATTAGCTGTGCGGGTATTGGCAGCGAAGAGTTGGATGACTTTGTAGTTTTTGACGATGAAGTGAGCAATAACAGTAAGTATGTAGTGCAATTTGATCCTTTGGATGGTAGTGGTAACATCGATGTGAATATATCTATTGGAACTATTTTCAGTGTTTATCGCAGAATAAGCCCATTGGGAACACCCTGCGTTAAAGAAGATTTTTTACAAGCTGGAAACCGACAAGTGGCTGCAGGGTATATTATTTATGGCTCGTCAACCATGTACGTTTATGCCACTAAAAGAGGTGTAAATGGGTTTACGCTCGACCCAGCTATTGGAGAATTCTGCTTGAGTCATCCTGATATCAAATGCCCTCCAGATGGGAAAGTGTATTCTGTTAACCACGGAAACTTTTTCCAGTACCACGAAAATATTCGGGAGTATATTAACGTTTGCCAAAAGAAAACCAAAGAAACCGGGGGGCCATATACCCAACGTTATATTGGCAGTATGGTAGCCGATGTGCATCGCAACTTGATGAAGGGCGGTATTTTCATGTATCCAGGTACTACAGACAAGCCAGGTGGAAAATTGCGGTTGCTTTATGAATGTAATCCTTTCGCTTTTATTGTTGAGGTCGCTGGAGGTAGAGCCACAGATGGAACTCGTAGAATTTTAGATATTCCTCCCACCCATTTGCATGAGCGTACTCCATTTTTTATTGGCAGTAAAAATATGATGGATGAATTAGATACTTATTTGGAAAAAGGAAAATAGAGCCTCGGCCTTGCCTTTTTGTAAATAGCTCGTAAAACGGTTTCTACACTAAATTATTAGTAGAAACCGTTTTTTTGTGGGTGTATATTCGCCACCAATCATTTTGATACCTTACCCATTAAAGTGTTGATGATCGGTTTAAATAAAATATTGAGAATGGTTTTCGTCCTTAGAGGTTTCCATGTTATTTGCTTGTTGCTAGCTCTCGGATTTTTAAATTCTACCACTGCGCAGCTTCCTATCAAGCGCAACCAAATGACCTATTTTCAAACTAGAAAGCCCAATAGTATTATTTATGATGACACACTTTACAGGGGTAGCCGTGAGTTTAAAAAGTTGTTCTATAGAACCAACGATGTGGTATTGAAAAGTCTTTACCAGCACCACCAATCCAATAAAATTTGGGGAGGGTTTCTCGGCACTACTGGTACAATAGCCATTACTACAGGGTTGTATTTTGCTGGTGGGGATCGTCAACAAATAAATAGAAAAGGTGGGTGGATGATTCTCGGAGGAGGATTGGTTAGTACGATTTTAGGTGGTTACCTAATTAATAGAAGTAATGATAACTTGGCTTTTGCTGTTCAATGGTTCAATCATCGACACGCAAAAACTAAAACAACTGCTTCCATTGGTATGGCAGATAATGGTATTGGCTTACAACTAAATTGGTAAAACGATGGAAAAAAAAATAATTATTGATGTTCAAAACTTGGTAAAGACTTACGGAAATTTTGAAGCAATAAAGGGCATCAATTTTCAAGTTTTTGAAGGGGAAATTTTTGGTTTGCTAGGGCCTAATGGGGCTGGTAAATCAACAACACTAGAAATTATTGAAACGCTGAGGGAAAAAACAAGCGGTATAATAACGGTAGCTGGCTTTGATGTGGATACACAAGCCAGTGAAATAAAAAAAATTATTGGGGTACAACTACAGGCAAGTGGTTTTTATCCTGGACTTAATTTAGCTGAATTAATTCAATTGTTTGCGGGGTTGTATAATGAGAAAATTCAACCGATAGAACTTCTCGAAAAAGTGAACCTTGCAGATAAGGCAAAAGCAAAGTATAAGGAACTAAGTGGGGGACAAAAACAACGCTTTTCTATTGCTACCACTTTGATAAACAAGCCCCAAATCATTTTTTTAGATGAACCTACCACTGGGTTAGACCCACAAGCTCGTAGAAATCTATGGGAGCTAATTGCAGAAATTAGAAAACAAGGCACCACCGTTATTATCACCACCCACTATATGGACGAAGCGGAAGTGTTGTGCGACCGAGTGGCTATTGTAGATGCTGGTAAAATCATTGCACTCAATACGCCGAGTCAACTGATTGACGACTTGGTGTCCACTGGTTTTGAACGCCCTGTGCAAGTGAAAAAAGCCAATCTGGAAGATGTGTTTATTCAATTAACCGGTTACAGCATAAGAGAGGCGTAAATACACTGAACAATTTTTTTGAACGAATTAATAAACTAAGACCATGATAGATTATAGATACCCCATTGGTAAGTACCAACCGGAACCTTATAGCAAGTTGCTACTCGCAGAACGACTACAAGCGATTGCCGAACTACCCGAGAAATTAGCAGCAGCTATTGAAGGGTTAACTGCCGAACAATTGGCAACACCTTATAGAGATGGCGGATGGACAGTTACCCAAGTGGTGCACCATGTGGCAGACAGCCATATGAATGCCTTTATTCGTTTTAGACTTGGATTGACAGAAGACAACCCCACCATTAAGCCTTATATGGAAAAAGAATGGGCTTTATTGCCCGATGTAGCTACAGTTCCTGTAGGTGCATCAATTGCTTTATTACGGCCATTGCATGAACGCCTGTTGGCAACTGTATCTAATTTAACCGAGCAACAATGGGAACGTACACTAGTGCATCCGGAAAGCCAAATGCAGATGACTCTGTGGTTTTTATTAGGACTGTATGCATGGCATGGTAAACACCACACTGCCCATATTACTTCACTAAGAGAAAGAAATAACTGGTAAAAAATGACAAGAGATTTAACTTGGAAAACCATCGACTCCCACTATTTATTAAAAGATACTTGGGCAACAATACGGGTGGACACCTGTACAAAACCTGATGGGGTGGTGGTAACTCCTTACTATGTGTATGAATTTCCTAATTGGGTTACGGCACTTGCTTTTACCAAAGATGGAAGAATCATTCTGGAACGTCAATACCGTCATGCCTTGGGGGAAACCATTGTAGAAATACCGGGCGGATGCGTAGATACCTCCGATAAAGATTTTGAAGCTGCCATTGCTCGAGAGTTGTTAGAAGAAACAGGGTATCAATTTAGCAGGTTCGAGTATTTGGGAAAAACATCCTGCAATCCTTCAACCAATACCAACTTAATGCACATGTTTATCGCCTATGATGGCGAATTGGTGCAAGAACAACATTTAGATCTTGGGGAAGATTTGGAAATATTATTTGTAACCCTGGAGGAATTGCTTGATTTACTCGAAAAAGGTGCTTTTGTGCAAGCCATGCACGTTACTTGTATTTATGCGGCTTTAAAAAAGATGGGAAAATTAACCGTTGGATAACCTAAGTCTGACATTTGAACCAAATAGTTCCAATCAAGCAAAGTATGGTTCAACAGAGTAGGAGAGGAGCTGCTTAAAAGTTTAAAGAAGCAGTTTGTTTTTGAATGTTTGTCTAAAAGGGATTACTTGAACTTTGGAGGGTATATAAAAAAGTAAGGGCTGTGGAGAACCACAGCCCTTTTTTCAACCCTAAACCCTTAAAAAACATTTTGCATTATAATAAATATCATGCCAAAGATTAAAATGGGCTTAAAGCAAATGACGTATTCACCGAATTTGGCTAAAATCTTTCCAATTTTGAAAAGAAAAAGTCTCCTTCGATGGCGGCGTTCTCATCACTGTCGCTTCCGTGTACTGCATTTTCGCCAATGGAGGCTGCAAAATTTTTCCTAATAGTACCTTCTGCCGCATTGGCAGGGTTGGTTGCACCAATCAACGTTCTAAAATCGGCAACTGCATTCTCTTTTTCCAAAATTGCTGCAACAATAGGGCCGCTACTCATAAACTCAACCAATTCTGGATAGAAAGGGCGTTCGCGGTGAACATCATAAAATTGTCCAGCCTGTTCCTTAGTAAGTTGAATCCACTTCAAGGCTTTAATGCTAAAACCACCCTTAATAATCTGATCTAAAATGGCACCCGTATAACCTTTGCGTGTAGCATCAGGTTTTACCATTGTAAATGTTCTGTTACTCATAATCTATTTTAATTAAATAATTCAGAGGCCAAAAGTAGGGTAATTGAGTTGCTTAAATTATGGATGGGTAGTACTTTGACTAAAACTTAAATTGGATTCCTTGCTTGTGCGATAAATATTGGCTAAGATTTTTGCTATTATTAGTGAAAAAAACTGCTATTGAAAATGCGTGGGTTTAGGTTTGTTATACCTTAAAAGGTATGAAAAGTATCTACTTCTCATACCCAACAGCATAGTTAAACATCCCGAAAGGTCAAAAACTTTCGGGAAGTCTATGTAAATCAAAATACTAATTCGTACCTAAAACCTATGACCTAATACCTACCACCTATCGCTTACCACCTGCTTATTTATTCTCTCCACCATTTTTTTTGATAAAGTACAATTTCTTATTCTCTAAATATTGGGTGGTTTTATCGGCTTTAATGAGCGGGTGAATATCAAAATCATTAAACAGCTTAAAGCTTTTGTCAGATAAGTGGCTCATGATGTTCGTAGGATTTTGAATCAAGAGATTCCCGAAATGGTATAGACTCTCGTATCCTTTATAGAACATATCACCTGGTTTTGCAAAAAATTTACCCTTATACAGTTTATACAAGCGAAAACCCAGCGGGGAGCTTCTGGAAAAATTATAAGGCGTAGTAAATACAGTTGTAACCCCATCACAGTCGTCGGACTCTAATTCTTTCAAGCCATCCCAAGTGGGCATCCCCATTACCACCGATTCGTATTTCTGATTGGCGGATAATGCTTTTACCACCCTAATCCCAAAGTTTTCCTGTATGCTGCCGCATATTATGGTGTTTTTTAGGGTAGTATCCAAGTGTTTGAGGAGGGTATTTTCTGTGAAAGAGTCGGTTAATTCTACCACTTTCATTTTTAGGGGTATCCCTGGTGTAGTTTTAGCCATGTTGGCATAATAATATTGAATGGCATCTTCCAATTGTCCTTTTTTCTTTACATAAACTATATTGGTGGTAGAATAATTCCGCTGAACATACTTGTACAATTCCTCCACATGGATTTTCAAAGAAGGATTAATCATTACAAAATAAGGATTGTTCGTTATGCCCCCGTCGTTGGGGTAGGTTTCGGAAATAATGGGAATATTGCGATGTTGGGCAATTTCCGCCAATGGTTTTACATCTTGTTTGTTATTAAAAGCCGCAATAATCATATTTACCTTATCAAATTCAGGCTTCCTTATAATGGTATAAATGCTTTCGCTCCCTTTTAAATCGTAGAAAAGAATGTCCACATCTCTGCCTTCTGCTTTGAGGCTATCGGCTGCCATCATCACCCCATTGTAGAAGTCTAATCCAGCAAGCATTTGTTTGGGTAAATTGTTTAAGCCCAATTTGTACTCACTTCCTGTGAAGGCACTGTCGGTGTAAATGGGTGCGAATACGGCAATTTTTACAGACTCCGCCTGACCAAATATTGGTTTTGCAGTAGCTAAACAACCGAAAAGTATTAAACAGAAAACAAAGGATGGAAGGGTACGCATATCAGTAGATAGTATATTGATAGGTGCGCAATGTACTGCAAATGCCGCTCTATCGGGGGAGCTAAAACTGTTATGTTCATGCATTTGAGTACAGCAAAGCGAAAATATTGGCCGTTCTATTGGTGTGATTCCTGTTATTTCGTGGCCTTTTCCTGAATATAATAATTGAGATATGGCATTACCCAATTGGATCAGTAGAACCGAATTGTTGTTAGGCGAAGACACCCTCGCTCCCTTGTTTTCGAAACATGTATTGGTGGTGGGGCTTGGTGGAGTGGGGGGTATTTGTGCTGAAATGATTGCAAGGGCTGGTGTGGGCAAAATGACCATTGTAGATGCAGATGTGGTAGATATTAGCAACACCAACCGACAAATACCAGCATTACATTCCACCGTTGGTCAACTCAAAGCTGAGGTAATGGCTGCCCGATTGTTAGATATAAATCCCCAATTATCCTTGACTGTGCTGCCTAAATATTTGGAGCATAATATGGCTGGTGAACTGCTAGACAACAACACTTTTGATTACGTGGCCGATTGTATCGATACACTAAGCCCAAAAATTGAATTAATCAAAGCTTGTAAACAGCGAAACATCCCTATTGCCACTGCCTTGGGGGCGGGTGGCAAAGTGGATCCATCCCTCGTACAAGTAGTAGATATTTCCAAAACCCACCAATGTACATTGGCTAAATATGTGCGCAAAAGGTTGCATGCCGAGGGTATTTACAATGGTTTGCCTGTGGTGTTTAGTCCAGAAAAAATTGACGCAGACAGGGTAATTGTATCGGAAAAAGCATTTCCCAAAAAATCATTAATCGGCACCATTAGTTATATGCCCGCCATTTTTGGGTGTACGCTCGCTAGTATCATCATCCGTCATTTATACGAGGGTGGTCATTCAACTGAAGGGGACAAAACAGCTACCCAAGCAGATTAATTAGTATTGACTTGTTCGGAATGTGGAAGGGAGATTTTCTTTTTTTTGTGGTGACCAAATAAGGCAAAGGCATAGTTGAGCTGAATGCAAATGATGACTACAATACTTAAATAGTTATTGATTGCGCAGAGAATTGCCCCAGCAGCATACAGCGATTGGGCTATTACGATTCGCCTTTTGATAGCCCTGCCCACCACTACTGCTTCCACAGGGTCGAGGTTCAAGAAATGATGCTTGGCGGCATAGCTCCAATTGATGTATAAGATTAAGCCCAACAGAAAAATATTGAGCCAATAGAGGGCAATGGCCAGTTTAAACTGGATATGTTCGTTAAGAAAAGCGGTAGTAAAGGGAATGGTAGAAACAAAAAACAAGTACATCAAAGAAATCCAGTTGAGGTTTCTATCGCTTTTTTCAATGTATTGAAACTGTACAGAATGGCCAGTCCAAAAAATGCCAAGGGTCATGAAGCTGAGGAAATAGGTGGAAAGTTTAGGCATCAAACCAACAAACGCAATCGCTAAATCCTGCTCTGATTGTATGCCTGCGGCAATAGGTACTTTTACATCAAGCACCAACAGCGTGAGCGCAACGGCAAAAACACCATCGCAAATGGCTTCGATTCGCTGTATTTTCTGCCCAGCTAATTGATTGTAATGTTTCATGGAATAAAAATGAGGGGGTTGGTAAATGAAGGTAGGGCTTTTGAACAGCCAATTAGCTGATCTTCACTTAGCATAATAGATATGTATGGGATGCCAATTGAAGGTGTATATTTTATTTCAATTACCCTGTGCGGGGTATTTGGAAAGAAAGTTTTTAATATTTCTATCATTTTTTTGCAGCGCATGGTGCAAATGAATAAGAATTGTAGCAACCAACGCAACAAATGGTTTGCACGACATTCGTTTTTTTAAGATGTTTTAATAATTCAAAAGTAGGCTAACTGGGTTTGGTTCTTGTAACCCTAGTGTATATTGATTGATTAATTTGGTGAAAATACAGCTTTTTGTCATCAATACCCACTGCAGAAAATAGGAAAAAACGATAGTATTGCAATCCTTAAATAAAGAACAAAAAATATGAATGTAGATCCCGAATTTAAAAGAGCCTTGCAGTTAATGCCAGAGGAAGAAAAAGATAAGCTGGTATTGAGGTTGTTGCGGCGCGATCCCGCCTTGGCCGCCAAATTACGTTTTGAATTGTTAGCCACCGATTCTGTAGAAGACAAAAGGGAGGAAATGAAAAACCGAATTTATGGTCGCGTTCAAGAAGCAACTATACATTATAATACACCTGGTATTTTATTGTGGGATGCAAGAGCCATAAGTAGTGAAATTGCTGCCCATGTTAAAACAACCAGCGATAAACTGGGCGATATTAGTTTGAATTCTTTTTTGGTGCTGCAATTGCTCTTGAATAACAACAAACACATAGCCGAATCATCCGATGACAGAATCCATACGCTAAGTATGTTCATCCTATCTAAAATATTTAAGATGATGGTAGCCATCCAAAAACTGCCAGAAGACGACCGTCTAGCTTTTAAGGATGATTTTATTGTCATTGGCGAGCTAATAGGCAACAACGACCGCCTATTTAGGAAAGCGATGCAAAATGGCCTAGATTTATATTGGCTCACCTTGTATGACATACCCAAAGACATAGCAACCATCCACCAGCAACTACTAGATAAAAAGCTATTGAAGTAAACGGGGAAACCATCAATAGAATTAACCGTTTAATCACCCCTCAGCGAGAAATACCCTCACACAAGATGGTTCGTGCCAAAAGTCGAATGAGAAAATGTGTGATAGCTTTTTTCAATGGTCAAACACATTTTTTCCTTCTGACATGCCTCCAGACAGAAAGGTTGCAGAAGGGGGGTATGAATTAGAACTTGGGGAATGGTATATAGCAAAGGCAAATTGGGGGTAAATTCCTATTTTTTTGTTTTCAATTACTTAATCCTTTTAGCCGTTATTCATAGTTACAAAATAACCTCTGGCAAATGAACCAAAAAAATCATGAAATCAAAATAAGCACTGTAAGGGCGGTACCTTGCGCCCGCCAAAAACAAGTTAATCACATGTAAATGCTACGCCCTGCGCCCACCCTCCACAACACTCCAACAAGGAACGGGAGCAAATCCTCCACATAATCACCACTATCAAAAAAATCAAAAAAATCACAGTTCAGACACCCTCCCAAGCAATCCCTAAGAGGTCCACCCTCCACAACACCCCTTTAGGGGACGGGGGCAAATCCTCCACATAATCACCACCATCAAAAGAATCAAAAAAATCACAGTTCAGACAACTTCCTACCACAAGACAAACAGCTACCGAATGAAGCGATTTAACATGTTTATTTTTCGGATAAAAATATTTTTTTAGAAAATTGATGTTTGAATAAGTCAAATCCCTTTCTTTGTACTGTTGTTAATTAAAAGCAATACAGATGATTGGTATGGCGGTATCAAAATATGTTGTAAAAAAGGGAACAGTAGGCTTAATCGCTTACCCTATGTGCTTTAATATCACACTATCTACCGGTATGTGTAAACAACAACGCATCAATAACACAAATTTCTGGTTGGCTAACCATCCACTCCTTTTTAAAGTTACGTCTTACAGCGAGAATATTACATCGGCCAAGTCCACAAGTGACATTTTCAAGTCTGAAAACTATCATTTCAGTGTTGGCGAACCTTCCGCCAATGTTGGCGAACCCTCCGCCAGTGTTGGCGAACCTTCCGCCAGTGTTGGCGAACCTTCCGCCAGTGTTGGCGGAACCTCCGCCAGTGTTGGCGAAA
>JAIXOJ010000204.1 GCA_027486835.1 Chitinophagaceae bacterium
CTCGCATTAAGAATGTGATGACTCGCATTAAGAAAGTGGTGCCTCGCATTACGAATGTGGTGCCTCGCATTAAGAATGTGATGACTCGCATTAAGAATGTGATGACTCGCATTAAGAATGTGATGACTCGCATTAAAAATGTGACATCCTAAAACGACTTGACACCTTTGGGTGTTAATATTTACTTTTTAGTTGGTACCAAATTTTCGAAAATTATCCTAATAAATTAGTCTATATGAATGCCCTTTTGGGGATTGGCATACCTGTTATTGCAGTTAATGAATCAGGCAAATTAGACTCCTTTTTAAAATGGGAAGTGTTGGGGGTATGCCTTTTTGGGTGAGCTACAACTTAAAAGTTTGTTGGTGCAGATAAGGCAATTTATGTGTTATTAGATAAATAAGGGGTGCATTAATATTTTTGCATTCACATTTCGCAAATATTAGTTTGATTATACTCAGTTTAATTTCAAAGAGTTGCGCTGAAAAGGCACAGAGAACCACTGAGCTTCGAACCACTGTGGCTCTCTATGAACCACAGTGGAACTCAGAGTAATATATAATTTCACCGTCATCCTGATTGGGTAAATGGCAAATGAGAAAAGGGGCGAAAAACTTTTATAAACCCGTTTTGAGTTTAGAATTTAACTATATCGCTTTTATGTTGCATTTTTACACCCACAATTTATCAACCAATTAATTCATGCAGAAAGTTTTATCAGTACTATTTCTTCAGTTGTTTGCTTGTATTTATTTATTGGCACAAGATACAAGCAGGTCAATTGGCTATCCTCAATATTTAGTATCTGGCATATACCGCAATGAAAAGGAATTCATTGATAATAACCCTTTTATTAAAGCATCTGCAATTGTTACCCCAAAATATAAAACAAATAGCAAAAATGACACAACGAATATCACCTACGAAGCCAAATTTTTTAATGCGAATTTTAGTGATTCAGCAAAACAAATTAGGAATTCATTTGGATTTTGTGATGGCAAAAACAGATTTATTGAAAAGGATGGGGCTTATTATATGATTAAAAATTTTGGAAAATATCCTTATTTCTATGAAGATAGCCCTTTTGCATTTACTCTTATAAATGGGAATCCCTTTATTATGGTAACTTCTATTTTAGTGAGTACCACATCAAACCTAATTACACCAAAAGTTTTAGTTTATTTTAATAAAAAAGGAATCCTAAGAAATGCTACTGAACAATCTATTGGCTTTTTGTTAAAACAGGATAAGGATTTGGAAAAAGCCTTCTATAAAGAGCGACCTATGAATAATAATGTATTTTTAAAATATTTAGATAAGATGAACCAGCGTTATTATTACTTGCCTCAGTAGTGCTTAATTTATTTTTGTTAATTAGAATCTTGAATTCCGAGTGGCAAAAGACTCCATAACCAAAGTTGTAAAATCAAATTGCTTACGTTAATTTATCAGTATAAACAATATCTATAACAGCGTGTCTCAATCTCTACTAAGAAATTTCAAACATAACCTGAACTGTTATATTTCACTCCCTTTGCTTATATTAAAATAATATCCTACTAATTATAAAATTCAATACAGTATAATTACTAATTGCATAATTCAAGAACACCAAGAATCAATTCCCAAAAAAGAAAAATATTCGAATATAAATAACTGGCGGTTATGCCGTATAAGTGAAATTAAAGTGCTTATTCAGATAAGCAACAAGCTAGGTTAGAGCAAAAGCACAAGCCTGTAACTGCTCATAATAATATGTGCTTTCACCAACAAAAAAGGCTTACTAACCTAAATGGTTAGCAAGCCTTTTGAATAAATAATTTGAAATATTTTCTATTGATAACTTTCCGTTGGTTCACAGGTGCAAATTAGGTTGCGGTCGCCAACTGTATTATTGACCCTAGCAACACTGGGCCAGAATTTATTGTGTGCAATGTACTGTAAAGGAAAGGCGGCTTCCTTTCGGGAATAAGGATATTGCCAGTCATCACTGCAAACAATATGCTGGGTATGTGGGGCATTTTTCAATGGATTATTTGTTTTGTGGTAAGTACCATCTTCTACCAAACTAATTTCACCTCTAATAGCAATCAATGCTTCACAAAAACGATCTAATTCCGCTTTATCCTCGCTTTCAGTAGGCTCAATCATGATTGTACCGGCTACAGGAAAACTCATAGTTGGCGCGTGAAATCCATAATCTATCAAACGCTTTGCAACGTCTTCCGCTTCTACTCCAGCGGTTGCTTTGAAAGGTCGCAAGTCAATGATAAATTCATGTGCTGCTGTACCATTTTGACCCGTATATAAAATGGTGAAATACTTTTCTAATCGTGCTTTCATATAATTAGCATTCAGTATTGCATATTCGGTAGCCCTTTTAAGTCCTTGATAACCAAGGAGTTTAATGTAAGCATAACTAATCAGCAAAATGGATGCAGAACCATAGGGTGTCGCTGAAACAGCATGGAGGTTAGCTATAGGTGCTTTATTTGTTCCTGAATCGTTGTTCTCAAAAGTAGCATGTCCCGGTAAGTAGGGTGCAAGGGCTGCTTTCACACAAATTGGCCCCATACCAGGACCGCCACCGCCGTGCGGTATGGCAAAAGTTTTGTGTAAGTTTAAATGGCAAACATCCGCACCAATGACAGCTGGCGAGGTTAATCCAACTTGTGCATTCATATTGGCTCCGTCCATATAAACCAAACCACCCAGTTCATGTATGATGGCACAGATGCTATTAATAGAAGCTTCAAAAACCCCATGGGTTGACGGATAGGTAACCATTAAGCCAGCAAGCGCATTTGCATGTAACTCAGCTTTTGCTTTCAAGTCTTCCACATCTATCAACCCCTCTTCAGTTCCTTTAACTACTACTACGTTCATGCCTGCCATTACTGCGCTAGCTGGGTTGGTGCCATGGGCTGAAATGGGTATTAGCATAACATTTCTATGCGCTTCTCCCCCAGCCTGATGGTATCCCATAATAGTGAGCAAGCCTGCATACTCGCCTTGGGCACCGCTGTTTGGTTGTAAAGAGCAAGCATCAAATCCAGTTATTTTACAGAGATAATCGGATAGCTCATCAATAATTTGTTGATAACCTAATGTTTGCCATTTCGGTGCAAAAGGGTGAATAACACTAAATTCTGGCCAACTTAATGGTATCATTTCGGTAGCTGCATTTAGTTTCATCGTACAACTTCCCAACGAAATCATGCTGGTATTTAAAGAAAGATCTTTGTTCTCTAAAAATTTAATGTACCGCATCATTTCGCTTTCGCTGTGATGGGTATTAAAAACCGATTGTTGCAAGAAAGTGGAAGTTCGCTGGGCAAATGCTGGTAAGCTGTAGTTAATTTCACCCTCTTCAAAGCCAATCGTGGCTTCATTTTGACCCAAAGTTTCTGCGAAGCTGTAGGCCACATCCAAAACGTCAATTTGACTTGTCGTTTCGTCTAAAGAAATAACCACATGATTATCATCCAAGTAAAAGAAATTTTGCTTGTTCTTTTCAGCAATAGGTAGCAAAACAGCTTTCTCAACTACTACAGTTATGGTATCGAAAAAAAAGTTATTGACTATTGTAAAACCCAATTCTTGCAGCGATTCTACCAAAGCTTGAGCGAGCAAATGAATTCTTTGGGCAATTTTTTTTAATCCTTCTGCACCATGATAAACTGCGTACATGGCAGCCATATTGGCCAGTAAAGCCTGTGCAGTACAAATATTTGATGTGGCCTTTTCTCGCTTTATATGCTGCTCCCTTGTTTGTAAGGCCATTCTTAATGCCCTATTTCCTTGAGCATCAACACTCACACCTATTAGTCTGCCGGGTATAGACCGCTTGAATTCTTCTTTAGTTGCAAAGAAGGCCGCGTGTGGGCCACCAAACCCGAGTGGTACACCAAAACGTTGGGTTGAACCCACCGCCACATCTGCTCCAAATTCACCAGGAGGAGTTAAAAGGGTAAGTGCCAATAGGTCTGTGGCTATAACTACAAACCCACCAACAGCATGAACGGAATCTATAAATGATGAATAGTCGTTCACTTCACCCTTAAGGTTAGGATATTGTAGCAAACAACCAAAATAATTATCGGTAATAGTGGCATTAGCTGCGTCGCCAAAAACTAGTTGTATGTTTAGTGGTGTTGCTCGGGTTATGAGGACGGATTTTGTTTGTTGAAATACATTATCATCAACAAAAAATAAATTCTTATCCATTTTGGCAGATTTATTTGCCAAATGAAAAACCATATTCATGGCTTCGGCTGCAGCCGTGGCTTCGTCTAATAAGGATGCATTGGCTATTGGAAGGGCAGTAAAATCGCTAACCATCGTTTGAAAATTTAATAAACTTTCCAATCTGCCTTGACTAATTTCCGCTTGGTAGGGCGTATATTGAGTGTACCATCCAGGATTTTCGAAAATATTTCTCAAAATAACACTTGGGGTAATGGTACCATAATAACCTTGACCAAGATAATTCTTAAGTACTTTGTTTTGGTTTGCTATTGCTCTTAGTTCCTCTAGATAGGTAAATTCACTAACACTTGCTGGTATTGCAAGTGGTGCTTTCAGTCGGATGGCATCTGGAATTGTCTTAGTTATTAGTTCTTCCATTGTATCAATCCCAATAACCTTGAGCATTTCCTGCGTTTCAGTGCCGTTCGGTCCAATATGGCGTTCTTGAAACGCTGCATCCTGCTGTTTGAATAAATTCATTTAAACGTAATTAAGTTAGAAAATAATTCTTCAACTCAATCTTAACTGTAAAGGCTATTTTCAATCTTCAATAATCGAAATTGAATACAAGATTAAATAATCAAAGGTTAGAATGGGAATTTTTAAACCATAGATTCTCACCGTAAGCATAAACAGCAATGATTAAGTTGCGAAAGTTCGCAAATGTAAATGGCTGGAACATGCAAATGGGCTGATTGTTGTTAGTGAGTTTGGGTATGTCCTAAAATTTGAAACGCCCGTAAAGAATTACAGGCGTTTTGTTAAACAAGCAAAAAACACAAAAATCGTTAGAGGTCAACAGTTACTACTTCATTATATCTAACTAACCATCGGCAATTAGGGTTAGTATTTCACTGCGTTACAGTTGCAATACTAGATGAAAATTTAACAATAAAATCATATTGGCTTTGACTTTTTTACCAGCTATCGATGTTTGGAAAAGTATAACATGATATTTTTTCCGAACCGAACACTATAAAATTCAAAATCAAGCACTAAAAACCTGTATTTCTATCATTGGAAGGTGTTAATTTTTAAAAAAAAATGGGACTTCTTGTTAAATAATTGGTAACCCAAGAGAATAAAAAAGTTATCCACAATTTCTTTTCTCCAATTCCCAGTAATTGTCAATCAAAACAGTAACTGTTAATCATGCCTTCATTTTTACTTTACTAACGGTTTATGTTTTATTCAAATAACCCAGATTTTTTGTTTAAAAAGTCAAATCAAATTTGACCCCTCATCTCAACTTCACAACCTAAGCAGAAATCCCAACTAAAACCTCAAATTCGCCAGATTTCGCCTCAAAACGCCTTTAAAAGTTCAAAATGCCAAATTGTTTTACATCTTTCTTAAAGGATTTAGACCTCCCCTATCCCACCGACCTACCCATTCAAGCTCCCCAACAACTGTTCATGCAAAATCCCATTGCTCGCTACCACGCCTTTGAATTGGATCTGAAAGGGATGGCCGCTAAAATCGGTTACCGTTCCGCCTGCTTCTTGGATGATGAGGGCTGCGGCGGCAGTATCCCAAGGGGCAAGGTTGTATTGGTAAAACGCATCGAAGCGGCCAGCGGCTAGCCAGCATAAATCCAAAGCCCCACTGCCTAATCGCCTAGTTGGTACGCCCTGGTTGATGAGTTTTATGAAGTGTGGAAGAGCGGCTTGTTGCGACAATTGGGGATCGTAAGGAAAATCGGTTACGATACAGGCGTTTTCAATGCGTTCTACCCTGCTCACTTGTAGTGTTTGGGTTTGATTGATAGATGCACCTTTGCCTTTTTCCGCAAAAAACAATTCGTTCATAAACGGATTGAACACCGCCCCGAGTATCGTTTCCCCTCCCTTTTGCAGCGCAATGCTGGTGCAACAAAGCGGGATGCCGTGAAAAAAATTGGTAGTGCCGTCAATAGGGTCTATCACCCATTGGTATTCGTTTTCTTGCCACAAACTCCCTGCTTCTTCAGTAAGGATATTATGGTCGGGAAAATGTTGTTGAACAATAGAAAGAATGGCTTTCTCGCAAGCATAATCGGCTGCGGTCACAAAATTGTTTTTGCCTTCCGATTTTACATCAATCTCCATTTTTTTGCCCGCAAATTCCAACATGGTTTTGCCAGCTACTTCTGCTGCTTTTAATAGTACTTCTTTCAACATAGTTTTTAAATTTTTTTACAATGATAATTGAAATCGGATTGACCTATTTGAATAGGATACATCTATTGCTAACATTCAATGGGCTGCACCCATTGCTAACATATTACGCCCTTTCAGGGCTATGTATGGATAAGAATTTTTATTAATTGTGCAATATAAAATAATTGAATTTTTAGGAAAAAATAAGCGCGATAGGGTAAAATATGTAGTCATTGCAAAAAAATCAATTTAATCACCCCAATCAAAAAAATCAATGGTCAAGATGATTTGCCCAACTCTACATATTGCTGATACCTTTTCTCATACACAGGTACTACTATCGCATTGGGATGATAGGTTAAACCAAACCCTTGCCCCATTGCAGCCATTGCAGCTTGCACAGAGGGGTAAACCCCAGACACTGTTGCAGCAAACATGGCTGTACCAAGGGCGCAGGTCTGTTCGCTGTTGTGTACGCTAATAGGTCGGTTCAATACATCGGCCAATACCTGCATGATGTAAGGAGATTTTTGGGCTATACCGCCCAGGGCGATGATTCCTTTGATGGCGATGCCTTCGGATTCAATCCGTTCCAAAATGGCTTTTGCGCCAAAACATGTGGCTTCTACCAACGATTTAAAAATGCGGGGGGCATCGGTGCCTAAATGCAATCCTGTGATAGCTCCTTTTGCAAGTGGGTTGGCATCGGGGGTACGCCTTCCATTCAACCAATCAATGGACAGTTCGAGGGTTTCAGTCAATTCTATCTTGGTGGCTTCTTGGGTTAGGTTAATCAGAATGGTATCCTGCAACTGTTGATAGAATTCCAATAGTTTACCATCCTGTTGTTGGTGGGTGGACAATAGTTGTTCCATTGGCCACAACAGCAATTGTTTGAACCAAGCATATACATCGCCAAAGGCACTTTGACCTGCTTCCAAGCCCACCATGTTGGGAATAATAGAACCGTTCACCTGTCCGCAAATTCCTTTTACCAATTTTTGGTGCATGTCTTCTGTCGGTACCACCACCATATCGCAAGTGGATGTGCCTATCACTTTGCTCAAATAATACGGTTCAATTTCTCCACCAACTGCCCCAGCATGGGCATCCATCAAGCCAATACCCACCACCACTTTTTCTGATAATCCCAATCTTTCCGCCCATTCCTTGCTCAAAAAGCCAGCGGGTTGAGCAGCATGAAAGGTTTGAGCGGGCAATTTTTCGGCAAAACCATCCAACAAATTATCCCAAGCATTGAAAAAATCGTTGGGGGGAAATCCACCAAACTGTGCTGCCCACAACCCTTTGTGTCCTGCCGTGCAAACACCTCTTTTTACCTCGTTTACCAATGCGCCTCCCGTTAATAAAAATGGCATCCAATCCGCATGTTCCACCCATCCGGCAATATTGTTTCTTACCTCTAAATCTACCCTAAGAATGTGCAACAGCTTGGCCCAATACCATTCGGAAGAATAAATTCCGCCTACGAATTGCAAATAATCTTCCCCTTCCCAATCGGCAGCATGTTTGTTCAGTTCATCGGCTTCTTGAATGGAGCTATGGTCTTTCCACAATACAAACATGGCATTAGGGTTATGCTCAAAATCGGAATGCAACGCAAGCGGCACCCCTGCCGCGTCTACCGCTACTGGCGTTGAACCTGTAGTGTCTATGGACAACCCCACCACAGCTTGGGCAATGCTGTCATCCACTTGTTGCAAACAAGATTTAATTACAAATTCCAACCCCTCCACATAATCAAGAGGGTGCTGTCTGAATATTTGTGCTGCTGGATTGCAATACAAGCCTTTTGACCAACGGGGATAGGGAAAAACAGCCGTTGCCACCGTATTGCCATTGGAAGTATTCACTAAAATGGCTCTTACCGAATCGGTGCCATAATCCACCCCAAACACGAAAGCATTTTTAACCATTGTTTTTAATGATTTTAATAATTTATTTGATTGTGTAAATGAGTCGTTTTATGTAATCAATTACACACCACTCTTCTTTGAACTTTTATGCTTAAAAAAAGATACCCACCAGCTTTTGGCAAGTGGGTATCTGATTGCTGAAATATTATTTATACAATGGGCCATAAGTGGCACAAGCTCTGTAATCAGCCCCTTCTGGTTCAGAACCAAATGAAGCCCAAGCACTTGGACGGAATATGGCTGCATCAGGCACATTGTGCATGTTTACTGGGATGCGTAGAATTGCTGCGAGGGTGATTAAATCGGCTCCTATATGTCCATAGCTGATCGATCCATGGTTAGCACCCCAATTATTCATCACGGAATAAACAGAGGTAAATGCGCCTTTGCCCGTTAGGATGGGTACAAACCAAGTGGTAGGCCAGGTTTCGTTGGTGCGTTTGTCGATGGTTTCATATACATCTTGCGGCAAATCGATGCTGTAGCCCTCGGCTATTTGCAACACAGGCCCAATCCCTTTTACCAAATTGATTCTCGACATCGTCAAGGGCATCCCTCCTTTTGATAGGAACTTGGAAGAATATCCACCGCCACTGAAATATTCGGTCATGCCGGGATACCAAGTGGTGGCGTCCAAGCAGGCTTGGGCTTCTTCTTCGGAAATATCATAGAATGGTTTTAAGGCTGGTTGGCCATCAATGGATTGATAACCACTGCCATCTAAGGTGGCAGAACCCGAATTGATGAGGTGCAAAAAGCCATTAGCGGCATCCCCTTCCAATTTTTTACCTGTGATTCTTTCAACAGCTTCAGGGCTCCAATAGGTACGAACATCCGCAAAAATTTGAGCGGTATTGGTCAACAAATGACCAAACAACATAGTGATGCCGTTCAATGAATCATTTTCAGTAGCCACAATAAATGCCTGACGGATGCCATTCCAATCGAAAGATGAATTCAAAATGGCTTCTGAAAAATCACCATTGGGGAAATGGTCTGTCCATTGCCTTTGACCTTGGAATCCACTGGCTATGGCATTTCTTCCCAATGCTTCTTCACCATATCCGATGGCTTTTAGGGCTGGGTTGCCAATCATCAAATCACGGATTATGAGGGTCATCTTTACCACCGTTTCCCAATTCTTATCCTTCACCTCCCTGCTCAACACTGGGCCGAGTTTGTTTACATCTTCCCCTTCTTTGCAGTTGGCTTTGGTCCAAGCCAATGCTTTTTCAAATTCTGCTTCATCGTAGATTTTGTTGTCGATCCTGCGCACCAATTCGCTCATGTCCACATAATCGTTGCGCATGCCAAGGTATTCCTGAAAGAATGGTTCGTGGATGATGGAACCTGCAATACCCATTGAAACCGAACCTATGGAAAGATAGGTTTTCCCACGAAGCTGTGCTGCTGCCAATCCAGCTTTGATGAAACGTAAAATTTTGGTACGCACATCGTCGGGGATATAAGTATCACCCACATCTTGTACATCCTTTCCATAAATGCCAAAAGCTGGCAATCCTTTTTGGTTATGTCCTGCTAAGGCTGCCGCTAAATAAACAGCACCCGGTCGCTCCGTTCCGTTGAAACCCCAAATGGCTTTTGGCAACAAGGGATCCATATCAATGGTTTCGCTACCATAACACCAACATGGCGTAACCGTGAGCGAAACACCCACGCCCGCTCTTTTAAACTTTTCTGCTGCCAATGCAGCTTCTGCCACGCCCCCAATGCAGGTATCGGCAATGACCACTTCCACTTCCGAACCATCGGGATGCCTTAAACTGGAACGAATAAGATTGGCCACATTGTTGGCCATTTCCATAGTAATGACTTCCAAAGATTCCCTCACCCCACCCAAACGGCCGTCAATGGCCGGGCGGATTCCCACTTTGGGGTTTTCCCCATGATAACGATGTAAACCAACTGTTTGAACTGACATTTAATTTCCTTTTAAAATATGAAAGAATAGTATTTACTAATTATTGAAAGACCCTTTATAACCAATCCAACCACCATGCAATCCCATCATTTTATTTCGTGCTAATGGAAGGTCAACCTTGTTCAATAAGTATCTATTGTTTTGAAATGATGGTAAAATCCAAGGCATAAAATGGGCTGTTAAGCTATTTAAGAAGTATTTTTTTAGGTTATAATTGCTTAATTATCTATGATTAATCCATCTACAAAATCCCGCTTACCTGTGGGATTGCCACATTTGAGGAGTTGTATGTTCTTTACATGATTTTCGGGCCTGCCCATTATGTTCAGTTGTTGGAGATGGGGCAGGTTTTCAAAATAAAAATTACGGTATTGGGGTAAATAATAAAATCCTCGATAATTGTAGTTGTCAAAATGAAAATGAATCCGTTCTATTTGCTGGCATTGCCGAATGAAAACATCTCGAACAAATCCGCCTCTATCATAATTTGATTTCACCAAAACAAATCCATTAACCCCATTGCTGTCCACATAGATATTTCGGATACCGCCCGACATTTCACTACCCAGCCCAAGGTTGGCACAGGTGGTGACCAAATAATTGTTTTTTATGATCACATTCTCGCAACTACCCAACAATGCACCATCTCTATCCCTACCCGCCTTAATACAAATTGCATCATCCCCGGATTCTATCAAACAATGCTCTATCAAAACATCTTTGCAACTCTGAATGTCCATTCCATCATTGTTGCGGTGCAGGGATCTCACGACTATGCCCCTAAAGGTTATATTGTTGCATTTGGTGACGACATTCGTCCAAAAGGGACTATTGACTACTTTATATTTTTCGAGCAAAATATTTTTACATTGAAAAAAGTCGATTACACTTGGTCTTGCTTCAGGTAAATAGCGTTTTTCGGGCGCAAGCTGATTATCGGCATAATGATGCACTTTTCCATCTTTCCAATTCATTTCTGTTTGTCCTCCATCTATCACACTCGTGGAGTCTTCGCCAATAACGGCAATATCTTCTGCTCCATAAGCATATATCAAGGAAGATTTGAAACAAAGATTTCCTTCCGTAGTGGTCAAATGTTTAGGAATATAATCTTCCTTTTTGCCTCCAAAACGAAGGTGTACATTCTTTTTTAAATACAAAGCCACTTTGCTTTTTAACAGTAGGGTGCCGCAAACCAAGTAATTCCCCTCTGGGATAATGACCATGCCGCCGCCAGCTTCACTACATACTTTTATGGCTGCATTGATGGCATTTTTACAATCCTGCACCCCGTCGTTCGATGCACCATATTGGGGAATTAAAAAACTTTTTTGGGGGAACTTGGGAGGGACAATACGCTCAAGAATGGAGGGAACGTATTGCCAACCAACCGATATATCCTTTTCGCTGTATTCAATATTTTCATGTATTTTTTGGATAGAAATTTTGTCAATATTCGGACCACCGTTTGCATTGTTTACCATCAGCCTTAGCTTATTTGTTCCTTTCAGCAAACGCATTTGAATGCTAATATCCATCCATTGATCGTTTGCGGTGGTGGTACAAAAAGCATAAGTTCCTCGTGGAAGCGATTGCTTACCAAAACTGCCTCCTTTAGCGGGCGAATCCACCAACAGTGAATCCCCATTGATGGTAATCTTGCAAGGATTCATGGTCTGTCCAGCATTGGAATAACGGAATACCACATTATAAATAGCCGCTTCGGACACTTCTATGTTTTGCCACTCCATCCAATTGCCATTTACACCAAGGGAAACATATCCTTTACCCGTGTATCCTTTCCATTGCTGTTCCACCTTTGCACCAAACAGGGTTGCAGCCGCTTCTGCCTGATAAACCATAAAAGCATTTTTCTGCAACTGATATGGCTTTGCAATCAAACCATTAGAAAAACATTGGTAGAAAAAAAAGAGCAATACTAAACGCATGGAATGGGCAATTAATAATTGAAAACAATACCTGTGTGCATTTCAAACGTAGGTACTTTCACTACTATTCGTTTGCCCATTTGTTTAAATGACAATATTTTACCGCTTGGAATCTGGATAACCGATTTAATTTTTTCAGGCACATCCACCGAAATAGATACATTGCTGATAGGTACAAAATCTTCAATAACAGTTACATCGCCTCGTTGCAAGGCAGGGGTGTATAAAAGATGTGTTAGATATCGCTTTTGAGAGGATTGCTGTAAAAAACTTACCCTACCGCAGCTTTGCAGTCCTTTTACCTCAAGTATTGGTGCTTTATTCAATAAACCAAGGATATTTTCAAACAATTGGCGGTGCAATTGAACCCCGTGGGCGTAGTACAACTGGTCTAGATTATGGGAAAGAAATATGGTATTGCCATTTTGGATTACGTCAGGATAGGAGGCGTTTTCCAACCGATAAGGGGTTTCCCTATGACCAGAATAATGTTCGTAAGTCCTGTTGAAAAAAGGTTCGCGGATATAGGCCAAGGTTGTTGCCGTAGTGGGTTTTACCACAAGGCCCGTTTCATAATTTAAGAAAGGACTTGATACCATTTTTTGGGCTATAGAGGGGGCAACCACGGTAAAGTCGAAATTAAAATCAGATTTTTTTACATAGTCGGCACCAACGTCAATCAATAATTTCTTTTTGGAAATATCCAATCCACCCTCTCCTATTACCAATAATTTTCCGCCTTTCTTGCTCCATTCGTTTAAGATATTGGCTTGATTTTCAGTTAAGCAGGGGCTGCTCGGAATGATAACTACCGAAAGTTGTTGTAGATTTTTTTCATTGGCAACAATAAAATCGTTGTGGGTTTCCAAAAGCATGTTCACCACGCCGTGGTCTGCTGCTGTGTTCAAGGTAAGCCAAAGCCCAAGTTTACTCACAGGCACTCCGCCCAATCCGTATTTCTCAATTTTCTCAACATATTCATAAGCATACCCGATTCGATTATAGGTTTCCAAATCCATTTCTCCCGAGGGATGCAATTGGTCGCCAAAGTTGCAAGCCACGCCATTGGAAATCATAGCAGCCGCTTCATATCGCAAAGCCCCTGGCAATTTAAACCCTCCAAACTCTCCCCAAGCCTTGTGGAATTTACCGCTCATGGCTGTGGCAGGAGTACCCTGCTGCAAATGGTATTTGGCTTCCAAAGGCAGCTTATCATAACCTCCCCAAGTGCTGGGCAAATCTTCCAAATCTTGGTGTGTGTTCAGGTCGTATAATCGTTCTTTGAAAATGGATTTGTTGTTGATATGGTTGGCGGTATTGAAAAACACAGTGGCTTTGGGATGGTATTTTGTAACTAATTTCCTCAATGCTTGCATGTGTGCTTTCAAGGCTAAGGCAAAACTTTTTTCTACTGCTTTTACATCGCTGGTGTCCACGCCTTCTTTTTTCATTCTTTCTAAAGAGGTAGGACTGTAATCGGTAGCGGAAATATGATAGATATCAAACCAAAAACCGTCAATTTGGGGATAGCGTTGGCAAATTTCTTCCACCTGTTTTACCACATAATCATGGTAGGGGCTGCCAAAAGCAGCGTTTAATCGTGTCCAGCCATATTGCGGAAAAACATCCGTTGGCTTCGCATTGGCATTGATACCGGGGCTTTTGTCAATTTCGCCTGCCCTGTTACGGATGCACCATTCGGGATGATTCAAAGCATCATTGGCACTCCAGCCAACAGTAAAGTAGATAGGTGCATTTACCCCGATTTCGTGACAAGCCTTCAATTGTTCGCCCAATAAATCGAAGTTTAAGTGTGGATGGATTTTTCCCACTTTAGAAGGATAATAGGCCCAACTGTGGTGGTCTTTCGCAAAAACATTGATAGAATTGAGATGCCCAGCTTTCAAAGCAGCTTGAAATTGTTTTTTATCAAACTTGATTCCGATACCTTCAATAAATTCAGAAGTGTGGAAATCAAGGTGTACCTGACGCGAAGGCATTGGTTGATCAACAGCAAATTGTTGTTGTGCATTTATTTCATCCAAAAACGCCAACATAATAAAGCAAAGCAAACTATATTTTTTCATATTCAAACTCGTTCTATCCTCCCTCCCGCTTCAATACAAAAGAAGGAAAGATTCCATCAAAAAGACATTATTATTTCAACCAAACAAATCGTTCCAAAATCTTATTTTATGGAATCATCAGGAACCATGACCCATATTTACAGGGTGCAAAACTATCAGTAGGCTATTAGGAAATATTGCACGTTTCTTACCAAAAAATATACTTTTACAACATCATCAGCAAGCTTCACGCTTATTATTGTATCAATCGTATTAGTTTTATGGATGCTCATTTACTAAAGCCTCATCATGGCCCTGCCTATTCTTTTAGCTTACGCTATGATGAATTTCCGTATTTCTACAACCACTGGCACTACCACAAAGAGCTGGAATTGATCCACATTCATGAGGGGCATGGCACACAATTCATGGGAGACCAAATCGGCAGGTTTAAGGAAAACGATATGATTTTAGTGGGCAGCAATTTGACGCACTTATGGCGTTGCGATGCACCTTTTTTTGAAAAGAACACTTCCCTAAAAGCAAAGGCCACCGTTATCCACTTCCTGCCAAATTGCATGGGCAACGACTTGTTCCAAAAGCCAGAATCCAATGCCATCAATGAAGTGTATAGAATGGCAGGTTTTGGTCTGTACATTGATGGGGAAACTAGAATCAACATTGAAAGCATCATGCAAAAAATGTTCACCCAAACCAATCTCCAGCGCATGATCGGCCTTCTACAAATTATTGATCTTATTTTTCATTCCAAAGAAACCAGGCCCATTTCCACTTTGGATGTACAACAATTTAATCCCGTAAATGAAACAGATAGGCTAAATAAGATTTACCAATATGTGCTTACGCATTTTAGCGAAGAAATAGATGTGGCAACAGTTGCTAACTTGATCAATATTTCGCCCAAGGCATTTTCTCGCTTTTTCAAAGCCAGGACCCGCAAAACATTTGTGGAATTTGTGCAGGAGATCCGGATTCAACATGCTTGTGGTTTATTGGCCAAACAAGAACAATCCATCAAAGAAATATGCTACGAATGTGGGTTCAACAATTTTTCCAACTTCAACCGGCATTTTAAAAAATGGATGCAGCAAACGCCGATTGAGTATAAAAAACAGTTTAGGGGGTGAGGGATTGGAATAAAACTAAAAAAGGGCGGTGGATGTTTCCACGGCCCTTTTTTAGTACCACCGAAAAGATTTACATCCAGTAGAATTTATCTATCTTATTTTCCAATAAACTTAAAAAAAAACACTTGATATTTAGTCTATCCATTAAACAGACCCTAACAAATATCCCGTACTTCTTCCGCTTGCATCTTCTTTCACCAATATACCATTATCTATCAATTGCCGAATATCCCTTAATGCGGAATCGTGCGAGCATTTGGTAATATTTGCCCATTTGGCGGTGGTTAATTTCCCTTCAAAACCATCCAATAATTTGTTTAGCATTATTCGTTGGCGGTCGCTTATGGAAGTATGGGTATGTTTATCCCAAAACTGTGCTTTTTTCAATACCAAGCTCAGCCCTTGTTCGGACGAAAGCAAGGCTGCGTTTAAATTATCTAAAAACCATAGCAACCAATTCGTAATATCAATTCCTCCTTTTTGGGTAGCTTCCAAAATTTCATAATACCCTTTCCGTTCAGAACATATTTGTGCAGACATACTGTAAAACCTATGGGGACTACCGTCTGCCCTTGCCAATTGCATATCTGTAATGGTACGGGCAATCCTACCATTTCCATCAGCAAAGGGATGGATTGTTATGAACCATATATGCGCAATCGCAGCCTTTAGAACCGGGTCAATATCCATTGTAGCATTATACCATTCAATAAATGCTTGCATTTCTTGCTGCACTACGTCTGCCTTCGGTGCTTCGAAATGCACCTTTTCGTGTCCCACAGCCCCAGATACAACTTGCATTGCCCCATTTGAACCATCCCGCCAATTGCCTACCACAATTTTATACATACCACTTCTTCCTGTGGGGAAAAGAGCTGCATGCCAATCAAACAACCTTTCTCGGGATAACGGTAGCGTGAAATTTTGGGTTGCATCAAGCATCATTTCTACTACACCCTCTACATTTCTTTCAGAATGCACCAATCCAGCAACGTCCATCCCCAATCGTCGAGCGATGGAAGAGCGGACTTGTTCCCGACTCAAGATTTCCCCTTCAATTTCATTTGATTTTAAAACATCCAGAGTAAGTGTTGATAGCATTGCCTCGTCTTTTAAAGAGAAACCGAGGTTGCTCATTTTCCCCAACAACAGGCCTTGTTTAAACCTGATTTCAATAAGTTTTTGTAAAACCAAATCGCTATTCCAATGAAACCGAGGCCAATCCTTGAGTTGATGAATGTAGGTATCGTGGGTTATTCTACGCATAATGTGCGTCAAATATAGCGTTTAATCTACGCAAATAGTTACGGGAAAAATATGATTTATCCTGTGTTTATAAATCATATCATGATGAATATTTCCATTTCCTAATCCTCCAACTTCAAATAGTTCTTATCAAAACTTATAATCACCTTCTTATATTGACCAATCACATCTTACCCATTACAATATCCTTGTACACTTTTAGTTCCATTTCCAATTCTGCAATCCGTTTATCTTTTTCCGCTATTTCTGCCGCCGCTTGGGATTTCTCAGCTTGCTGGCCATTCTCGTCCAAGCTGTTTGGTGGAAGTAAAGCCGCTAGATCCTCAAAAAAATTGTGACTGATGATTTTGCTCAAATGCCACAGAATGCCCACTTGCAGAGATGGGTTGCGGGTATATCCCAACACTCCGTTACGCGCCACTTCCATTTTTCTGGCTACGTCGGCCTTGGTCAAATGCTTCAATTTCAATTGGGCCTTTACCATTGCGCCCACATGTGGCATTTCCTGCCCTTGCAAATCAATTCTCTTTTTCATAATCTTTAGTTTTACCTACCAAGCCTATTCTAAGAAACAGTAACTGTGCTGGTACTTCACTTACTAACCCCACATACGCTGAGCTTTACAATGACCCATCCCATTTTTCTATGCCAATTTATTGAAACCAATACTGCTCACTTTTAAGAATAACAAGTTGAGTGAACAAAAATAGGGACGCCTGTCTGAAATAAAAAAATATCTCGTAGGTAAAACCTAACCTCCCGTAGGTTTTGTACCCCACCCCCCCACCTAGGTAGGTGGGGGGTGGGGCCTAAATACCTAACTTAGCGTAGGTAGTACCTAACTTGTCGTAGGTTACAGATGACAGGCCGTAGGTTATACCTGACAATCCGTAGGTTATTCCTGACAAGGCGTAGGTTATAGCTAGAAGGACGTAGGTGAATGCTCAATCGTCCTAGGTTTTAGCTAACCGAGGTAGGGGAAAAGCTTGCAACGAATAGACAGCAAATTCCAACACTGGTGTTTTTCCTTGAACGTCTTGAAAGTAAAATTTACTTTTAATCCCACGATTGTAGTCAACCTATTTTTTATTAAATGGCACAAGCGCAACATGGAAATAATCAGTCACTAACTAAACCAATCGCTTCATTAACTAATCGGGATGGGTCATTATTAGAAATTCAATGTTCTATTGCTGCCTAGCACTGCTACAAAAGGTCGATTACTAAAAAAATGGACGTCACTTAATTGTAAAGCAATTCCGAACGTTTCCGAGTTTGAAACTTACCAAGATGTGTTTTAAACAGTTTGTACAGATTCTATTTTCAATATCCTACACCAGAAAAAGCATAATAATTGACACAATCTCTTCATCAATCCCGTGAACGAATCAAGGTAAACTTTTTCTTTAACCTTAAAAAAGGTGTTTCAAAGAAATGATAAGATAATGAGGCAATGGAAACGGTAGCAATAAATGCCAACACAAAACCCAACAAATTGCGCCATTCATATAAACCGATGCTGCTGCTAAAGGCGGCCAACTCTTTTTTGTAGATGTAATAAATAATCCAATAAGTGGTGATATGAAAAATGTACATACCAAATGAAATTCGACCAAGATATAATAAAAAATTAGGCATATTTTTCATGGAGGCACCATATAATGAAAGGAAAAACAACACCCCCCCCCACAAGTACCAACAACCAACCACCTATTGCCTGCGGGATAGTGGAAAGATGCGGCGCATCGGCATTGATTTTACAAAAAATGGAGGCTATTAACCAACACGCCAACCCTGCCATAAACACCCCTACCCTTGCTGAACCATTCCATTTGGGTTGCCAACCTTTACAAAAAATGGATACAAGGATGCCCGCTCCAAAAAATTGAAATTGAACAAAACTGTTGGTCCATTCGCCGCTAAAGCCTTTTGTGGGATGAAGGGCATAATAAACTATGGTGAAATAAGCTGCGATGAAGGATAGCACTGAAAAGATTTTCAAGCCCTTTTTTCCCAAATAGTATAATATCAAAGGAAGCAAGAGATAGAATTGTTCCTCCACGGAAATGCTCCACAACGGATTTAAGGGATAGCAGGGCAACCATTGATGAAATATAATGTACCAATTGCCATAAAAAAAGCAGTAGGCAAGTAGATTATTGGTAGTGACGAATCCAAAATTTTTGGAAAAATGGGTGATAAACACTATCCCGAAAAAGAAGGAGAAATACAAAGGCCAAATACGAAGAATGCGCCTGATATAAAAGGATTTGATGTTGATGGTGCCAAATTGGTCTTGCTCTTTGGTCAACAATTCGGTTATTAAAAAGGCACTCAAAAAAAAGAATAGCGGCACGCCAAACACGCCTACCAAACTGATATGGTATCCCCAATAATTTGTTGCAGCATCAATGGGCGCCAAATCCATTCTGTGGGTAAAAAACACAAAAAGAAATGCAACCAAACGCAGAATGTCTAACTCGGGCTTGTAATACCTATCCTTATTCATAATTAAATATGGTGATAGTGATTAAATCGGGCTTCGCCTATTTGTTTTAATGAAAAATATAATGCAAAAAAAACTTGTTTTAAGCTATCCATTTATCCATCAATTTCAAAATATAGGGAGTTAGGGCAGCGGTAAAAATGCCGTTCAATAGCAATCCAAGGCTTGAATAAGCACCATAATTGGCACTGATAGCTATTGACCTGCTTGTGCCAATGCCATGTGCGGCGGTACCCATGGCCAAGCTTTGAGATATGGGGTTAGTTACCCTGGCAATTTTCAAGATGGAATAGCCAAAGATTGACCCAAAAATGCCTACTATTATCACCACCGCTGCTGTTAAAGAAGGGATTCCGCCCGTGATGCTGGATACTTCGATAGCAATGGGGGCGGTTACGGATTTGGGGGCGAGTGATAAGATGATTTGTTTTGAGGCGCCTAACAATTTTGCTATCACAACCACGGAAAGTATCCCAACGATACTGCCCGTGAGTTGACTGAACACAATAATGAATGTCTGCTTTTTTATTTTTTCTAGATGTAAATACAAAGGAACGCCCATGGCCACTACGGCTGGTTTCAAAAAAAACACTACAATTTTCATGTTTTGCTGAAACACCGAATATTCAATATGGCAAACTGTTAGGAAGAGGATAATAACAGCGGAAGCAATCAAAATTGGGTTTAGGATGGCTGACTTCAACCTTTGTTGTAATTGCTGTGCCAGGAAATAAACGATGAGGGTAAACCCGATAACAAATATTTCGCTCTCTAAAACCTGCCTCATCTTATTTATTTTTGCGCATGATTTGGTGCATCCAACCTGAAACCACAAATACCAAAACCGTACTGATGAATACCGAAACAACGATGGGCCAGAACGACGCTTTCAATAGGTTGAAATAAAACATCAAAGAAACGCCCGCTGGTACAAAGAAAAAAGAAAGATTTTGCAGCAATAAGTCTGAAATTCCTTTTACGGAACTCAATTTTACCCACCCTGATTTGAGCAAAAAAGTGAGCATGAGCATCCCAATTATGCTAGATGGAAATTGGATACCCATCGCCCAAACAAAAAACTCCCCAAAGGCAAGACATCCAAATAGGATGGCGCATTGTTTTATCATAGTAGATAATTTACATTGACTTAATTACTATAAACGAATGACAGTAAAACAAACAGCATTTCCATATGGGAAGATTATGAGAATGAAATTCAAACGAATCAGCATAACCCACATTTTCTCCTGTATCCATGCCAATATTTTGCGCAATAATAATTACAAAAGGGATGGATTGAAAACAAAAAAAAAGGATTCAAGAGCTTTTAAAAGTTCTTGAATCCTTTGTGGTTATTTCAAATTCATATAAATGCTTCTATTCAAACCCACCTGCTTTCCCCTATTCCAGCACAACACAATCCTTCCTAAAGAAATACCTTGCCCCCACAGCTATTGACAATGCCCCGATCACATACATAATAGACAAGCTGGAAAAACTGGCGGCTAACCCTAGGGTTGGCTTGAGCAAACCTAAAATCAAGGGCGCAAATGCACCTGTTAAGAAAGCAAACATGAGCATAAGACCTGTGGCTGTTGAGCGTATTTCGGGCTGCACTACCTCGTACAAAGAGGCAAAAAGGTTTGAATCATACACCCCTCTCATAAAACCAAACAAGGCCAATGCACCGAAAGTGACCAATTGGCTTTGCGCAAAGCCCATCAGGAAAATAAAGGGTGCTCCGCAAATCAAGGCGGTGGCTTGGATAATCAAGCGACGGCGGGGGTCTATCTTGGCCATTTTATCCGCTAGTTTGGAGCCGATCATTACACCTAAAAATGCGCCAATATGATGATATACCAAGGAAGAAAAACCAGCCTGTGTTACTGACAAACCAAATTTCTCTACTAAAAACAACGGCATCCAAGTGAGGTAGCCGACGTTGACAAACACCATGCAGGCAAAAGCTACGATGAGCGAAAGGGCCGTGGGTTTTCCCAATACTTTTAATCCTGCCTTGATGGATTGGCCTAAAGGTTTGCGGGCTACCACTATTTCGGTCGGGTCATTTTTTACCCGCCACATAAATATCCCTGCCAATATTATCCCTGCAACCCCAAATATCTTGAACGAGGATCGCCATCCATACCGTTCGCCTACGTAACCTGCTAAATAACCGCTAGAGATAATGCCTACATATACAGCGGTTTGGTGAAGAGAAAGGGCGAAAGCGCGATTTTCTTTGTAGCGTTCCCCAAGGAGGGCGTTGGCAGATGGTGCATAAAAGGCTTCGCCGCCGCCTGTGGCAATACCTAACAGCAACACGAACGAAACCAAATTGGACGCAAAACCCGTGAAAAATGTGGATATGCTCCAAAATAAAATGCAGCAGGCAAGGATATTTCTTCTAGGGAAAATATCCCCTAAAAATCCTGCTACCGGTACTAGTAATCCATACGTCCAAACCAATGATGCGGCAATCAAACCAAACTGCACATCCGATAAATTTATTTCTTTTCGGATGAGGGGCAGCGTTACATTGAAGATTTGACGGTCGGCCTGATTGAGAAAAAAGGCGAACCAAAGGATGATCAATAATTCCCAATTGGAAAAAAAACTTTTTTTCTGCATTTGTAATATTTAAAGGGATAAACGTTTTAGTGTTTCATCATCAAGTACTCGATCGAATATTGCCAACCCGCCTATTTGGCCTTTAAAAAAATTGCCCATTCCAGCTTTCAACAATACGGCTCCTACCGTGAAATCTGAACCGTTGTTGCCCATTCCATGCGGGAAGTAATAAGGATTTTTTTGTTGGACAAGTCCCTCGGGATAGCCTTCAAAACCTTGTGTGTGGTTGATGCGTTCGGGTGCTCTTTCTTCAAATTCTCCGTTGAAATAGGATTTGATGTATTCCCCATCGTAGGTAAATGCCACAAAAGCCCATTCATTGGCGGGCACTTCTTGTTTGCTGGCTGAATAATCTATTGAGTAAGGAAAAGGGGGCGTTGGCCTTCCGGTTTTAGATATGTGTCCGCAAACTTGGTTTTTCCCATTATAGTGCGGAAGGCTTACGAACAAACCATATTGGCGTTTGCCGCCGTCTTGGTATTCGTTCCATAGGCCTCCTACAAATCCTGTTTGTTCGCCGCTCCATTTTACCCATGCCATCACGGTAATGGTTTGGTGGCTTCCATGCAGGTTGAGTTGACCAATTGCTTGGTTGGGCATGGACAAAAAATTGGTTCCATCAAATTTGGCGGAATAACCCGAGAGCGGGCCTTCGTCTGCCCTTACCACTTCGCCAGCAGCTTCGTGAAGCGTGAAATTCTGTACGCCATGAGCTACTCTGTCTTGGCCTGTGGGTTCTTTAAAATCCCATAAGGCAATTAATCCTGGGGTTGCTAATACAGATTCGAGCAACCCGGTTTGTGCATGTATTGACATGATTATCTTTTTTAGATGGGCTAAACCCATTGTTAACGTATTATGCTCGGTTGGAGCTACTTTATTCGTATTTTATGATTAATAAATTCATTTCCAAACACAGGAAAAACCATTACCAAACCTTTATCACCTGTTCACCATCTGTTAGGAATTCAAAGGGGCCAGACTTTGGCGTGTTGGGGTTGCGGGGTTTTCCTAAATAATCTTGGTCGATGCGCAAATAGCTACCATCGGGGTTTTCAAATGGTGCATCAGCAATGCGTGGCATTCCCAATAAGTCAGTGGTAATCAATTGCGTGCTTGCCTTTGTGAAAGATTTGTCCATTTTTAGGTGCAGATACACTTCGTTTCCACGTTCTTCTACCTCAACTTTGGCTTTGAACGTGCAGTCCTGAACCGTGTTTTTTTCATAGATAAATGGCTTGGCTTCTCCCCAATAGACGTTCCCTGCTGCCCATACGGGTTGTTTTACTTTGGCAAAAGTGACCACATACACGTTGTTTTCTTTTTTCAGTGAGTCTAAATAAGCTTGCAAGGATGGGGAATATATATTGTACAAATCCAACCCGAAAGCACCGCCCCTATCGTTGTTGCCCGCTGCATTAGCTTCTTCGTTGATGATTTTTTTTGATTCGGTATTGATTGAGGCAAATATATTGTTGTAAAACCGGGTATCACCTCCCACGATGGTGGCTGTGCCTGCCAATTGAGTGGAATGAGGAAAATGGTAAGGGGTATATCTGTTCAATACTGATTTATGTATGGTTTTTCCTGTAATTAAATTGTGAGCGAAAGCGGTGCCTTCTGAAAAATCAAAAAAGCCTTCGGGTGACAAAAGAATATTGTTGTCCACCACAAAAGGACCGTGGTTTACTTCTGACATAATATCCAAGGTATTTCTGTACAATAAATTAGATGAGATACGCGTGCCTTGGCATTGCCAATCCATCCAGATGCCCATTGTGCCATTGTCGTGGATGCGGTTGTTGTGGATGGCTACGTCGAGGGCCGCATGTAGTTTGATGCCTGCCATTTCATCGCCTGCAAATTGTTTTTTGGTGTAGATATTATAGATGTGGTTGTTGTATATCTCGCTGAAAACGCAGCCTAAATGACCTACGATTCCCGCTTGCTCACAATTATAAATCGTGTTGTTGCGCACGATATGCGAACCTATCGATTCCCTGTTCCAGCCTATTTGTATGGCTTTGAACACCACTTCGAGTTGGTATTGGAAGCCCGATTTAAGCCGTTTGTTTACACCAAAGTTTTGACCCGTACTGCCCTCCTTCCCAAGGCTGATGCCGGAACATTTGGAATCGCTGATGATATTGTTTTCTATGATCCAACCCTTTGCCCAATGTGGCCCTACGGCCCCGTTTTGCTCCGCTGTGGGTGGGGCAAATTGAGTGGCGGCTTGGCTGAAATGAAAACCTCTTACCGTTAGGTAATTGATGCCTGTTTGGGCAGGATAAAAACATGTGGAGCGTACATTAATCTCTGTTAATTCCTTGTTGGGATTCTTGCCTTGAAAATTTGCCCAGATGGTTGTGAATCCATTTTTGCTTTCGCAATACCACGTAAATAAAGAGCCTGCTTGGTCGGTGGCATCCGTTAAAGGTTTAGGCAATTCCACCTTTTTTAAGGTCTCTACTTCGTACAAGGATTTGCCGTTCAGATACACTTCGCCCGTGTGGTGTACCCTTCCCTTGGCATTGAACCAATCGGCATAAATCGTATCCTGATAGGGATTGTAGTTGCCAAAATAGCTGTTGGGCAGGGTGAGTTTCCACACATTACCGTTTACAAGCTGCCAATTATTGGCTACTTCCGAACCTTTTACAAAAACCTGTTCATCGGGTGCGGCTCGGTATAAAATCCGCTTGATATTGCTTGTGCCTCCGAAAACTGGGTTTACCCATTCCCGATACGTGCCTGCATGAACCGTTACCGTATCGCCTGCCTTGGCCTTTTTGGCTGCCCAGTTAATAGTTCTGAAGGGGGCATTTGCCGTGCCTACATTATCGTCATTGCCAGTTATTGACACATGAAATTCGCGGGCGATAGAATGGGTTAGTGAAAAGAACAAACAAAAAATGACAACGAAATTTTTATTCATAGTTAATATAATTATCGATTGAAGACTATTTATAAATTGACCAAATCCAACAAGTAGCAGTTATTTTTTTACCCTATTTTTTGATGGAAGTTACTGGCTTCCATTTCAACACAATCGTTTGCTTTGGTTGCAATAAAAAACTCGGCGATGCAAATGATGCAGGTTGAGAATGTGTATTAAAAAGGACTGTGGCACTCAATGGCTTTTGTTGTTTTAGCGACACTTTAGCAGATTGGTTATTACCATTGGTAATGATGGTTACATAAGTCCCTTTATTTTCCAAAACAGACATTACCACATTCGGACTTTGCTTTGAAAATACTATCGGTTGACTCTCACCAATAGCTTTGGTTTCTGTCTGTAACCAATTTGTAAAGGTGCGGCTATCACTTAACCAAGCACCTAAACCTGCCAATTGGGGCATCCAAACCACTTCGCCTTTGCCATAATTGTTGCGCACTGCCAAAACCCGGTTGCCAGACTTGGAGATGACCTTGCCCGTTTTATTCAATATTTCGATTTGCCAAATACATACTGGCAAAGAATCGGTGGTACCTGCCACGCCGATTTCATGGATATTTTCTTCCACTCGTATGTCTTTATAAGTGGCACCGCATAATTGCTCGAAAAGATATCCAACTTGCGGGGTGTTGACTTCGTCTGAATTGTAATATCCTGATAAACCATCGATGATGAGCTTGTTGCCGTTTGCTACAAATGTTTCTGCCTGTTTTGCTGTAGCATTGGCAATGGTGGTGGCGTTGGGCAAGATGGCGATAAAATCCTTTTTGTTTTCCCAGTCAAAATCTTCAATGAACTTGAATGTGGCTGGTATGCCCAGAGCGGAAAGAGCTTGGTAGTAAGACAGTGCCGTGAAAATGTGTGCGTTGGGCCCTCTCGCCACTAGGGTATCTTTTGAGTTTTTGCGCAACATCGTAATCATCGTTTCGCGACTTATTAAAATTGCAATTTGCCTTTTCAAGGTGGTTGCCCCTGCAAAAAAGTCCTTTTCTTTCTCTATGGTTTCGGCTATGGAAGCGGCCATTTGCATTCTATCACTGGGATTGCCCTGAAAATCGAGCAACGACCAATCGCCAGATTCGCCCGTTTTTGTGCGCTTGCTCAACATCCAATAAATAATTTTTTCTGCGCCTGTTCCTATACCTGTCCATGTCCACTGTGCAATGTCGTTGGCTTCCGGCCCTAGCGGACGACCTCCGCTCCAGATATTGTTTCCGCCTTGCAATTCCGAAATCCAAAAAGGGTTGGGCTCTGAACTTCCTTTGACAATTTCACAAGAAGCGGCCACCCCTAGCGCAAACTGCTCAGGTTTTAAAATGCCAAAATGCCAAGACGGATGAATGGATGCCCCCAATGTGGTCAAAAATTTTCGCCATGCAGGGAAATCGTATTGAATTAAGTTGCCAAAAACATTGTGTGGATTTACATGCACTTCATGCGATGTATCGTATTTCTTTATTTCATCGGCTATCCATTGCAATATCCAAGTGATATTGTCTGCCGAAAATCGATACCAATCGTAAAACTCCACATAATTCCATCCCGCTTTTTCCCAACTAGGACTATACTCGATCTGATCAAATGCACTAAAATCGGAGGGCAGTTCGTTTTTAAGGGGCGAGGTAAAATTTCTTTGCCAAGCCTTGTTCAATTGCTCAATCGTGCCATATTTTTTTTGTAACCATTTGCGGTAAAGTTGCAATGCAAATGTTGTCTTTATAGGGCCATGGGCCGGCTCGTTGATCAACCACCAAGTTTCCAAGGAAGGATGATTTTTATAGCGGTTTACGATCAATTCCAGCTTTTTTGCGTGATACTTTAGTTCTGCCTCGTTGTTGGGATCTTCTGGTACAGTGAATGTTAACTGCACTTTTACCCCGTATTTTTTAGCAGCGGCAAAGGCATTGTCCACTAAAACAGTATCTGCCAACCCTATAAAAACACGTACCACGGGCATGTGGCTTTTGGCCAATAACTGAATTTTAGCATCAATATATTCTGCCGTATAATGCGGTTCTAACCAAAACTCTGCTCCTAACCGTGGGATGGATTTGGGCTGAGCAAAAACCACTGCGCTGCTTGTAAGCAAAAAAGCAATCAGCAACATTCTTTGAAAAGCACGAATAGTTTTAAGGCTCATCACGACTTTGTTTGTAAAAAATAATTGACTTTTCATTTAATTTTATTTGGAAAAATACTGAGCTAATTTTTAATCAATAATAGTGTATTCTATCAAAAGGAAGCCATTTTTAGTAGGAATTTCCACAGGAATGGTAGCTGATTTACTTACTACTATTTGAAACTGCTTATCAGAAACAATGTCTTTGCATTGCAATCTGCTACCTACGGGCAAATGCACTTTTATTGAAGATTTCACATCGGCATTGTCCTCCCTAAACAACAGGAAATATCCTTTTTTATCTTGAATAGATTGAAGACCTGTATTGGCAGTACCTGAAGGCTCATCGCCAATGGGCAAAATAGTTCCTTCATGAAAAGAATGTTGAATGGTTTTGTACTTGTTTATTAATGTACTGGTTGTAAAAGCTTCTTTTGGCAGTCCGGTCGCCTCCATCCATGCCAAGGGCGAAGCGGCCATGGTAGTAGCAAATAAATAATCGAAAGCATAATTTTTAGGGGCAAACTTATCGGAACCGTAAATGCCTTGATTGCGCCATTTGTTTAAAAACTCAATTTGTAAACGAGGGGCAGGAACATATTTTGAAAGCATCCAAAGGTTTCTAAGCGTCCAATAGGGATAATAATTTTGCCAATCGGTGTATCTATTTTCCAGAAAAACATTGCCATACTCATTGAAGTAATAGTAACCGCCCCTTCTGCCCGCAGTTACATCCAAATTAAATACGATTTCTTGCTTTGAATCACTGACCACTTTGTCAAAAAGCAATCTTAATCGTTGCTCGCCCAGCCTATTGCGTATTTGTACCCCATCGATTTTAAAGGTTTTGATGCCGTATTTATGGTATAACCACAACAAGGCGTTTGCATCTTTTTCCCAATCGGCAAAATCATTTTCGATGCTCGGATTGAACCATAAACAGATATTGATGCCTAACTTTTTGCCCGCATCCACAATGGGTTGTAATCCATTGGGATATTTTAGGGAATCGGGTTTCCAATAATTTGGATTTTGCCAGATGCTTTTAAACGAACCTCCTGCAAAAGCGGAATTGGCACTTTTTCCTGATTGCCAACCATCGTCAATTTGATAATGGGTAATGCCAAGTTTGGCAGCAGCTTGCAATTCGTTCAAACAAAATGTTTCGTTTACTTTTTTGTCCTGCCCCCTATCGCCCCATGTGTTCATCATAATGGCTTCGTCGGCTTTCGATTTATGCAAGCGGATTTGTTTTTGGTATTTATGGAGTTGCACATAACAATCAAATTGATTGTTCCGATATAAACCCAATACCGAACTATAGGTTTTTTGCCATTCCCCTTTAAATAAATCTTTGGCATCCATTCCCAAACCCACCACTTTCAACTCACCAAAGTTGGATACAAAATCGGCGTTGGGGTATGCCAATTGAACAAAGGAGCAGGGGGCTTCTTTCAAAAAAAAGATACCATTACCTGATTCCGAATTGTTTGCAAATAAGAGGTTGCCGCGCAACAAGGCTGTTTTATAAGACAAGGCACGGGTAGTTTGAACAAGATTATTGTTTCTATCGGTAACGTCAAACAACTCTACAGCTTCTAGTTTCCAATGTTTTCCGCCTAAAGCTACCCTATCCAACACTGGGTAAATTCCAGCGTTGCCTCCCGCTTCCACTCTTTCAATATTTTTTTGGTCAGCAACACTTTCTGTGCTCGATAGCCATGAATGGGTTGCATTACCTTTTAAATAAGTGTCTAATGCAATCACACAAACATCATTGTAGAGGCGATAAATACGTTTTACATCCACCGTTCCAAGAGAAAATGATACTTCTACTGCAAAATAGCTTGCGTGGATTCCATTTGAAGGAACAATAATCGACTTAAATGTGCCGTTGGTGACTTGTGCAGTTTCATTGGGCAGTTCAAAATCGGGCTTATTGTGGTGTACTGGGTATGTTCTTGCATTTGTTTTGTCAACCAATTGAATGGTAATTAAATTTCCGTTATTCCATAAAAAGCTTCTTTCTATTTGATTGTTACCTATTTTGAAGGTATCGTTTTGTAATGTTGCATATCCGGGATGCTGCCCAGCGGCAAACATTTGAGTGGAAAAAACAACCCATAAAACACAAAAAAAAGATTTGAATACCCGTGAAAAAAATGTCTCTTCCATATACCTGTGCGGTAAAAATAGGTGAAGGGATAGGTACGTACCACCGGAAGCACAAAAATTTTCATACAAACGACGATAAGATTTGCAACCCTATCATCGTTTGCGAAGCCGTCCAACGCTTTTACGCCACTATTTCTTGTGAATAAAATAATCCAACTTGTTTGTTTGGAGTGGTTTTATAGCTGTAAAAAGCACTCGTTTAATCACTTTACCATCCCATTTTTCTTTCATGTTGGAATATTCCTGCCCCTCGATGGATGGGATGTCGATACTTAGTGACAATACTGCTGGATCATATTCCAAAACAAGCGTAGCGTTTTGATCGCCGATTAGTTGCAATTTTCCTGCTTCGGTGGTATCTACCGTTGCTACCGTCATAAAACCTTGGGTAATGGAAGTAGGCAGTTTGTCGAACTGATAATTATCGGAAATTTTTACCCAATTTTTCAACTTGTTCAGGGTTAATTCCCTTTTCAACGCCAATAATCCCGATTCTTTTGGATAGGCTTTGGCAAGATTGAGTTGCAATTTGGCTTCTTGTTGATTGATGGTATTGGCAACTTCGGTCGCCTCAAATGCGCTGCCCGCTTGTTGTGCGTACCCATTTACGGTAGGTAAATTATGATATTGCGATTGCATTGGCCACAGATCGTATCGCTGTGCCGAAAAAGTTTTGGCGGTGTAATTGGTAGATCCTACATCGATAATAAAAGGTTGATTATTGAAATAAACAATGAAATCCCCCACATCGTTGTGGTTATGGCTTTCGCCGTTATGACCGCCATGCGCAGCTAGAAACAAACCATCTTTTGAACGTGCCACCATCATCTGAATATCGCCGATCCATGCACTTTCGGGCTGTTTGTACTGGTTTTTTTTATCTCTTATTATTTCTCTGGTAAATAAATCATTGACCAAGCGCATTTTACTGTAGCCGCCAAGATTGTATTCCGCTTTATTCTTGCTATCAAATGAAAGGGCAAAGTCCATCAATTGATTGTCTTTCACAGCCGTTCCAAAGCGATAAATCATGGCACTGTTCACCGTTATTTTGGGTGATGCATCGCCCATGTTTACAAAGTATTTGTTGGCGATATGTACTTTATATATGTAAGAACCCATTTTTTGAATCAATGGATGGTCAAAAATATTTACGGCATTATTGGTGGCATTTTGCAGCAGTTCCAAACAGTCGAAGGCACTTCCCCCCGCTGCGTTCCAATATCCAGGCCCTTCATCACAGCCTCCGTCATCGCCCAAACTATTGAAATACCGATCCAAATACGTCATGGCTTTGTAGGCCATTTCGGTCCTGTAGGTCTGTTTTTCTACCATCATCAAATTGGTGAACAACCAGTTGCTCATTATCCAGGGGTTCCAATTGTTAACGGGTTTATCGGTGGACAAATAACCATATCCGCTTATATCGCCCATCAGAGGAGTAAAAATTCGTTTTTGTGTTTCGTTATAAATTCTTTCCGTAAACAATGGATTTACTTTTTTCATTTGGTCGCCAACCCAATAATAGACCAATGCCAATGCGGAAGCCGTTTCCGCGGAAAATAAATCAACAAAGGGTTTTTCTACATTTGGCACCCCGCCCGTACCACCGATATGGGCCGAAATGCCCCAATAACTTTCTTCGCAGATAGACCAAGTGCCATTTAAAATAGCATCTACAAAACGCCCCTTCCCTTCCACACTTTCTGCAAGCGCCATGGCTACCAAAGCGTCTCTTTTTTTATTGGAGAGGTTGCTATATTGGCTTCTATCACCGGTTCTTTTATAAAGCAGCACAACGGTTGCAGGGATGGATTCGAACTTAAAATTCAGTTTTGATTCTCCCAATTTAATGATGGAAGCAATGGCGGTATCGGGCAATTTTTTCCGCCACTCTTCCGGTGATTTTGGGTAAGGCCGATATTCGTTATAGGGCAATAATGATTTTTGAATAGCTGCCAAAGAATATTTTGTTGCCAAAATGTTGCGCTGGGTTACTTGAGCAGATACTGCGAAACATAGAAAACCACTTAAAAAAAATACCAAAAAACGAATCTTCATGAGAAATAATTAAAATAAATAATGCTGTAAAATAAAAAAGATAAAAAACCATCGTTTACCTTCAACCGAAAGGGAGTTTATTAACCATGGTTCGTTTAAAAGATTGTTGATTCAAAATATTTTTTAGCCCAGACAGGTTTTTGAAACCTGTCAGGGCTTTAGCGGACCCTCCGCCGACACCAATCGTACACGATTGACACTTGCGAACCGTTCGCCGACTCCAATCGTACACGATTGACGCTTGCGGACCCTCCGCCGACTCCAATCGTACACGATTGACACTTGCGGACCCTCCGCCGACTCCAATCGTACACGATTGACGCTAGCGGACCCTCCGCCGACTCCAATCGTACGCGATTGACGCTTGCGGACCATCCGCCAACAAATGATTGGAAGCGATTCATCCATTTTTCTTCTACTGAAAAGCAGCCCATTGATTGATGCTTAACCCACCTAATCTTTCATAAATGATTTTTGCATCGTTTTTTTTCCTTTGATTATCAAAGTATAGGTCCCTTTACTCAAGTTGGTTATTGGAATTGTTGTATAATTTATTCCCTTTTTAAGATTCCATTTTTGCCTAAATATCACAACCCCATTCATCGCTACAATTTGCATTTCACCCATTTCATCGGTTTCATGCTGTAAGCTTACATTTAAAGTGCTTTTGGAAGGATTAGGATATACAGATAAAGTCGATGCACTATTTTGTTGACCTATAAATACGAAAATAGTATTGCTGTATTGAATTGTTCCATTACTTCCCACTACTTTTAGTCGATAATATGCATTGCCCAACGCTGGATTTGGGTGCGTGAAAGTATAAAATTGATTTTCGGCCTTTAGGGTACCAATATTTTCAAAAGCCACACCATCTTTACTGTATTGGACAATAAAATGTGTTGCGTTGCCAGCATTGGCAATTTGCCAAAACAGCTTTATTTTTTTGTCGTTTTCTACAGCAGTAAAAGAAAGAAATTTTATGGGCAAAACAATAGAATTTGTATCAACCGTAAATTGTCCGTTCGCCCATTTATACTCATAGATACTTTGTAGGGAATCTTGTTCACCGATGGATAATCCATTGGCAGTACTGTCTTTGGCATAAAACGTTAGTAAGCTTTGGGTATTAAAATTTTTAAAATCATTATTTAGCTGGCTTTTGTTATAAGAAAACAAATAATCCAATCGTCTTCCATCATTTAATTTCATTGAGAACCCTGACCGGGAAGTAGTGCTGTCCGATAAGTTGGTGAGGCTGGAATATGGGGGTGCGGCATTGGTTTGAGTAGGCCAAATGATGGTGGTCATTACCGAATTGTTATTGCTTTTCCAAGTGGAGAATACCTGTGGTGCAGGTATCAGATTGCCATAAGTTGGTGAGAACCAACCTAAATATGGGTTCTTTTGTCCAAAATAAAGGGTGTCATTTATTTTATTGCCTCCTATATGATACAACAAAATATTTGGCCCTGTTGAATCATTGGTGTGAATACCTTTTGCATCAAGCACCATTTGATTTTTTTGAAATCCATAAGCAAGCGTTTTATTGTTAGCTTGATAGCCAAGGAAATTCCAGATTTGAGTAAAAGAATGTTTTGCTTTATCCAAATTGGATAAAATATCTGTAACAATCCAACAACCCAAAGACCTTACAAATATCACCTGCCGACGATGGTTTACCCTACCCGGTGTTGGATAACCTAGCGTGTAGTTGCCTTCCAAAAAATCGAAGTTGGCAGAGGAATGCCAACGTTCATCAATGGGTGTGGTATAGGCTGTTTGTGCTACGTTTCCCGGTATCTGGGATTTACCATCAACAATAATGGTATTTACTTTAAGAGAGGAAGTTTCGCCAAGCAAATTATTGATGGCGTTAAAGTCAGGAACGAGTGAATCGACTAGTTGAGAGGTATCATAAACCGGTGGGCCTGCTGACACCAAAAGAGGCCGCCCGAACGCAGATACCTGAATGGCATTATGCCCCATATTTACATGCCCACGAGCAGGACGGCAATCTTGAAAGAAGAGATAATGGCTATCCCAATTCCAATTTTTCCTTTGCACATAATAGCCACTATACGGGTAATTTTTACTTGTAAAAGAAGGTGGGGCAGTCGTATTCAATGGATTGAACTGTGCGGCAATCCTTGCGACCAATGTATCATTTTGCCCTGGAATTGCTAAATAATTAGCTTTCAGCCAAGCTTTTCGAGCTACAGAATCTTTCCAAATGGGTGTTGGATTGGCAGGACTTTGACTAGACATGGCGGGTAAATTACCAATAGGTGTTCTCAAAGCGGCACTTAGTTGATAATAAGCTATTTGTTTGGAAAGAATGCGTTGAGACAATGATGGATTGCTATTTTTAAGCAAAATAACCATATCTCCTAAAGCTGCTGCGTCTCCTAAATTATAATTAAAAGATTGCTCGAGCATTCCACCATCGGCGTAAAATGCACCGTTCAAATAATCATCGATGCTAATCGATGTGCTATCCAAAATATTATTGCACAAAGTAAATTCTGGAAATTGAGTTGCAATCAGGAGCAATGCAGTCAACCCAGCTCTTCGCTGATTAGGTACTGCCCCCACGGGAAAGAACCTTGATTTCAAGGCAGTTGGATGGTCAAATACCAAGGAAAAGGCAATTTGGGACAATTCTACTGCTGGAACCATAATTGAAGTTGCTAGGGATTGGTTGAGGGGATTATTAATTGTATCCCATTTAGCAGGTTTGCCCCCATTAGGCAGACTTTTGCAAATGACACCCAAAGCTTTGATAATATTTTGAACCCTATCAGATTGAGATAAAGCGGGTTGTGCTTTTGTTGACCAATTACAATTTATTAAAGCACGGGATTTAGCATCCAATGAATCAACTAAAGGCTTTTGAACACAAGCAAAATTAGCTGTTACTTGAAACCACTTTTTTAAATACGCTATATCACCTGTTTTATAATAATTGGAAGCTAAAGGAATGAGGTTATAAAAATTAGCATACACGTCAGGATAAACGCCAGAGGCATTTTTAGCCAGCCAATTGATGTTTGGAAGAGAATCCGTGGAACCAGAAAATCCGAAATAAACGAAGTCGTTTTTCTGTGGGCAAGCAGTAGCAAGAAAGGTAGATTTTGATATTTTTTCAGTCATATAATCGGCATAAGGCAAAACCGAACTAGCATTTAATTGATTAGAATGCCAACCAAATTGTCCCAAATAATTTTGTCTAAGGCTCATCACCTTATAATCCCTCCATGCTAAAAGTGCAGATTCATATTTACCTTGATTAGCAAAGCTTCTTACCGTTTGCAACCCATTCATATTTAGGTTTATCGACGCGCAAAGCAATCTGCCTAAACTATCTGGATTGGATGGATATAAGACTTGCGTTTTTCCAATGGAAAAGAAAAACAAAGTAAATACCCATAATAAGACGCTAGCTTTTTTCATCATATTCAACATGTAAACCCTCATAAATTCTTTGACAATCTTGATCAAATAAAAGATCGAATCGGCATTTTTGAACAATTCATTCGTGCCCAAACACTATTCAACAAAATGTTTCATGCAAAATAGAAGCACAAATGATATTGAATATGCAAAAAATAAACTTCTCCTTTTTTTACATCGGTTGCGGTACATTTTTCCATAACGAGTGCTTATCAATTTGGGAAGTAAACCCTTTAAAAGAAAAGCCTAATTTTTCAAATAACCTATCAATTTCTAATCATGAGATATTGCGAACGAAGAAATAAAAAACCAATATCCGACCTAGAAGAATGCAGTAAAATTGTTACTCTTACCCATAAGAGGTTTAAAGCGGTATAGTGATTCGCAAATGATGGGACAAGCCACTTAATCATTCAGTTCTTTTATCTAAAAATTCAACTCCAATTAGGTAACCATTCCCTACTTATTCCCAATAAAAGTGTTAGCCTTCTTAATTTTTACATCCACAGGTTCTAACCCCGATGTTGAAACCCTAAACACCGTTTTTTCTTCCAAGTATTCTTGACCTAAGAAAACAGCTATTCCATTTGCAGCATTTTTTGTTTCTGTTCGTATCAAGTTGTTTTGCTCGTCGAAAACTTCGAGCTTAATTTCATTTTTAGCATTGTCAACCAACAAATCATTATTCAAAAGTTCCACAAAAATCCTTGTTTTTCGAGCTAACCATTTTGGGTCAACACCCATACAAATCCTTTCGGGAGGATTGGCAGTTACCAAAAGCTTATTAGGGGTTTCAGTTTTTGTTGCTTTTGCTATCAAGTTGGCTGCATTCGTTGGTTTTGCTTTTATGGTACAAACAAATCCACTATCTTCTGAAAAGAACCCTTTAGAAAGATAGACCGAGTCTCTTTCGGGATCATTATTTTGCCCCCTACTGTCGTAACCTAATTTCCAATGGTCGGTAGTCTTTACAAATAGCGTGTGAGAAGTATCATCATACCACCAAGCAGCTTGTTCTGTTTGATGAAGGAGTGATTCTTTGGAAGCTGACTTTTGGAGGTTCTTACCCTTACAAATTGCAGTTTCAATTTTTTCGAGGTGATGCACTTGCAATAAGTAAGCTCGTTGGTTCATTTCTCTATATTTCCCAGTTCTTTTTCCTACTTGAACGGTTACCCCCATGTCGGTAGAGGTGACAGAAAAATCTGTTTTTGCAAACTGATTCTTAGAATAATCCATTGTGTTACCATCGTCTTCATAAAGCCATCCTTTACCAGATTGTTTTCCTGGAAAAATGTCCAATGCAACCAAAATTGGGGGTTGTCCATGCAGGTTGGGGGTAACAGGTTGCAAGGGCAAAATACTTCCAGATTTCACAAACAAACCTCCCCCTTGCACACCTTTCAAACTTTGGTTTATCCATTGACCTTTGCTTACAAAACGTTCATTAGTCCAATAATCTACCCATTCCCCTTTGGGTAGATACACTTTTGATTCAAGCCCCACTAGTAAGTTTTCTCCTAATAGATACTGTTTAGATAGATTCCAAGTAACCGAATCGTCTTGGTAAGCAAAAACCATTGGTCGCATCATAGGCGCACCGCTGAAATGCGATTGAGCTTGGGATGAATAGAGATAGGGCGTCAAACGATTCCTAAGCTTTCCATAAAAACGATGGGCTCGAAGCAAATAATTAGGATACAGCCATGGTTCATGGAAATATGCCCAAGCATCTATTAAAGCCAAGGGGCTAAGATAGCCCAAGTGAATTCCAGCCAATGAAGCAGCATCCATATCGTGGCTTACCATAGATTGTGCTGCCAATCCTGCATTCAACAACCCTGTACCTGCTTTGGAATCACCTGCCCAACCAGTAGGCCAGCGATGTGAACCGAAGGAAGAAACGTAAGAATTGAACAGAATAAATGTCCGTTGTCCCGTAATGCGTTGAAACTCATTGATGGCCGTTTCTGAATACAATGAATTGGCTAAGCTTTTAATAGATTTATTGAAACGGGATTTTAAGGCTACCGTATCATTTACAAAAACCGCATCGTTCAACTCGGTACTTTGTAGCATTCTTGGATAAGGGTCGTCTTGTTTAAAAAAAGAAACTCCAATTTTTAATGAGGCTTTTATACGATCTGCATACCAATTTTTTTTTTTTTTTTTATCTTCATACCCAACAAAAGGGGCCTTCCCTGATTCCCAAAGACCAAAATGAAACCCTTTCGCCCCCAGTTCCTTTATCATTTCTGAAGGTTTTGGAAAGCGTTCGGGACTCCATTTCCATTTCATACTGTAAGAACTATCTTCCCAACCTGGCTCTAAACTAATCATATCGCAGGGGATGTCGTGTTTCTTAAAGTTATTAGCGATTTCTAATACACCCTTTTGGTCTTCGTAATAGCGGCATATATATAAAAGACCCAAGCCCCAACGAGGAACCATCTGCGGAGCACCCGTAAGTTGAATATAGTTTTCAAGAATTGTGGCAAAATTGGCACCACCTATTAGATAAAAATCCTGTTGACCATCTGCGGCTACAATATCAAATCCATTGGAACTTGAAGCAAAATCGAAGTGATGCTCCCAAGTATTGTTAGATAAAAAACCATAGCCCTTGGTACTTAGGAAAAAAGGTATGGTAGCATTTTCTGAACGGTATTCTCTTTTCCACGCAAAGGTTTTGCCTCGGCAATCCATTGTTTTTCTTTGAAAACCTAATCCGAAAATATGTTCTTCTACTGGCATTTCAAATCTTAACCTACCACCACCTTTTGGCAACCATGCACTTGCAGCCCGTTGTTCAACTAATTCTTTTCCTTGGTTATCCAATAGAGCAATTTTTAGGTCTTGCTTGGATACTTTTACTGTTAGTGCCTCCCCTTTCAAGAGGGTAAAGCCTTCTTGGTCAATCACTTTAACAGGAGTTTCTTTCCAATCGTTCTTTACAAAACCAAATCTTTCCGTTAATGATGGTTCAAATCCAGCAGCGGGTGCCAACTGTACACGAACTATGGAAGGATGAAGAAAACTGATTTTCATAGTCCAGCCTTCCTCTGTATGAATTAAGAATTTGCTCCCAGCTTTGTCTATCGTCGTTTGGTGGAGACTGAGTGAATCGTTGAAACTGTTTTTTAATTCAATATTTACTTGGCCTACAAGTATTCCTTTTATAGATATTAACAAAAGGAGCAAACAAAATATTTTTTTCATAGCATTTCGAAGTATTAAAAATGAATCCTAATTGTGAACCAAAGTAGCGAGGTTGCTTTATTAAATTATATGCCCTCCTATTTAAAAACATTGCTTGAAGTATCAATTCCTACGACAGCACCCGTGTTGAAATAGCATTTTTGTTTTCGATTATCCATAAAAGTGTTGCCATTAATTTCAAGCTTGGTTTCACTAGGCCGTCCTCCCACATGTAGCATAGGTATTGGCCGCCTACCAGTAATTTTTGGGTAATCATTTTCTATGGTTCGCTTGTCCAATTCGCTAGGATAATCTTTATACAGCTTGCAAGTATTGTTGCGAACAATAAACTGTTCGATAAAAAGTGGCGAATCAGCTTGCTTATTGTCAATCCCCAACATGATGCAACCATAAACACAAGCGTTAAACCCTTTGGTAGGATTAGCAATATGGCGCATCGGGAAATCCATCCCATATTCTTGTAGGCAATTATTGTTTTCTATGATTACTTCTTTGGTGCTTTCAGTGGTTTTTGTTTGTGCATGATAAGCAATGCAGGCGTAGGCACAATTCCAAATGGTATTGTTTCGGATAATACCTGCATTGCGCAATGAAATACCAGAGCCGTAAAAACAATTATAAATCGTATTTCCTTCTACCAAAATATCGGCAGCTTTCAAATACATGCCATGACGAGCAAATGGCAATCGGGTAACCCCAAGCCCAATATCATGAATGATGTTGTTACGCACCACACCTCCTTTAAATGGCAGTTTGGCCAATTCAGGAGATTGGTCGTTTTGGTCGCCTTTTACTTCAAACTTTACCGCATCGTCATATATGTAAGCTATGCGATTGCTTTCAATAGTAATATCGGAAGTGGTTTGATTATTATCGCCTGTGATTCTAACCCCTTGTCCAAAAACATCGATTATCTTAGAATTTTTCACAATAGTTTGCGTGCAGTTTACCAACTGAATGCCATAACCATTGGGTTCTATGAAGATATAAGCTGTATCGAATTTTCCTTTGCGATTTTCAAGGTTCATAATGGCTTCATTACCTACTCCCGAAATTCGACAATTGGAAATCTCCACATGTTTACAATTGACCAGTCTAATACCATAAGTCCCGCTAGGGTTGGAGATGGTGCAATTTTTTATCTGCACATCGCTTTTGTTTTCAACCCTAACTCCGCAGAAATTAGGTAGTCTATCTTAATTATTCGTGGATGATCTCTTAAAACGTCACATTTTGTTGCTTTTTGTATCAATAAATAATACTTTTGGCTAAACTTTTCAAATTCCTTTAAGCTACCTAATTAGGTAGCTTATGGATATGCCCCAGTGGGTTCTTGCATCCAATGAACCAAAGCCAGAAATAAGATTTATGAAAGGAGTTTACTTCAAAATCGCTGTATATTATTAATATAATCACTTCAAAAAGGTAGAGGATTAGCTGAAATAACAAAAAATACAACTTCCGTCATTGAAAAGATAATTTTAGACTACCTAAATTGAGCGGAGTTAGGGTTTCAATCAATAGTCCCTTTTCATAGTTCTTTCCTTCTATCATTTCCGACCACTTTTGAGAAAATCCCATGAGATAGCCCATTGACAATAAGATAAAAAGAAAGCCTTTTTGTGTTTTGAAATACATCTCGAATAATTTATTTAGACCGTTAAGAAAATAATGAAAGCATATTCTATGCTTGAATGATAATGAAAGCGTAAAAGAAGCTTTTAAAAGTTTTACAATAGACAGGATAAAGCAATGAGCGAGAATTGGCTAAAAATCAAACATCCCGAAAACTGAATGCTTTCGGGATGTTGATACAAAAAACGAACTATGAACCCCAAAATAATTAGGCACATTCTTGTCCGTTCCGCCGCTATACCGCATAAAGGAACTTACTTCTTCGGAATAAACCTAAGTGCAACGCCTCCTTTTGCTACCAATGAAAATGTTTGAATGTCCTTGCTATTGGTGACTTGTTTGGATACTTTTCCCTCTGCATCCGTGTAAACCCACACTTCGTATTGCTTTTTCTTGGATAGAAAATCGGTCGGAATGGTGATGGTTCTTGCATCGTTGTTGGTTATGGCGCCTACAAACCACTCCTCTCCTTTTCTTCTAGCAATGGTTACGTTGGTGCCGGGTTCACCATCCAATACTTTGGTTTCCTCCCAAGTGGTGGGAAGGTATTTCCAAAGTTCTATTTCATCTCTATTGGTATAATTTTCGGGTCTTCCATACCAGTACAATGTTTGTAATGGACTATAATTGATGATCGACAAAGCCAATTGGTGGCATTTGGTGTTCAGCAACCTTTTTTCATTGAAACAATAGGTATAATCTGCCGCACCTGCAATAAATCTAGTAAAAGGCAGAATGGTATTGTGTGTTGCATCGGGAAATTCCTCATTTCCCCTTACCCCTTCTTGGGTGAGCAAATTAGGCCAAGTTCTGCTCCAGCCTGTTGGCGTAAATTCATCGTGTATGTCTAATATCAATCCATAATGCGCCGCTTTTTTCACGGCATCATAAAGCCAGGTTGTCCATCTGTGAGACCCAGTGTGTACAAAACCATATTTTACCCCAGCCACTCCCCAACTTTTAAATAAAGGCAAAATAGTATCGAGTTGTCGCTCCATGGCGCGGTGGTTTACGTATAATAGCACGCCTTTACCCCTTGCTTTGCCGTAAGCAATCACCTCTTTCAAATCCAAACTTTTTAATGGGGATACCTTGGTGGCATCCGAAGCCACTTCATATTCGCTGCCGTACCATCCGGCATCAAACAAGATATAATCAATTTGCTGCTCCACGGCAAAGTCAATCAATTTCTTTGCGCCCACCGTGCTTAAAGTCATTTCACGCATCACTTTCCCTGGCTTGATCCAATCTGTATTGGTCAATGGGGTTGGCGGATTTAGGTTTTGGATAATAAAATTATTTTCCAACAATGCGCCTGGTTTTTCAGCCACCATCACCACGCGCCAAGGGCTGCCAAAAGGGGATGTTTCAGTGAGTTCGCCAAACAATCTGCTTTGCAATTGGTCAGTTGCCACTGTATGTAAGCGCATCCTCGGAAAATTAGATTGGTCGGCTTGCGCAATACAGGCCCATAAACCGTTGGAGAGATGTAAAGTAAGTGGCAATTCAGCCCCTGAAGTCCATCCAGTCAACGCTTTTTCTTCGTAAGCCCCCTGCGCATTTTTGGTAAAAAATGCCTTGCTATTGCTTGGAAATATAAAATTGGTCTCTTCTTGGCCTATATCCGCAATTTGGTATTTCCTATTTTCCGGGAAAAAATACTTAAATGCCACTCCTTCGTTATAAGCCCGAACGATTATTTGCATGGTAATGCCCGCTCTGTTTTTTGTTTCTAACGCTACAACAAGTTCATTGTACTTATCTGCTATTTCCGAGCGTTCGCCATAAACGGGTTTCCACACGGAATTGGTGGATTTTTTTTCTGTTTTTGTAATACTAAATTGACTGTTCCAATTATTGCCAGCATATTGTGCTTTGGTTAACCCCAAGCCAGATGGCAAAATAATGGGCCGTTGTTTGTATTGAACCTCATAGGCTATTTTACCATCGGCATTTAAGATAAACCGATAAGAAAGTTTTCCATCAGGAGAGGAAACTTGCAAAGAATCTTGGGCATTTACTTTTCCAATAAATAAACATACCACAAAACATAACACCATTTTTTCTATTCTCATAAAACTTAAAACATTTTCATAATTAAAGGGAAGTAAAAATTTGAACCCGAAATACTTTGTTATGCAGCTATTCCTTCACAAACTTCCTTTGCTCTATCATACCAGATCTTTCTATCCTTACGGTATAGCTGCCCATTGCCAAACCCGCTACATTTATTGAAGTACTTTCAATGCCCTTGTTTTGTTGATTGATTACTACCCTTCCCGTTGCATCAATAATTGTTATGGAAAGCATCCCCAGCCCATGGATATGTAAGAGGTCTTTAGTCGGGTTGGGGAAAATGGAAGTAGTAATTCCATCGCTTTTTCTACGAATTGTTACTGACTTGCTATACGCCTTATTCCCTGTTTTAAAAACCGCTGCAACGCGATAATTTATATAGGAAGTATTGGGCAAATGATAGTCGATAAACTGATACCCATTGGGGCTTGCATTTAAGCTGCGCTCTTTGCCAATGGCTTCATAATTACCCCCCTTTGTTTCCCTTTCAATATTACAGTAATCAACCGCTGCTGATTCATTGATTGACCAAGAAATTACCCCAGCATTGTTTTTTTCTTCCGCTAATAAATCACCAAATAAAACAGACAATGGACTAGACTTTACAATAATCAATGCCAATCGATTGCTGCCATAACTGGCAGTGTCATTGGTGACGTAAAACGAATAACCATTTGTGAGATGAACAGCTTGTCTTGTTCCCAAAAAATTATCCTTTATCAGGTATTGAAACCCTGCATCAAAACCAGTGATTTCCCTAAGCTGTAGATGGAACAAACCAACTTGACTGCTTTTAATGTTCAAAGAAACCGTATCGGCAGAACTGTCAAACGCCCTTGTGGCAATGGCCAATAAATGAGTGCCTTTTACACTTGTAAGCGATTGACTCCCTCCACCTAAGGAAACGGCATCCCAATCCATGGAATATTGTTTTGAACCATAATTATTGTAGCGCAAAACGCACTCATCCAACAAGTCATTGGCTGTATTAAACAATCCCAATCGAATAATTTGATTATTGCCTGCGCCGAAATATTGGAAATTGGGAATCAAAGAATCCGTTTTGTTTGACTCTTTGAACGTTACTGTATTGCCCGATTTATTTGCTTCCACAAAAAATGCCTGCCCTATCGCTAGATAATCTGCATTGGTTTGGTTATATCCCGATGCCGCATTGCTAACCAAACCATTGGAATATGTGGTGTAATTCCCATTTCCATAGGGGCTGTATGTCCAGAATTTGTTGTTGATGTTAGTATTGGCTGCTTTAAATGCCGAAAAACTGATTTGACAGGGGTATGGATTTGCGAGCAATGTATATAGATGCAAGTTGGTGTCGTTAAGACCAACCGTAACATTTCCCTGCGTAATAGAACCTGTTGCACTGAGTATAACAGCAGTTGGCGGTGCAGGGGCATTGCTCCCCAATTGATCTAAACAAGACCCCAAGTTCCGGTCGCCCCTGATATTCAACCTATATCCGATGCCAGGAATTAAATTGGTATTGTGTGTGTTGGGTATCGAAACCCATCTTGTACCGTTTACTTGCGTGGAATTGTAACTATACATACTTGGGGTATTGGTTTGGGTTTTGTCGAAACCATTACTATTATACCTGTCTGTTAAGCCACCATTACCAAAACTACTACCACAAACCGCTCCCCCACTGCCAACACCTGTTATGTACACTTGTTGCTGCCAGGCGTTATTGATGGATTGGCTAATAGCACTACCCATAAAACTATACTTTCTCTGCACTTTAGCGGGAACGAACAATTGCGAAACCACGTCCCCTAAGATATTGCCCCCTAAAGCAGGAATTCTCGCTACACCATTATTACTTGCTACCAATGTTAGATTACCCGATGATACCAAAGTGCCAGTTGTTAACTTCAAAAGGTTGGTTAGTTTCAAAGGATTTGCAAGTGTAATAGTTCCAGTAGTATTGATGGTTAATGAATTAAGCGAATTGGAAAAACCATTTGTTTGTTGGGAAAAATAAAGAGTGCCAACCCCTTGCAACTGTAAGCTCGATTGCGGTGAACCAATCAAGGAACCTGTACCCATAATCGAATCAGCTATAGTAAAATTGAAGCCATTGAGCCCAATACTTGACCCCGCCTGAAGATTGCACTTGCCAACAGAAGTATTAGCACCCAATATGGGATAATTGGCAAGCCCACTAGGAAATGAAACATTCGCGCCACTGTAAGGCAGAAACCCTTTGCTCCAATTGTTTCTATCCAGCCAAACCCTGTTGGTTGCACCGCTCCATTGATATTCCATACTGGCTGCATTGAGCAGAACAATCGACTGAAAGGGTGATAATAAGATGGTGCTTCCCGCTGGATATGAAATTCCTTGTGGTGTGATGGAGGGGCGGGCTACCACTATTGTTTTACTGACAGTAGTTTCATTATACTCAAACTGGATATAATCATTTACGTTGGAAGGGGTTGCTTTATAGAATTCCACATTGTCTATATTGATTACCCCATCTTCCGGTCCAACTAAAAACATCACACGCGGCGTTGGAACCGAGGTAGAAATTGGGATGATGTATTCGCATTCGGTTGCCACATCGTTTACTGCAATTTCAAATTGGGTGGAAGCTGCTGTAAAAGGAGATGCATTGTTTAATAAATAACAATTAATGGCGGTAGAAACAGTTCCCTTGATGGTAAATTTTAGTAAATAGAATTCGCCTTTTGTGAATGAAATGCTGGTACTTAAAGGACAAATAAGTTGCGAAGAATTGCTGGAGCCTGTCCCTGTAGTAGAAAATTGTAGGGAACCTCCAGTTAATACCCCTGTTGTAAAAACCCTGGTTGCTGTATTGCCAGTACCATTAGAAGTACTCCATCCATTGATGTTTGTGTTGAATGTACCGTTTGAAATCAAATTCGCACTCAACAAACTGGTGTATTTAGGAAAATATACAGGGCTTGATATACTGTTTGCATCATAACCACTGAACCCCTTCCACCAAGATAGATTTCCAGAAATAAATGTAGTGGCTGGAAGCGAAGAAGTAGGTTTATAGAAATAATTAAATATCTCGCTTTTTGAAAATGGCTGAATGTAAAAATTATTGTTTAGCACACCCAAAGCAGCCAAATTAGAATCAGGCATTTCGCTTTTAGTACCATATTCAAGCAACTGCTTACCTGCAATTATATCCGAACTTACAAATGTATTGTTTTGAATATCGCAGTTCTGAACCGGATAGGTTGCTGCTAAATTGTCGTGTTTTATCCATAAGCCACGCCTGCATCCATATACAAAATTGTTTTTAACTTGTACGTTCTTTACATTGTGTATATAAATACCACTATTCTTACAATAAGCTATCGTATTGCCAGTTACTTCTACATTTTGAGAGCGGTCGTCCACATAAATACCTTCCGATGGAGAATTATCCCCAGATGCCCCAACACCGTTCAATACGATATTATTGGTGACCTTTCGGTTGATCATATTGGCGGTAGCAGTACCGTTCCACCAACAATAAATGGCCCCAGCATCGTCTAAAACGAACGTGTAATAGTTTATGTAATTTTCATTTATTAACACATTTCCTGACCATAAAAAATATATAACACCACCACCCACCGTGTCAAAGCGATTCCGTTCTATTGTTATACCATTGCCAAGCGTATAAATGCCCCAATAATTTTGTGCAATCGAAGACATCCCAACCCATTTAGCTATGTTCTTAAATCGGTTGTTACGAAAAGTTAGGTTATCGCCATACGCATCTATGGCCGTTCCCTCAGTATTGCTAATTTCATTGTTCTCAATTAAAATATTAGTATTGGGAGATGAACTTGGCAAAATATCAATCGCGCCCTGACCACAGTTATTAATAACACAATTACGCAAAATCAAATTATTTGATCTTGTGAAGCTTGCAGCAGAATTTTTGGATCCCACCAACTGTAGGCCATCTATAATAAAATTTGACTTTGTATGGAAATTAATAAGGTTATTGGTATTGGCCACAGTGATGCTTTGAATATTGGGGTTCGTAATACTATACAATCGTATTGTATTACTGCCACTTATAAAACACCATTCCCCTTCCCTATCCAAGGCATCTGGATGGTTCTGAAAAAAATAACCTTTTCCATTTTCGATTTCATATCCCGTAGCACCTGATAAAGTAATCGTATTACCCGAATGTGACAAAACCCCTATTCGCTCAATTGTGTACGATTTATTACGGATAACCAATTCAGCTCCTGTCCAATCAGGACTAGCGGGTAATTCATTATCAGAAAATTGTGTAGAAGAACCCGTGGGATGTGTTGTAATGGTAAGATAAGGCTGGCTTGAATCACTATTAGGAAACCTGCCCAAGGGCTGCAATTGGTCATTCACCATTAATGCAGAAGGCATACTTGTTAAGTTACTGTTGGTTGCCTCCCATAAGTTAGTACCAACATTTACCCAACTGGTCAATATTAATCGACCATCCAAAACAGGTAATTGATTGCCACTGCCCCAGGCACCAAAATAAATCGGTTTGGTAGTTGATCCATTCACCGAAACAGAGGAAGGCAAATCGATGGTGCCATAAAAAACCTCCCCACGTTTAAACAAAAAAGAATCGTCTGGCAATAAACTGTTTCTAAATAATGTGAATGCTGCCAAAGTTTGCCAAGGTGTGCTTGGATTTTGCGCTTGAGCACTGGTATAACTATTTGACCCAGCATTGGCAAAATAGAATTTTCGGGCAAAACCTTTAGATGAAAAACAAACGATTATGATAAATAGACCAAAAATCCATTTCATATTTACCATGTTTTAATGTTTCAAATTTGAAGACACACAGTTTGAAATATTTACTCAAAAAAATAGCTTTCCCTACCTAACAATTATTTTAGAGGAAACGCGGTTATTGATGTTGATAAAGTAATTACCACATGCTAATCCACTTGTCGATATGATTGCTATTCGATTTTTAATTGATCCAGTGCGAATTATGTTTCCAGCAATATCCGTCAATTGGTACTGGCTTTTTTCGCTATCAAATTGGTTGCTTAGGCTTATAGTAAACGAACTATTGCTTTTCACTGGATTGGGGTAAACCAACAATCCGTCATCAATACCATTACTTTCTGTATTGATTCGTACAATATTGCTATAATGATATGCTCCATCCTTTTGCAACACTTTTAAACGGTAAATATTTGAAGCAGAAAGGTTATTTGCAGCGTCAAAATAAACATACTCGTTGTTTTCTTGAAAAAATGAGTTCTCGTTCATACCAGCAATTTTTTTCCAACCGTTTATTACTTGCGACCATTTCTCCAATTCAAAATAAGCAGCTTCACTCATCATATTGTTTGCCCAGCTAAGACGTATGCCCTTGCTATTCTTCACGCCCTTTAATTGGATAGATAAGGGTAACACTCCCTTAATGGTATCTTTCAACAATACCACACTACCCAAAGGAGGCAAAACATAACTGCTACCAGCTAGGTATTTTATTCCCTGTGGAGTAATGTAACTTTCGGCCAAGATGATGCTTTTATTATTGCTTGATGCATTGTATTCGAAACGTATCCAATCGTCGGGATTGCTCAAGGTAACTTTTTGAAACACTACATTGTCTAAATAAACCGTTCCATCCTCTGGTCCTATTTCAAACATCAAGATTGGATTACTAATGCTTGCAACAATGGGCATCAGCAACTCAATTTCTTGTCTATTTGTAGAAAAAACAACAGAAAACTTTTTTGTAGCATTCGTAAATGGAGTAAAATTATCCCTTACATATACCACCATATTTCCTGTAGTGGTACTCTTTAAGCTGAATTTCAATGTATAAGTATCTCCCCCCGTTAGCGTAAATCCATTTGTTAAAACCCCTTTTAATTGAGAAGAATTAATGCCACCTGTTCCAGTTACCGTAAACGCTAAACAACCACCATCCAATTGGTTCGTCACCCTCGAAATGGTGGAAGAATTGCTTGCAGGATTCCAGTTTACCCAATTGCTGGTGTTACTGGTAAAATTGCTATTCCTCACTTCATTGGTTGAAGAAGATGGAATATATGGTGGGAAATATCTTGGACTCAACAGACTAGCACCATCATAGCCACTAAAGCCCTTCCACCAAGATAAATTACCTGTTAAGGAAGTTGTAGCCGGCAAGGCAGAACTGGGTTTATAAAAATAATTGAATGTTTCATTTTTGGAAAATGGCTGTACGTAATAATTATTGTTTAACACTCCTAATGCTGCCAAATTAGAATCAGGCATTTCACTTCTTGTGAGATATTCCAACATAATTTTATCATTGCTAACATCTGGATTCACGAATACATTGTTTTGAATATCACAATTTTGAACAGGATAAGTAGCCGCTAAATTGTCGTGTTTTACCCATAAAGCTCGCTTGCATCCATATACCAAATTGTTTTTTACTCGAACATTGTTAGCATTATGCACATAAATACCAGCATTTCTACAATTGGCCACTGTATTACCTGTCACTTCCACATCTGTGGTACGATCATCAATATATATCCCCTCTGATGGAGAATTAACACCAGATGCTCCAACTGCGTTTAATACAATGTTATTGGTGATTTTTCGGTTCACCATGTTGGTAGCGGCTGTACCATTCCACCAGCAATAAATACCCCCTGCATCGTCTAAAACAAACGTGTAATAGTTTATGTAATTTTCATTTATCAATACATTTCCTGACCATAAAAAATATATTACACCACCACCCACCGTGTCAAAGCGATTCCTTTCTATCGTTATACCATTGCCAAGCGTGTAAATGCCCCAATAGTTTTGTGCACCAGAAGACATCCCAACCCATTTTGCAATGTTATTGAAACGGTTGTTGCGGAAAATTAGGTTATCACCAAACCCATCAATAGCGGTACCCTCTGTATTGCTAATTTCATTGTTCTCAATTAAAATATTGTTATTGGGAGATGAACTTGGCAAAATATCAATCGCACCCTGACCACAGTTATTAATAATACAATTACGTAAAACCAAATTACTAGATCTTGTAAAGCTTGCAGCTGAATTTTTAGATCCCACCAACTGTAAACTATCTATAATAAAATTTGATTTTGAATTAAAACTTATAAGATTATTGGTATTGGCCACGGTGATGCTTTGGCTATTGGGATTTGTTGTGCTATATAATCGTATTTTATTGCTTCCACTGAAAAAACACCATTCACCATTTCTATCCAAAGCAGTAGGGTGGTTCTGAAAAAAATATCCTTTTCCATTCTCAATTTCATATCCCGTAGCACTTGATAAAGTAATAGTATTACCTGAATGCAACAAAACCCCTATTCGCTCAATGGTGTAAGATTTATTTCTAATTACCAATTCAGCTCCTGTCCAATTGGGATTAGAGGGTAATTCATTGTCCGTAAATTGTGTTGAAGAACCTGTAGGATGCGAAGTAATGGTAAGATAAGGCTGGCTTGAATCACTATTAGGATACCTGCCCAAGGGCTGCAATTGGTCATTCACCATTAATGCCGATGGCATACTGAATAAATTGCTGTTGGTGGCCTCCCATAGATTGGCACCCACATTTACCCAACTCGTTAGTTTTAGTCGTCCATCCAAAACAGGTAATTTACTACCCCCACCCCAAGCACCAAAATAAATGGGCTTTGCTGTGCTACCATTTACCAATACCGAAGCTGGTAAATCGATAGTGCCATAAAAAACATCCCCTTTTTTAAAAAGAAATGAATCGCCCGGCAACAAATTGTTTCTAAACGAAGTAAAAGCAGCCAATGTTTGCCAAGGGGTGTTTGGATTTTGCGCCTGCGTACTGGAATAACTATTTAAACCAGCATTGGCAAAATAAAATTTGCGAGCAAATGCGCCATTAAATAACAGGATTAAAATAAATAAAATCCCAAACTGTTTCTTTGCATAACCACACTTAACCATATTTCCAGAATTTATTTTATCACGAATCATAATATTTCAACTTATTCAATTTTCATAACATCGAAATTGTAAATGGAGGTAATTTCACGCTACTGTAATCCTTTTCTTTTGTTAGCATAAGAACCTTTCCTAAAGGTGGAAACCCTGAGAAAGTAAATGGCCTTTTTGATGCCTATAAACCTGTTTTCTGGGAAAACCATAATCGTCATAGGAAAACTAAAAAAAGTAATGCAAACTGTTACCTTATCCAATAAATATTGTCACTTTGATTCTACGCTTTTAGATATTTTCTCCAATCCTATCAAATCCGAATCAACTAAAAATCTGCCACCTCCTGAAATAATACCAGCTTTAAATCCATTGTTCATCACCATGTTTCCAAAAGTCTTTAGATGAATTTCTTTTTTATCAATTTCATTTGTTATTAAGTTATAGGATGCGTTGCAATTGAAAACACAACCATAAATATTGATGGAAGTCTTAAAATAATCCTTCATGGCCTTATTGCTTAGAAACCGTATCGTATTGTTGTTGATGCTTGAATTGCTGATGGTTACAACATCCACAGGTGTTTTAACATCTAAAAAAGGTTTTTCATTGTTGAATAGCACCCTGATATTGTCAAACGTGAATTGCTTTTGCATGGGGATCGCTGCTCCTGGATAATAAGATCGGCTGTACTTATCATTGTCAAAATGTATGGATAGTGCTATCCTAGGCTTTTCAAGGAAAATGTTTTTAAAAATAACATTCTTTACCCCGCAGGTATGTATAGTATCCTTTTGAACCATGACCCAATTTATTCCATCCAATGTACTTACCCCTGTGTCGTGTATGGGTTGGGTTAATGAAGTATATACAGTACCATCGGGTTTTGCCTTTACTCTATAAATGCGCCCATTGGAAACAATAGCATCAGATTGTTGCACCTGCATTCCTTTTTTCCAATCTATCCAGCCTCCTGCTATTATTCTACAGAAATAACCAACCGTATCTTTTTCAGCCCCTTTCAAATCCCAACAATTTTCGATGATGCCTTTTTCTATCCACCCCAATTCAGGATTACCAGTAGCATAATCATGTGCATTTAAGGCCACTGCATCATCATAGGTATTAAAAACGCAATTGCTAATCCTAAATCTTTGCCCTTTCCCTAAATGTACCCCGTCTTTATCTCCCTTGATAATTGCATCGTCAACAATTAGGTCATCAAACGTACAAACATGAATACAGTATTGCTGTTTCATCACATCCAAACATCTAAAGTGGGTTATCCTGAGGTCTTTCACATAAAAAAATGCTAGATGCCCTCGCAGTCCAAAAACTTCGTTGGTTTGTTTATCCATCCCATTGACCATGATTTGCAAGCCGTCAATAACAATGTGTTCATCATAGGTCTTGGTTAGGGCACCTTTATTTAGCAAAACATGGGAAAACAGCCCCTTTTCATTCACTTTTTTCAGGAATACATTATTACCAAATTGTAAGGTGGTATAGCTTCCTATATAGACCGTTCCTGCAATTTTATAAATGCCGGGCTTGCTAACGATGATTGTTCCACCGTTTTCAACTGCTTTTTGTAAGGCAATCGTATTTTGGATACCAGAGGAGTCAGGGGAAAAACCATAAGTGCAGGCATCTTTAAATCCAATGATTCCTAACGCCTTATTTTCTTGACCATAACCAATACCTATACAAACTATCAAACTAAAAAACAATGCAAATCTTGTGATCATTAAATTTTTTTTTAAAATAACTCGATAAAGCAATAACCTTATCTCGAAGATTGCATTTCATAATCGAACCTATCTACATCGATGTAACCTTCTATTTTCTTGTTGTTATAATTGAACAAGCCGATGTAATATCCTCGATGACCACTGTTTCTCATTTGGTATTTCTCACCAAAAGCCATGTAGTCTTTACCATTCAAACTATAATAAAACTGATTGTTGCCGTTAAAATCAGAAACGCTTTTAAGAAACAGTTCTTTGGTTTCAGAAGGGATTTCATTACCACAGATAGCAATATTTTTGTCCTTATTGGAGAGGAATGCTTCACTTTCATAATAACGCAAAAATCTTTTGTCGCCAATCTGCGCCACACCTATGGCTGAATAATCTCTGTAATGAGATAAAATCAATCCAGCGTTTTGGTCATTGACTATTTTAGAAATATCCAATTTACAACTGATCGTGTTTTGTTTGTTTCTTACCAATCGCTGATAAACCGTGTTCCCTGCAATAGCCAAATTGTTTTCTTCCACCCAATATTTCAGAGGTGACAAGGCATAAAGCCGCAAAAAACCTGGCCTTTCCGTTAAGCTCCAATATTTATTATTGGGTTGGTGATTCCACAACCATTGCAATCCCAAGACTGGGGTTGAAAATTCATCACTGGTTGCAGGAATTGTTTTGGCTTGTCCTTGAAGTGGTTTTTTAATGTTTCGCCAAAGCCTTTCATCATCCATGGTGGCTCCGAGTTCTCCTTTTGGAGTAGTTATGGGCATTACCCAACCATTTTCCCATTTCATGGGTACAACACAAATAGGCGCCCCTTCAATTTCCGCGGCATCTAAATGGGTGACCAAGTACCAATCTTTTCCATCAGGTGTTTGCACTAAATTTCCTTGATTAGGCCCTCTATATCCCCAAATAAAATATTGCCCATGCTCATATTTGCCAGGATGCTCGAAATTACCATCAGTTCCGTCAGCTTGTTTACCATACATGCAGCTTGACCGCATCATGCACAACCTACGCTTTCCATCTGATGCAATTTCATTGTGCCACAAATAGTATAACCCATCTTTCTTAAATAATTTATAGGCTTCCGCACCTGTTTGGTTCATGCCATAACCGTCTTTGTTTTGATGGATAACCAATCCACTATCCAGCAAAGTGGCTCCATCACTTGACAACTTGTGTAAATGGTTATTAAATTGCCTGTCAAACCCGATTTCGTTGTAAACCATGTATCCATTTCCATCCTCCTCCCACAATACTCCACAATCATCATGTCGAGGACCGATGGGTTTTCCCTGAAAAGTAACTTCCTTGGGATCGCTCCAAGGACCTTTGATTGAAGAAGCGGTTACCACAAAAAAGCCAAGCGCATTGTCGCCCCAATGGATGTAATACAGTTTTGTTTTTTTATTGTAACTAATACAGGGTGCCCATATCCCACCGGGGTAGGTAATATTATACCAAGTATAGAGTTTGTTGATTTTGGTGATGTCGGGGACTGCTGCTGAAAAATAAGACCAATTCACTAAATCCTTTGAATGAAGAATAGTAATTCCGGGCGACATCCAAAAAGTAGAGGTAATCATATAATAATCGCTACCAACTCGAATGATGTCGGGGTCTCTATAATCTGCAGGTAAAACTGGGTTATTAAATGTACCATCACCATTATCACCCCAAACGCCTCCTTGGTAATATTGCTGTGAAAAGGCATTACTACAAAATGTAAAGAGGAATGCAATTATTCCAACTATTCGTTTGTTTAATTTCATTTTACATTATAATTTTCTGGTAATAATTTCACCTCAAAAGTTGTTTTCTTATTTGCTGGTACTATCACTTCAAAGCCTACAAATATTTTTCCTGGATTGGTAGATTCAAAAGCAGTGGATGGTTGTGCCGACCATGTTTTTACTTGAAATACCCCTTTTGACTTGCCCTTTAGTAGTAATTTTTTACCATTCTTTGTTAGTTCAGCCGTAAGCGAATCCAACAATTGAACAGTAGCGTCTGTCAACATATTCCAGCGCATCGTTACTTCCTTTTCATTTCCAATTACTTCATCTTCAATTGATACCAAACGTTTCTTGACTATTGAAATTTTTCTTTTGGCAGATTTTACTTTGTTGGCATAAACCGAGCTAAGATCTATTTCCGAACTCATTGCTTTGGGTAGTGCAATTATATTGATGATTGGAGCATTGCCTTCAACCAGTTGAAAAGCACTATCAAAAGCGAGTGTGTTGTGCGACAGGTTGTTGTATCTGAATAATTTCCAGCGTGGAGCTTCTTGATTCATTGACCATAAATCAATTCCCGTTTTTTCAATGGAGTTATAATTTTCTGCCCCAAAATCCATAGCCCATCTTTCTCCATTAGCCTCCATTACAAACGAGCCGATGTCCATGTGGGCATGACTGGCAGATGCAGTTCCACCTTTTATACCCACATAAATAGCATTTGTGTCGGTCCAAGAAGTGCGCATAAATGATACAGGAATTAAACCTTTTCCAGTCCAACTCAAATTTTTGGGAACCGAAAGATGGTTTAAATCCACTCCATTGTTCCAAATCAATACATTGGGTAGAAATGGGTCTTTAAGGTAATTTCCTTTTTCCTCATTACCCAGCCATATTTTCTCATTCCACAGTAATGAAACATCATGATTGTTTTTTGCAAACCAAAAAGCGACGGCATTTAGATTCCCACTGGCACTTGCATCCGAATAATTAAAGCATAAATGAGACGGTGCTAGATTGTGTAAAATAAAGTTTGCGGTATTATTAAATCCAACATTCTCCTTTAAATCGTAGCTGCTGCCAAAAGATTTTTCGAGCGCATCTATTAACATCACGTTCAATCCTGTACCATAACCCCAATAGTGATAACCCTCAGGATAAGCACCATCGGGCCGATACTCTCTCATGGGTATTTTTACACTTTCAATGGCTCTGTTAATGATGGTAGAAGATAGTTTGGGAAAATCTTCAAAAACTGCCAGTGCACCATAAACCATACCCGCATTGCACACTTGATTCCAGTTATTGTTTCTTGTTAACCAACCTTGGTTGCTTAAAGAAGGTTGCAATCCCTTAGCTACAATTGATTCCTTAATGATATTTTTTGAACTAATTGGCAACACTTCATACAGCCAATCATAGCCTATTGCCACGCCTAAAGTCATATCTGCCACATCAAGAAAATGGGAGGGATTCCAATCTTTAAACCCGCAAACATTTAATAGTTCTGCTTCTGCCCTTTGCGCAAATTGAATATTGCCCGTCATTCTAAAAGCGTATGATAGAAAATAAACCCTACGCAAACATTCATCAGAAGTATGGAGTATTCTACGTCCAATTTGATTTCTTTCTAAAAGAGGCGATTGGATAATCTTATTGCACGCTTCAATTAGGTCATTATGGATTCTCATTAAAAAAGTATCACTTGACAAGTTGAGCTGTAAGGCTTTCACAGAATCAACGGGCAATAATAAACGTGGATGAACCGCTATCTCCGAAGTAGGATTCACCCATTCCTTCTGTGCAAAAACCAAACAAGGGAATAAAAGCAATAACACTATAATATTTTTCACCATTTTACAAATAAGCTTATTCTTTTTATCCATTTTTGGTTGTTGACACTGCATTCAATTAAGTGCAAGTCTTAAATTATTGTGTGCTTTTTAATTTAATCATTTCACTCCCCGCAAGTAAAAAAGCCCCTACCCCATACACTTCCGTATCCTCATAAGAAACCTTAGCTGGGTCTGCCCCTATTTCTTGCACCCAACCTAATTTTCCATCTGTATGTACCGCGGATTCTAGTGCATTCCAAGCCTTAAACGCTATAGGCTCGTAAATTTTTCGGTCTAAATAACCACGATTAATCCCCCATGCCAATCCGTAAGTAAAAAATGCAGTTGAACTTGTTTCAGGAATAGGATAGCTTTTGTAATCCAATAAACTTGGATGCCAAAAGCCATGCTCATCCTGCATACGGGCAATACGTGTCATCATCTCTTGGTACAATTTTATGTATCGTTTCCTAGATGGATATTGCTTGGGCATATTGTCTAAGATTGTTGCCAATCCGCCTATCACCCATCCATTGCCTCTTGCCCAATATACATTGGCTCCGTTCGCTTCCTTCATGCTTTTATACCGGGTATCTCTGAAAAACAAACTATCTTTTTTGTTATACAATGTATCAAAAGTTGTCCAAAACTCCCTATCCATGAATTTAAAATAGCTATCCGTACCAGTTATTTTACCCAACATTGCAAAAACTGGCGGTGCCATGAACAAGGCATCGCACCAACTCCATCTGTCTTGATTGTTTGAAATCGTGAAATCCAAGGATGTTTTTTTGGGGTTGTTAATAATGTACTGTAGTCTTTTTTTGGTTGGGTTTAACATTGCAGTGTCTTTAAATTTCTTGTACATACCCGCATACATCTGCCCCACACAAATATCATCTGCATAGTAAATTTTAGGGCCCAAATCCCATTGCTGTTTTTGGCCGATGCTTTTTAGGAAATCCCAATACTCGGGGTATTCTGTTGTTTTTGCCAATTCAAGGATACCCCGATATAAAACTCCATTAGTCCATGCCCATAGTTTGTGGTCATTGGGCCATTTATACACTTTTTTTACAGATTCATCAAAATGCTTTATTTGCCAATTAGCTACCAAAACCATCATTGAATCAACGCGTTTTGACACAGGGTGAAAGGATTCCTGACCCATGCCCTCAGCTATTAATCCAGTGTTTTTGGGACTTTCTCCCGCTTTTGAAAAACTAATGTCCTGTTTGTCGAGATTATTATTAATAACCGCAGAAAATTGCTGTGAATAACTACTTGATTGAGATAGAACAGCTACTCCAAAAAATATTAAGAATTTAATTCTGCATTTTTTCATTAATCCGAATTTTTTAAAAACCTACACGCATTGTATTTGACTACACAAAAACACCATATAATCTATTTATCTCTTATTGAAATCAAGTACCGTAAAAGATAAAGGTGGTAATATAACAGAAAAATTGTCTGAGGTTAACGGTTCTGACGGAAGCTGTTTCAACGTTACATCTTCAGAATTAGGAGCAGAACCGCTGTACAACCATTTATCATATTTCAAATCTCCCTTAAATCCATTAAGTTTTACCATAGCGGTGATGTTTTTTTGGGTCGGGTTTAAAAGAAATACACTTGATTTATCTAGTGAATTATTGTGAGAATACCAAAGGATTACACTATCGGAAGTCATTTTCGGGCTTAAGTTGCTATATAAGTAGGGGGCAAATGCTGCAAGGGAAAGACCTACGGGTGTAATACTATAATCTTCCCGAAAAATATTGTAAGAAACAAATGACTCATTTGACCAACGTGTATTCCAAAAAAGGGAGGCTTTTGTGTAAGGACGGCTCAAAGCTTCTAAGTGCATCTGAATGTTCAACAATCCTTTCCAAGTAATATTGGATGCTCCTTTCGTATTTCTATCTCCATCTTCCTTGGATTTTTCTTTAGGGGTGTAACTTGCAATTTCGGTTACAAAAACCCGCTTGGCAGCATCAGGATATTTATCCAATACCTTATGAAAGTCTTTTACACCTCCTGCCCAATCCCAACCCGCTGCATTAAGACACCATTTTTCATATCGGGTTTGGTTCAAGAATGCATAACTATGCTCTATCCAAAAATCAGCCTTTGCTTGAACCAACGGCACCAACTCTTCAAAACCCTTTATTCCAGAAATGGAATTGGCACCACACAAAATAGTGGGGTCAATTTTTTTCAACTGTGGCACTATGTCATTGAATATCTCCGCATAAACCACCGAGTTGGAACCGCACAAATCATCTTCATTACCAATTTCCCAATACTTGATATTGTATTTCATTTTTTTATTGGCATACTTCACAAATTCTTTGGCCGACTCTATCACTTCTTTTCTAGACATATTATCAGCTCCTAATTTGGAATAAATAGCTTCAATCCCAATGATTACGATGGGTTCTGCACCAACTTCCCTGCACAGTTTTATGTATTGGTCAAAACCAAACTCAGGTGTAACTGTCCAATCTTCGGTATTTGCTTTGATATACCTTACCATCCAATTATCCTTATCATGTATGCCTACCTTAAATGTTGAAGGATTTTTTTTATCAAAGTGAATCCAATTTCCAGTTGCACCTTCTGGCCAACGCAAAAACTTAGGGGCGAGTTTCTTTACACTGTCCTTATTGATTTTTGCATCCAAAAACGCATTCGTAACAATTCCAGAAGCCTTATCGGCTGTCTGATTTCCACCAGTTTGTGGAAACTTAATATTGAAATTTTGAGCATAGGAATATCTCACTAGTACACCCAATAAAAACATTAAAATCCCTTTAATAACCCATGATTTCATACAGCTTACCTTTTTCATAACTTAATTATTTATTAATATATTTAGTATTATTCGAACCCTTATCTCGCAACTTTAATTTTAGCACTATATACTTTTTGTTCCATCCCCTTATTTAGCTTGCTAATAACTAATACGTATAGTCCGTTAGCGGCATTACAACCAATTGGATAAACGTTACTCCAACCATTATGAACAATGAATCTTTGTGAAATTCTCCGCCCATTCAAATCATAAACACCCATTTGGTATTCCCCTTTTGTAGCTTTCTTGAAAACTACTTGAACTGATTTTGAAGTTGAAGGATTGGGATATACCGAAAAACTATTTTCTCTTTCTGATTTAATTGCAGTAAAAGCGATATTGCTATACAATAGGCTACCATCATTTTGCACGCTCTTTATTCGGTAATAGATTTTACCATTAAAAGAAGCTGTATCGAAATATTGGTACTCCTTCTTTAAAGATTGCGATACTTGAAAACTATCTACCGTTTTGAATGAAACCCCATCTTGGCTACTTTCAACAATATAATACTTTGCATTGTGGTATTCCATGTCATTCCAAGACAATGTAACCCCTGAAGTTTCCGATTTTATTGTCAAATTAATGGCCCCGATAGGCAAAGGGATAGATTTAAACACAATAGCAAATCTATTTTGATAAGTTGCCTTGTTATTGGTATCCAACGTAATGTCAACATCCGTTATACCACTACCAAGGGCTGTATGACTCAATAAATACTTGTCATACAAATAGAGACTCAAGCCCGTACCAACATATTGAGTAGCATCAAATTGCAAACGATAGCCAGTTACATCACTCAAAGAATTTAGATATATCAATATACTATCCCCATTAATTGCAGGTTTTCGCCCATCTATACTCAAATTATAAAAGCCATGCGTAATGGCCAAACTATTGCTTACGGCCAAATTATCAAAAGCATTTCCTATTTTAACGGCATCCTCAACTCCATAGTTATTGCTAAAAGTGGTACTGAACACCGATACCGCCCCATCCATTTGTTTGTATTCCGTTCCATTTTGTTTAAGTAATCCAATAAAAATCTTGCTGTAATTTACTACAGCACCAAAAACACTCATTTTAGTAGCAGTATCAGATTTTTCCGCTTCGGTTATGATAAGTCTAGGAGATCCTGTTGCTGCATTTTGAACGAAAAAAGCCTGACCTGCCTGTATAAAACGCCTATTTAATGCTCCCATGCTCGATACATTGCTCACTGGGTTATAACTCACATAAGCCCCTACCGAACCAAAAGTGGGGTCTAAATAATAGTAGCTTGGCTGTAGATTTGTCAACCGCCCATTATCATACACTAGTTTCCAATCTATAGGACATACATAAGGGTTGGCAACCGAACTATAACCATTTGCGGTCGAATTCAATCCGAAGCTACTGTTTACATAAGTAGAGCCCGTAACAGAATTTTGTACTCCTGAAACGCTGAAAGTAACATTACCCGTAATCAATTGCCCCTTAGCCCTGAGGGTAGTGGCATTTACCATTGGATAAATTCCCGTGCTTATTGGATTTATTGGTGTTGTGAAAATATTAAAACTTCTATCCCCCCTAATCAATAATCGATAGCCTAAATAGGGGTTTATTTGTTCAGTAGTTGTATTGGTCAAGGCAGACCATGTACCAGATTTATAAAAGTAAGCAGATTTCACGGCATTGATGCTCCTATCAAATCCAGTTGTATTATCCACATTGTTCACCGTGCCGCTTGGAAAAGGAGTGCCGCCTGTAATAAAAATGCCATAACCAGTATTAGTGTATCTGCCTCCTTCCTGCCAATTGCTAAATACCGAACCTGCATTGAACACGCCAGCCCCAATGTCCCGATAAGCTCGGTAGCCTTTCGGAATAAACCTTTCCACAGTCACATTTCCTATGACCGACCCAATAGTTTTTCCAACAATTGCCGAATTGGCAATGGAAATACTTTTCAAAGTGAGAAAGCCGTTGGTATTAAAAGTTCCGGCAGTTGGTGTCAAAACTCCTATAATTTGTAATGCATTACCCAAATTTAGGCTACCACTATTATTTCTGTTAATCGTGAAATTATTCAACTGGTTGCTTGCGCCACTTAATGTTTGGTCAAAATAAATTGTTCCCAATGCACCACCACCACCAATCATTAGATTGGAGGTAGAAGACGCTGTAATGGCTCCCAAGCCACTCACTGCACCATCGATGGTTAGTGTTTTTCCATTGATAGCCAGTTTTGCCCCACCTTGTAAATTCAAATCACCTATAGTTCTATTTATATCTAATAAAGGATAGTTTATTGCTGCCGTAGGAATAAAAATAGCAGCTCCACTTTTGGGGATACTACCGTTCTGCCAATTGGTAGAAATTGACCAATTGCTATTGGTTGCCCCAGTCCATTTTGCAATATTATATGCCCCAGCATCTAAACTTCCCCCCACACGTTTATTGTTTTCAATATCAGTTGTAGGAAAATCTGTTTCAATGTTTGCAAAATCCACGGCAGGAGAAGAACCCGCCAATCGAAAATCGAAATTTGCTCCATCAACAAACCCATTCAAATTAGAAGCGGTATAGTTACTTGAGTTCTTTGCTAAAGATGTAGTAATTGTACTTGCCCATATATTGCTTAAATACTTAGGCGTATTAGTAACGGTTCGCAAGTCAACAATGTAATTTCCATAAACTTTTACATTAGTATAGTTATCTCCCAAAAAAACAACTGGAATTGTACTTAAGGTTTGCACCCCATTGTACATGACAACAGTATTGAATCGAACCGTAAAATCATCAAATTTCATTCCCGATGAATTTTGCCAAGGGTTGATGCCCAAAACACGGATGTCCGTATGGAGTGGTCTTGTATCGGAACTAGAAATAATATTTTGGGTTTGGTAAAAAACATTATTCTCTACAATCAATTTATTGCTTGGCCCCGCAGGCTTTTGTGCCCAATAACAAAACACACCAGAACGACCATTGTAACAAGTATTTCCTCTAACAACCCCAGTACTTCTGATAGAAAGACATTGACCATCAAAACAATTATAAACGGTGTTACCCTCCACTAAACAATCCCATGCTTTTACGTACAAACCATGTTTTGGGGAATTTTGCAGAGGTGAATCGTCTTGTGCTAATCCACAATCATGAATCAAATTGTTTAAAATTTTTACACCAGGAATTGGTTTATCGTGCGTCGATTTCCCAGGCTCAACATCTACCGTACTGGTACCCTCAGTTACAATACCTCCACCGTCCACATCATAAATCTGAGAGTTTTTGACGGTAATGTTTTGCGAATTGGCCCCATCAATGTTCAATGCACTGGAATGTCCGCTTGTAGAATGATGATTTCTTATAATTATACTATCAATAACTACATTCGTAAAGTTATTTATTCTAACAGCTAACCCACGAGAAATGGGACTTATAATGTTATCTACTAAGCAATTTTTAAAAACAACATTTTTACAGTTATTAATCTCAACACCTGGTGATGCTGTAAAATCTTTGAATGTACAATTTTGGATAGTAAGATCAAAAAGATTCGAAATGGCAAATTGACTTGTAAATGTCTGCCCTGATATCACAATTGGACTACTTGAAATAGTGACTTTTCTTATACTGATAAATCCAGCAGATTGTTGAGTATATCTTAGTTGTACTGCAGAATCAATACCAATATTAATAGTTAAACTACCCCAAGACGGAAAAGGGAAATTTTGAGTTATAAAAGTTACCCAGCTACTTCCCGTCCACCTTTGTATTGAAAACCCTTGGTTGGCACTACCTACGTAACCTTCAAAAGTGATTTGATTTATCTTATCGAACTTTGGGAAATAAATAATGCTTGTATTATTATTCGTACGAAGTGTCTGTGAGGTTGTTCCTGATGTAGGTGTTCTGTTTTGTAGAATACAGTTTACAAAAGCAACATCACCACTTTGGGTTAAGCTTGAAGTCAACCCTCCAGCAGGTAAAGGCTGTACCCAAGTGGTAGTAGAAGAAAAATCTACAACAAAAGGTGCAGATAAAGTAGGTCCTGTATAAATACCACTTGAATTATAATTTTGCCCAAATAAATGATTGAATACTAATAATATCCAAAAAAAGAATAAATATCTTTTCATCCGTTACGCTAATTTAAAATTCAAACACCACTAATTTAATGTCTAATTTGTTTCAAAATAGACTAATAATTTTTATCAAACCTATTCCACGGCTTCGCCACCCTCAGTCACAAGTGACCAGTTTTCCCAACCATTTTTTGATTCAATACCAAGAAATATTGGCTAAAAAGTGATTAACTAACATTGGTCGAACTACATTTCGCAGAAAAACTATAGTTTGGTTACCACATTTAAAATGAATACTTCGCCTCTGAACAAGACTAATTGTCTGCATTCACAATAAGCTTACCAGTAAAAAAACCTGTCAGGTTTCCAAAACCTAACAGGTTTAATGCACTCCAAAACCCAGCAGCCATGAACCTTTTCAAAATATTGCCTCTATTTTTATACCAAGGCAATAGCATGATTGATAAAAGAATATCATTGACAATCCACCGATTAAATGACCTAGAACAATAAAAACACCTTTATCATTTCCCAAATCGCGTCAATGATTGATTAATCTACCATAAAAACGATTCATCAATCATTAACCCCAATTAAAAGCATCTGACTCAAGCCAAACTATCTTAAAAGAGGTTATAAAAACGTTCATTATCCTTTCAAATACCGTGAGTATTGCATCAAATACTTTGAATATTGAATCAAATACCTTGAATATTGAATCAAATACCTTGAGTAATGCATCGAATACCTTGAGTAATGCATCGAATACCTTGAGTATTGCATCGAATACTTTGAGTATTGCATCGAATACTTTTAGTATTGCATCAAATACTTTTAGTATTGCATCAAATACATTAAGTATTGCATCAAATACTTTGAGTATTGCATCAAATACTGTCGATGTTTTTTTCCAACTTCAACTTAAATCAATACTCTTAAAAAGACCTTCAAATCGCTACTCGGTACTGAATCCCCCACCAGAACACCCCCTTAAGGATATGGGGGCTATTTCTTTCCATTCCCTTGCCCTTGGACAGAGGTTGATGTGTGGTATTAGTTTCTACAATAATCTTCGAAACATCCCTTTAGGGAACCGGGGGCAACAGCTCTGGAAAGACCATCAACACCTCGGAAAAGACCATCAACACCTCGGAAAAGACCATCAACACCTCGGAAATGACCATCAACACCTCGGAAATGACCGTCAACACCTCGGAAATGACCGTCAACACCTTGGAAATGACCGTCAACACCTCGGAAATGTCCGTCAACACTCCTTAAAAGACCGTCAACACTCCTTAAATGACCGTCAACACTCCTTAAATGACCGTCAACACTCCTTAAA